>CACFYZ010000001.1 GCA_902570675.1 uncultured Pelagibacteraceae bacterium
TCTGCTGGAGCTTCAGTATTGGGTGAAGCAGACTCATTCTTTGCTTCCTCTGCTGCTGCAAGTCTCTCCTGGGCCTTCTTTTTTGGAAGTGCTTTTTTTGGATTATTTGCTAATGCTGGCATTGGTATTATACCAGCTTCTCCTAAAAATTTTGCTACCTTATCTGTTGGCTTAGCTCCTTTTGCAATCCATTCTTTTATTGATTCTGAGTTTAATTGCACCCGATCCTTATTATCTTTTTGCAAAAGGGGGTTATATAGACCTACTTTTTCAATAAATTTTCCATCACGTGGGCTTCTGGAATCAGCGACGACAACTCTGTAAACAGGTCTTTTTTTGGAACCTGCTCTTGATAATCTAATTTTTAACGCCATTGTTTTCTCCTTCTATTATTTAATATTTATTTTTTAAAAAATTGCTCGGGATACCTCCTCCAAGCTGACTTGCTAACATATTAGGATCAATTGATCCTCCTCCTTTTTTGGATAGTTTTTTCATCATGTCTGACATCTTTCTATGTTGCTTAAGAATTTTATTTATTTCTGATATAGACGTTCCAGAACCTGCTGCTATTCTCTTTTTTCTTGAGCCATTAATTATTTTTGGTCTACTTCTCTCGTATTTAGTCATTGAGAGAATAATTGCTTCTTGTTGAGCCATTGAGTTATCTGGGTTTGAATTTTGTGATATCTTATTTGTCAGATTACCAAGACCAGGAATAAACTTCATCATTCCAGAAATACCTCCCATTTTTTTCATTTGCCTAATTTGACTCAGTAAGTCATCAAGATCAAACTCACCTTTTTGTATTTTTTTAGCCATCCTCTCAGCATCTTCTTGATCAACTGTTTCAGTAGCTTTTTCAACTAAGGAAACAATATCTCCCATACCAAGTATACGATTGGCAATTCGTTCGGGGTGGAATTTTTCAAGGTCGTTAATTTGTTCACCGATACCCATAAATTTTATTGGGCAAGGTGTTGCATACTTCATACTCAGTGCAGCACCACCTCGGGAGTCTCCATCAATTCTTGTGAGTATTGAACCTGAGATACTTATAGTATTTGAAAAATCACGAGCCACATTAACGGCTTCTTGACCAGTTAAACTGTCTAAAACAAGCAATGTTTCTAGGGGATGAATTTCTTTTTCTAGTAAGCTCAATTCACTCATCAGGTTTTCTTCAATATTCATTCGTCCTGCTGTATCATATAAAATGCAATCAATTTCATTTAATTGAGCAAATTGTTTTGCCCTAGTGACAATATCAACTGGTATTTGATTTTCAATTTTAGGTAAAATTCTTACGCTAACTATTTCTGAAAGTTTTTTTAATTGATCAAAAGCTGCTGGTCTTGATGTATCTAACGAAACAAAAAGAATATTTTTATCAAAATTATTTTTAAGGTAATTTCCAATTTTACCAACTGTAGTGGTTTTACCTGAGCCTTGAAGACCAACAAATAAATAAGAAGATATTTCATATTTATTTATGTTAAATTCGCTATCAGCTGGCCCTAAAATTTTAATTAGCTGATCATTTACAATTTTTGTTATCATTTGGGCGGGAGTTATCGATCGAATAATTTCTTTTCCGATAGCTTCTTTTCTTACTTCTTCAATAAATTGTTTTGCTACAGGTAGAGCAACATCCGCCTCTAAAAGAGCACGTCTAATGTCTCTCATGGCAATATCTAAGGAAGACTCATCTATAGACCCTGTCTTTTTCAGACCCTTAAAAATTTCATCAAACCGATTGCTCAGGCTCTCAAACATTATAAATTCTCTTTCAGCTGGTATTGCACCAGTGGGCGAAACTCGCTGACTGGTGTCGATACCTTTAAAATTGGCACCGCAGAAATAGTATTTCTTACGGAAAACACGATTTTTTATTACTTCAACGATTTAATGTCAAGTTTGAATTAGTTTGTTATTTGCTGGAAAAAACAAATTTGGCTCAATATAAAGTGTTTATGGTTGAGTTTGAATTTATTAAAATGAATGGATTAGGAAATGATTTTGTTGTCATTGATCAAAGAAAATTTACATTCAATTTTACCGATGACCAAATAAGATTGATTTGCCACAGAGAAAATGGAATTGGCTGCGACCAATTAATATTAATAAGAGAGTCTAAGATTAAGAGCAGTCCATTAATTATATTTTATAATTCTGATGGTGGGGAAATAAACGCGTGCGGAAATGGTGCACGTTGTGTTGCAAATTTTTTAATGAGAGACAGTGAACGTAAATCAATAGATTTGATCACAAGCGAAAGAACAATTAAATGTCAGAAAATTGATGATGAAGTTGTAAGTATAAATATGGGTTATCCTAAATTTAAATGGAGGGATATTCCTTTGATTAAAGATGTTAATTTGATGGATATGAAATTTTCTTTAGACAATCTTATTTTAGAAAAACCATTTTTGGTTAACATTGGAAATCCCCATATTATTTTCTTTGACGATGAAATTGAAAAATATGATATTGAGAGTTTTGGACCAATCATTGAAAATAATCATTTATTTCCTGAAAAAATAAATGTTAGTTTTGCAAAATTAGCTAACAAAAATAATATACTATTAAATGTATGGGAAAGAGGCGCAGGCAGAACTAAAGCGTGTGGAACTGCAGCATGCGCTTCAACAATAGCAGGAGTTGAACTTGGAATACTGGAAAATAAAGTAACTGTCACATTGCCCGGAGGAGATTTAGAGATATATTATGAAAAAAATAGTAATGTTATAATGACGGGACCAACTGAAATAAATTTTACTGATAAATTTAAGCTGTGAATAAAATAAATACAGAATTAGACACTAAGGTTTACTTTAACAACTCATGCAGTATCTGCAGATTTGAAATTAATCACTATAAGAAACTTAATAACGAAATTAATTGGATTGATGTCACTCAAAATTCTGAAGCAGAAAAAGAGACTTCAAAAAAAGCTAATCAATTGATAAGACGACTACACGCTAGACATAATGGAGAGTTGTTAGAGGGAATAGATGCTTTTTTATTGGTATGGTCAAAATTACCAAGGTATAATTGGCTTTATCGTTTTGTAAAATTACCTCTGATATACAATTTAAGTCATATCTTATATGAATTACTGGCATTTTTTCTTTACTTAAAAAATAGAAATCAGATCAAAGATGAAAGATCCAAAAATTAAAACTTATGGCTGTAGACTTAATTTCTATGAGTCTGAAGTTATAAGAAAATATGCTAATGAAAATAATCTACAAGACCACATCTTTATTAATAGCTGCGCTGTAACGAATAAGACTATTTCTGATCTGAAGCATGAGATTAGAAAGATAAAAAAAGATAATCAAAAAAGTCAATTAATACTTACAGGTTGTGCTGCTCAAATTCATAAACAAGATTTTGAAAAAATGAAAGAAGTAGACTCGATAATTGGCAATAAAGAGAAATTAGAGTCGTCTACTTATAAAACAATTAGAAAAAGTAATCATAATGTGAATTTAGTTGGAGATATTTTTGAAAATGCACAAGCTATATCGCCAATAATAGAAAAAGTTAAAAATAGAATAAGAGGATTTGTACAAATTCAAAATGGTTGTGACCATAGATGTACATTTTGTGTTATTCCATATGGTAGAGGTAATTCACGAAGTGTAAGTCCAACAAATATTGTTAAACAGGTAAAAACGCTGCTAGAAAAAAGCTATAAAGAAATAGTTTTAACTGGTGTCGACCTCACAAGTTATGGCAGTGATCTAAAGGATAAAGTTTCATTATCAAAATTGGTCAAACTTATTCTTAAAGCTGTTCCAGATCTTAAAAGGCTTCGGCTTTCTTCACTGGATATTGCAGAAATCGACGATGAATTAATTGAACTATATGGCAAAGAAAAAAGGCTTTTGCCACATATTCATTTATCACTCCAAGCAGGGGACAACATGATTCTAAAAAGAATGAAAAGAAGGCATTTAAGAGAAGATGCGATTTATGCAATAAACCATATCAGAGCTGTGAGACCGGATGTCGTTTTTGGAGCTGATTTAATTGCTGGATTCCCAACGGAAACTGAAGAAATGTTTATGAATTCAGTAAAACTTATTGACGAATGTGACATTACTTTCTTACATGTGTTTCCATTCTCACCAAGAGAAGGTACGCCTGCTTCAAGAATGCCTCAGGTAGATCGGGAAATTATCAAAAAACGAGCAAAAATGTTGAGGAAAATTGGAGAACGTAAAATATCAGAGCATTACGATAAACTTAGAAATAAAGAGATCAACTTGATAGTTGAAACTCAAAACCAGGGAAGATCAGATACATTTGCAAAAGTTTGCTTGGAAGATAGTTTTGAAACTGGAAAGATAATGCGGATGTATGTCACTGGTAAACGTCAAGAAGGGTTAGTTGGAAATATCATTGTTTAAAACTTTAAAAACAGGACTTACCAAAATTTTTGCCAATCAAAAGATTGATGAAAATACAATACAAGATTTTGAAGATTTACTCTTAACCTCAGATGTTGATTTAGAAACATCAGAATTAATAACATCAAAACTTAGCAATCTAAAATTTTCAGATACCCCATCACTTTCAGTCATTCAGAAATTATTAAGTGAAATTATAAACGAAATTATTTTTACTAATTCAAAATGTATTAACTACGAATCAAATAATAATCCTTACGTAATATTAATGGTAGGAGTAAACGGTTCTGGAAAGACAACAACAATTGCTAAGTTAGCTAATCGGTTTCAACAGAACAAAAAAAAAGTTTTGCTTGTAGCAGCAGATACTTTTAGGGCGGCGGCGGCGGAGCAATTAAATCAATGGTCTGATAGAATCGGAACAGAATTTATAAGAACAACTGATGGGTCTGATCCTGCAAGTATAGTTTTTGAATCTATTGGATTTGCAAAGAACAAAGGTATTGACGTTATTATTATTGATACAGCCGGAAGACTTCAAAATAAAAGTGACTTAATGGATCAATTAGGAAAAATTGATCGAGTGCTAAAGAAACATGATGATGAATACCCCCACGAGTCTATTATATCGATTGATGCAACTACAGGTCATAATGCTCTTAAACAAGTAGAAGAATTTAATAAATTCACGGAACTAACAGGTATAATTATGACAAAATTTGACTCCAATGCGTCTGGTGGAACACTCGTATCCATTACAAATAAAACCAAAATACCCATATTAGCAATTGGTGATGGGGAAAAGTTAGATGATATTAAAGACTTTGACTCTGAAAAATTTGCGAGAGAATTTGTGGAGATTTAAAAAGACCTAATTAGAGAAATCGTTGCACTTTCTGTTCCTGGATTTGTATCCCCCAAACTGGCATTAGAAATATGGTTTAAATTAAATCCGATACGACTTAATCCAAGTTCATAAGAGAACTCAATTTGACTTCGGAATTGTAAATTGTAGCCTAGATCTTTACTATCACCTCTGTCATAGTAACCAGCAGCAAAACTTGGTGTGAAATACCATTTTTTTGAAATTTTAGTGTCTCTTCTTAGTCCTGAATATAAATATGTTCCATCATCTCCGTTTCTCATAACGCCTAAAAATGGTTTTAACTCATAATTATTTTGGAAAATATTATGAGAATATAAGTATTCAGCTCTTAATTCAAATGAATCGACTGTATCATTTATATCAAATTGCCCTATAGAGTAAGACCACATATTTTTTTCATCAGCCTGCAAGTTAATTCCGCAAAACAATATAACTGTAATAGTGCAAAATATTTTTTTCATTAGACTGATATTTTATGACCCATATCTAACGAAATTATCACTTATTTCTCCATCTTGTTGATAACCACCTGACCAAGTTACACATCCGCCAGACCACTTAACGACATTATCTTCACCGTTACAATTATTACCCTGAGCACTAAGTATTTCGTCTACTTTTTCATAAAGCTTTTCTTGCTCATCTTGAAAGTCTGCAATGTCCTCTCTTGTTGTTAATTCTATACCGTCATAATCTTTTGATTCGTTAGGATTTTCATCTAATCCGCCTGCAAATGCAAAACCCAGGCTTAAAAAAAATATACCTAGAATGCTATAAAATTTAAATTTCATAATTTCGTTCTCCTTATATTCAGCTTACAACAAATAACAAAAATTTGTCTTAAAAAAATCAACAAAGTGTCTGAATTTAGACTTTGTGACTTTTTTTACTCAAAATAAAGTAAATACCGAACAGAAGAATAATCAATGGCACAAACCACAACAAATATGTAAGCCCATTAAATGGTGGAGTCATAATTATCCAATTGCCATATTTCTCTATTAAGAAACTTTTGATCTCACCATCTGTCTGGCCTTGATCTATTTTTTCCCTAATCACTTCTTTTAAATCTTCGGCCATCTCTGCATTTGACTCGTGAATAGTTTGACCCTGACAAACTAAACACCTAACTTCTTTGAATAAATTTATAGCTCTATTTTCTTCAGCGATTGACATGTTGGTTGAAATTAATAAAAAAAATATCAAGCATATTTTTTTCATTGCTTACGTTCCTTATTCAAAATAGGTAAGATTTTCTCCTCAATTTCATTTACATGAATTGGGCCAATGTGTTTATAGAGTACATGGCCATCCTTAATGATAAAAGTCTCAGGTATCCCATAAACTCCAAGATCAATACCTGTTCTACCAGAACGGTCTATACCGATTTTTTTAAAAGGGTTTCCAAGTTCATCAATAAACTTTTTTGCTTCTTCTTCATCGTCTTTATAGTTTAAACCGTATACATCAATTTCATCCATATTTGCCAATGTCATTAAAGCTGGATGCTCAACTCGACAAGGAATGCACCAGGAAGCCCATACATTCAATATAACTGGTATCGCTCCCCCTAGGTCTTTATCCATAAATTCCCCATTAGAGAGCAATTCTGGAACGGTAAAAGAGGGTAGTTCTTTTCCAATTAATGGAGAGGATAACTTGGATGTGTCATTACTAAGCGAGAAGTAAAAAAAGATTCCAAATCCAATTATGAAGAGTAAAGGAATAAATTTAAAATAATTATACTTCATCAATTCTTGTCCTTTTAAGAAAAGCTGTAATTAAACCGCCTAAAATAATCATAATTACTCCAAACCACAAAATATTCATAAAAGGCTTTATGTGGAGACGAACACTGACTGACTGCTGATTTTGTGGTACATTCATCACTACGTAAATATCTGAAAAAAATTTATGGATTATGCTTGTTTCAGAAGTAATTGTTGGAGGATCAGAATAAAAACGAATTTCTGGGGTAAACTCGTCTAGTATCTTTTCTTCTTTCTCAAGATCAATATACGCTTTTAGTGAATTAAAATTTGCCCCTTCAACTTGTTCTATTTTTTTAAAATTAAAAATGTATCCACTTAGTTCTAAACTATCTCCAACTTTTGCGTCATATATTTTTTCTTTTGAATAAACTGCATTACTTACAACAGCAATCATAAAAATTCCAAATCCAGCATGCGCTATATTTTGACCTAAATTAGATTTGATAATTGTATTTTTACCAGAGGGTCTAAATCCAGATTTAAGAGAAGTAAAAACTAAAATGAGACTTAAAAAAATTATCGTAATTTCACTTAGATTAAATAGATCAAAATATAAACTAATAATAAAAGAGAGCGATAAAACAGATATTAAAATAAATCTCATGCTCATAATGAGATTTATCAACTTACTCTCTTTCCAACCTAATCTTGGTGAGAAAATCATAAAAAATATAAAAATAATTATCAAAGGGGTAATTGTGATTGCGTAATACTGAGGTCCAACTGTTAAACTTTGATTGAGAAAAAGATCTGTAGCTAAGGGATACATTGTTCCAATAAATACAACTGATAGAATTGTCATCAGCAACCAATTGTTAATTTGTATACCTGTACTCCTACTTACCAATGATGATAAGTCAGGTTTATTAATCTTTTCAGATTGAATGGCAAAAAGAAAAAAAGAGCCAAAAAGAACGATAAATAAAAAAATAAGAATAAATAAACCGCGTCCAGGGTCAGAAGCAAAAGTATGAACAGAGTTTAAAATTCCCGACCTAACTAGAAAGGTTCCTATCAAACTTAAGGAAAACGTCATGATCGCCAAGACAATAGTCCACGATTGCATAGTGTTTTTTTTCTCAAGAACCACAACACAATGTATGAGAGCTGTAGCTGCCAACCAAGGCATCAGTGATGCATTTTCAACTGGATCCCAGAACCAGTAACCGCCCCAACCTAATTCATAATATGCCCAAAACGAACCAAGAGCGATGCCTGCAGTCAAAAATGACCAAGCGATAAAGACCCATGGTTTTATGATTGATGCCCAGGTTTTATCTATTTCTTTACAAATTAACCCCGCAATTGCAAAACTAAATACAAGAGAAAAACCAACATATCCAAGGTACAAAACAGGCGGATGAATAGCGAGTAATGGATCTTGTAGAATTGGATTTAGTCCTATTCCGTCTGCATAATTATTTTCACTTAACTTAAATGGATTCGATAAAAATAGAATAAATAACGTGAAGCCAAATATCATTAAACTTTGAACAGATACAGTAAGATTTTGAAATATTTTTCTCTTAAATGAAAATAAAGAAAAGAAAAAATTAAACAGCACTAAAATTAAAATCCATAAAAGCATACTACCTTCATGATTTCCCCAAACACCAGATAATTTATAAATCAATGGTTTTTCTGAATGGGAATTTAAATAGACTAACTCGAAACTAAAATCCGATATTAAAAAAAGATAAATCAAAAGCCCAAAGGCAATTAAAATTGAAAAGAGTTGAATAGTTGCTAAGAATGAAATACTCAAGTTATTAAATTTATTTATATTAAATAAATATCTTGTCTGCAGTAGTGAAGAAGCGAGACAAATAATAATTAATATATTGGAAATATAATATATCGTTGTACTCATTGACCCTGCCAATTTCCTGAGTCTTTTAATGTTTGTATTACCTCCGGCGGCATATAATTCTCGTCATGCTTAGCCAAAACTTTGTTGGCAATAAATCTACCGTCATTCATATAAATCCCCTCCACAACAACCCCTTTATCTTCGGCAAATAGATTAGGCAAAATGCCTTCATATTTCACGTTAATATGCTCATTTCCGTCAGAAACTTTAAAATGAAATATACTTTCACTTTCATTGAACACGGAATCTGTCTCAACAAGACCGCCTAATCTGATTATTTGACCTCTATTTAAATTTTCCTCAATCAAATCACTGGGGCTGTAAAAATATACAATATTATCTCTGAGATTATAAACAATCAGAAGAACTGCAATTGAAACAATGATCAAGCTTAATAAGAATTTCGTAAGTCTTTTTTTCACTGTTTTAGTCACGCCTGCTGTCATTATCTTTAAGAATTTTTTCTTTATTCTTCAACTTCATAAAATTGAAGACAAAGAGCATAATTATAGAGAAAAAAAAGAAAGCATATGCAGACCATACAAATGCTGCATAGCCACCCATATACATTAGATCAGTCATATTTCATCTCCTGCTCTGAGAATTTTATTATCTAATACTTCAATTCTGAATCGTATAAAAAAAACTGTTATTAAAAATAGTAAACTGGCAAGTGTCATAATTGATAATGGCAGCATCATGCTAACATCAATACTAGGGGCCGATAATTTTGAGATAGATGCAGGTTGATGCAATGTATTCCACCAGTCTACTGAGAATTTTATGATTGGAATATTTATAAAACCAATAATTGCTAAAGCGGCTGATATTTTTGACGCAATGTCTTTGTTAGCGATGGCTTGCCATAAAAAAATATATGCAAGATAAAGAAAAAAAAGTAAAAGCATTGACGTCAATCTTGCATCCCACACCCACCACACTCCCCAGGTTGGTTTTCCCCATATACTTCCTGTAACTAACGACAATACTGTAAACATCATTCCTATCTGAGCAATAGATCTTGCAACTAAGTTGAAGGTTGGATTTCGTGTGATAAACCATAGGACACTTGAGCCAGCAAGAATTGTATAACACATAAGAGCAAACCACGCAGAAGGAACATGAATATACATTATTCTCATCGAATCACCCTGTATATAATCAGGTGGTGATTGAATCAGCGCGTAATATAAGCCAATTACAAAAGCAGTGACAGTGCTAAGAATCAAATATGGATTAGCAGCTTTAATAGCATTGATGTGATTTTTTGTTACCCTAAAATACATTAGAATATATATATATTTTTTCTAGAGGTTTACGATTCCCCATATAGACGCAGACCATAGGTTGATACATAAATTGAAACCACAAATGAAAGCATTGATAAAGCTAGCAAAATTAACCATGAATTGTCTCCTGAACCAAAAATAACAAAGGGAACAAATAACGGTATCATTATGATAGCCTTCAAAAATATTGTTCTTTTAGCAGCTAAAGTCAGAGCACTAACAAAAGTAGCAATAAAAATCATACCAAATGAACCTAGTAAGAGATTTAGAAAAATGGCAAATACATCAGAAGTATTAAGATAAAAAAGTAAGCTTAAAAGAGGTAGAATAATAAACAATGGTAAACAGTAAACTAACCAATGAGAAATATATTTACTAATTACAATTATTTCTAATGAAGAATTTTTTTGCAATATTATATCCAAGTTACCATCCTCGTAGTCAGTATTGAATATTCTTTCCATCGTTAATATGATTGATAATGACAGGCCTATCCATAAGGTCCCTTTGAACAGTAATTGTAATTGGTCAATACTTGTCCCAAAAATAAATGGTAACAGTACCAGTATCAGTATGAAGAAAGATGATGTATAAAAAAAGTTGGCACTCGAATACAGAGCTAGATATAAATCTCTTAAAATCAAATTATACATTTAAATTAATCTCTTTTTGAAATTTTAATCCTAAATCAATATTTGTTGTGACAATCACTATTCCATTATTTTTATTAAAATCTTCAATTTTTTTCATAAGTATTTTTGAATTCTTTTCATCTAAAAATACAAAAGGTTCATCTAAGAACCACAATATACTCTCTGAAAATCTTAATTTTTGGATCGAAATACATTTTCTCTGTCCATCGCTTAGAGAAGATACATCATCATCAATTAATTGGGAAAGATTAAACTCGCTCAATATTTCAATAGGAAGGATTTTTCTATTATATAAAAATTCCCATAACTTAAGATTTTTTTTTACTGACAAATTATCTTTCAGAGAGTTTTTTTGCCCTATAAAAGTAAATTTATTTTTATAATTTTTATCCTCCTTTATTTTAAGTTCATTAAAATAAATATTACCTTCATATGATCTTATATAATTTGATAAAACTCTTAGCAGCGTTGTCTTGCCAGAACCGTTATCTCCTCTTACTAAAAGTGTTTCACCAGAGTTTATAGAGAAATTTAGTCGTTTAAGGACCAAATGACTTCCCCTGTAACAGTTTAAATCTTCAATTCTTAGCTCTTTCATGTAAACTTTCTATTGATAGCTATTTAAATTAGTCTAAATATAGTGCCAGTAAACCCTCTATGTACGATAGCTTTAAAACAAAAAAAACCTTAAAAATAGGCAAAAAATCTTATACATACTATAGCCTTAAAAGTGCTGAAAAAAACGGTATACAAAATATCTCGTCTTTACCATTTTCAATAAAAGTCCTTCTTGAAAATCTATTGAGAAATGAAGACCAAAAAACAGTTTATAAAAAGGACATAGAAGCCTTTCAAAAATGGAAAAAAAATAAAAAAATTAAGAAAGAGATTAACTTCAGGCCTGCAAGAGTATTGATGCAAGATTTTACTGGTGTGCCTGCAGTAGTTGATCTTGCTTCTATGAGATCGGCTATAAAAGAAAAAAAAGGCGATCCCAATAAAATTAATCCTTTATCACCTGTTGATCTCGTTATTGATCACTCTGTTATGGTAGACAAATATGGCAGTGCAACTGCCTATAAGGCTAATGTAGATTTAGAATATAAACGAAATATTGAAAGATATGAATTTTTAAGATGGGGTCAAAAATCATTTGATAACTTTAGAGTGGTCCCGCCTGGTACAGGAATATGTCACCAAGTAAACTTAGAATATCTTGCGAAAACAATTTGGTCTGAAGATAAAAACATTAATGGTGATAAACTTACATTAGCATACCCTGATACTGTTGTTGGCACAGACAGTCATACAACGATGATTAATGGACTTTCTGTTCTGGGATGGGGTGTCGGTGGAATTGAAGCCGAAGCTGCAATGCTTGGTCAACCGATTTCGATGGTTGTCCCAGAAGTTATTGGGTTTGAAATTAGGGGCAGGATTAAAGAAGGCATTACTGCAACTGACCTTGTCTTAACCATTACTGAACAATTAAGAAAGAAGGGTGTGGTTGGTAAATTTGTAGAATTTTATGGCGATGGGTTAAAAGAATTATCAATACCAGATCGAGCAACTATATCAAATATGGCTCCAGAATATGGAGCTACTTGTGGCTTCTTTCCAATTGACAATGAAACAATAAAATTTCTTAGAGTAAGTGGCAGAAATAAAGAGGAAATTCAACTTGTAAAAAAATATGCCATACAACAAGGTCTGTGGGAAGATTATAAACCTAATCACAGAGTTTACTCTGATACAATGAAAATCAATCTATCAAAAATTCAGCCAAGCCTTGCCGGCCCTAAAAGACCTCAGGATAAAATCGTGTTAAAAAATGTGGCAAACGATTTTCACAAATCCCTTAAAACTGATTTTGCCCAGAAAAAACTGAGTATTCCTAGTAAAGTAGCTGGAGAAAATTTCGAAATAAATCATGGTCATGTTGCAATAGCTGCTATTACAAGTTGTACAAATACATCAAATCCAAATGTTATGATTGGCGCAGGTTTACTTGCGCAAAAAGCTATAAAGCTAGGGCTGAAAACAAAACCATGGGTTAAAACATCCCTTGCTCCTGGATCAAAAATAGTAACTGACTATTTATCTAAATCTGGACTACAAAAATACTTAGATTTACTTGGCTTTAATCTTGTGGGTTTTGGATGTACAACGTGTATTGGGAATTCTGGTCCCCTCAATGAAAATATTTCTAATACGATTAGTAAAAACAAATTGATCGTGAGTGGTGTTTTATCAGGAAATAGAAATTTTGAGGGCAGAATAAATCCGTTTGTTAAGGCTAACTATTTAGCTTCACCACCCCTAGTCGTTGCTTACGCGCTAGCTGGATCAACAAAAATAAATCTTACTAAAGAGCCTTTAGGTATAGACAAGAAAGGTAAAAAGATTTTTTTAAAAGATATTTGGCCGAGTACTAAAGAAATTCAAAAAGTGATTAATAAAACAATTACTTCTAAACTTTATAAGAAAAGATATAAAAATGTTTTTAAAGGTGACAAGAAATGGAACTCGGTAAAATCACCCACAAGTCTAACTTATAATTGGAATAAAAATTCTACATATGTTCAGCATCCTCCCTATTTCAAAAAATTAGATCTAAATTCTAA
Organism: uncultured Pelagibacteraceae bacterium; assembly: GCA_902570675.1. Lineage (GTDB taxonomy): Bacteria > Pseudomonadota > Alphaproteobacteria > Pelagibacterales > AG-422-B15 > CACNXQ01. Next base: position 13,513 of record CACFYZ010000001.1, read on the forward strand.
CAATATAAAAAATATTAAAGATGCAAATATACTTGGAATATTTGGTGACTCTGTAACAACTGATCATATTAGTCCAGCCGGAGCTATTAAAGATGATGGACCTGCAGGTAGTTACTTGAAGAAAAAAAATGTAAGTCGCGCAGAGTTTAACTCTTTTGGTGCTAGACGAGGTAACCATGAAGTAATGATGAGAGGCACATTTGCTAACATAAGAATTAGAAATGAGATGCTCAATAATATTGAGGGTGGATATACAATTCATATACCTTCAAAAAAACAAATGTCTATTTATGATGCCTCAGTTAAATATCAAAAAGCAAAAACCCCTTTAATTATTATTGCTGGTAAGGATTATGGAATGGGCTCATCAAGAGATTGGGCAGCGAAAGGAACCAAATTGCTTGGTGTTCAAGCTGTTATTGCCGAGTCATATGAACGAATACATCGATCAAATCTAATAGGGATGGGCGTTTTACCTTTTCAATTTCAGGGTAAAGACAACAGAAAATCACTTAAACTTAACGGATCTGAAACAATTAGTATATTAGACGTTAAAGACCAAATTCAAACGCAAGGTATTTATAAAGCACAAATAAAAGAGAATAACGGAAAAAACAAAAGTATATCGATTAAACTTTTAGTTAATACCGAAACTGAAATTGAGTACTTGCAAACCGGAGGAATACTGCAATACGTTTTTAAAAACCTTGTAAATTCCTAAGTTATTTTCTGTAACTGTTTAAAAATTCTAATGACGGATTCTGATTGTTGCCAGACACTGTAGACCTGATCTCATCAAACACTTGTTCCGCAATTTCTACAAAATTAGACTCATCAATATAGTATGCTTCATTATATAGAGCAAAATTTACTTCAACACATATATCAGCACAATCAACATAATAAAAACTATGATTTCCATTATTAGCATCAGCGTATCCAGCACATGTTTCTTCAAAATTTCCAGAACCGCGAGAATTAATATTAATTGTATTTACAATTGCTGCTTCATAGAAATCTGACTCACATCCATAAAAAGTTTTTCGGTATTCAGTTTCTTCTGACCTTGATCCAAGTACGGCGTAATTGATAGAGTCAAAGAAAAATAAATTATCATTTACTCCTAATGCTTCTGGTGCAAGGGTTGCATAAACATAAAAGTTTCCAGATGGTACACTGCCAGATTTCTCCATGTCAAAAATTTTCCATTTGCCTGGGAGCATTGGTAGATCAGTTTGATTGTAAGCTTTTTCAACTTTTCCTTCGTAGAAAGATAATTCATTAAATTCTGTAGCAAATAATGTTGCTGTTAGAGAAAAGATGGCCAGTGTTATGGTTAATAATAATTTATGCATATTTTATTCCTTTGATTGAAAGTATGTTAATTCAATTATCCTGAAATGATGAGTCTTATTTTCATATCTAATATTTTAATTATTTTAGTGATAAATAAATTGTATCAATCAGATTTTTTGAAAATAGTGCAGGATCAGTAGGTTTCTCTCCATCAAGAATTTTTGATTGTTCATATAAAATCAATGAAATTCTTTTAATTTCCGAGAAATTTTCTTTTTTAGTACACATTTTAGAAAGTTTTTTTATAAGCTTGTGCCCAGAATTGATTTCAAGAATTTTAAGTGACATATTCTGGTTAAGTTGATTGTGTTGCTGCAAAATTTTTTCTAATTGTGGATCCATTGAGTTTTCATCTCCCACTAAGCAAGCAGCACTATCAGTTAATCTTGAAGATATTCTTACATCGCTGACTTTATCTTTGAGATTTTCCCTGAGAAAATTAATAAGTGGCTCTATTGATTTATTGTCTTTTTGTGCATCTTTATCTTTTTTACCATCCAGCTTACCTAAATCATCAATACCCTTTGTAACTGATTTAAAATTCTTTTCTTTATAACTTGGAGTTGATGATGTCCAAAAGCTATCGACTGGATCATCGAAGATTAAAACATTGATATTTCTTGATTTATAGCCTTCTAAACTTGGATTATTAAGAATATTCTCGTAACTATCGCCAGTCATAAAGTAGATGTCATTTTGCTTTTTACCCATCCCCTCAATGTATTCATCTATTGTGATCAAGTCTTTTGACTTTGAGTTTTTAAATAGAGCTATTTCAAGAAGGCTGTCCTTTTTTTCATGATCTTCATAAATACCCTCTTTCAAAACTGGTCCAAAATTTGTCCAAAAAGTTTCGTAAGAACTTCTTTCTTTCAAAAGTTTCTTTTTAAGGTCCGAAATAGTTCTTTTCACTAGTGAAGATCTTATTTTAGATACAACAGGATTGTTTTGTAACATTTCACGACTGATATTTAGAGGGAGGTCCTCTGAATCGATTACTCCTCTTAAGAATCTTAAGTATGGAGGTATTAACTCCGGGCAATTATCAGTTATAAAAACTCTTTTAACATAAAGCTTGAGTCGATTTTCACGTGCCGGATCATAAAGATCAAAAGGTTTTGAGGAAGGAATAAAGTTAAGAACTGTATACTCTATTTTTCCTTCAGCTTTATAATGTGACGTCATCCAAGGATCGTCGAACATTTGGCCAACATGATTATAAAATTCTTTATATTGCTCTTTGGTGATCTGAGATTTTGATCTTGTCCAAATTGCAGACGCTGAATTAATAGGTTCAATCGTTTCATCTTTTTTTTCTGATCCATCCTGAACAAGAATAGGAATACTAATATGGTCTGAATACTTTCGTATAATGTTTTCGACTCTAGTCTTGTCTAAATATTCTTTTGCCTCTTTCGTAAGTGTAAGCTCTATTTTAGTCCCACGATTAGATGCTAATAAATTAGTATCGTCAGTTTCTGAAATTGAGAAATGGTTTTCACCATCCGACTCCCATAACCAAACTTTATTTTCACCGGCCTTTCTAGTTATAACCTTAGTTTTTTCAGCAACCATAAATGCTGAGTAAAAACCAACACCGAATTGTCCAATAAGCGAAAGGTCTTTTGTTTTTGACTCTGATAACTCCTTAAGAAAATGGGCTGTTCCCGATCGGGCAATCGTACCTAGATTTGAAATTAAATCTTTCTTATTCATTCCAATACCATTGTCAGATATTGAAATTATATTTTCTTTTTTATTTATAGATATTTGAACTTTAAAATTTGGATCATCTTTAATAAGTTTTTCTTTTGTGGTGGCTAGATATCTTAGTTTATCACAAGCATCTGATGCATTCGATACGAGCTCCCGGACAAAAACTTCTTTTTCGGAATAGACCGAGTTAATCATCAATTTGAGTAATTGGCTGACTTCGGTTTGAAATTCTAGTTTTTCAGCTTTTGACATAGTTTAATTAATATTTAAGGATATATCAGGGTTTTTGATAAAAATTCAAGGCATAATTGAATAAAATAAGGCTGCTAATAGCTTAATTTTCACTATTTTTTTTGTGAATTATAGCAGTATTATAAAAAAAAATGGTTATTCACTATATTCATACATCCTCAGAAAACCATAACCATAATTTAACATGTTTCAGTAAAATTGAATTAAATCAGATACTGTCTATTTACGGCAGTAAAGTAAGTCAGGGCGTTTGGAGAGATTACGCAATTGATCATCAAAGAAGTGTAGCCATGTTTTCTATTTACAGAAGTACTTTTGAAAAAGCGCATTTAAAAATTATTAAAAAAAGTTTTACAAATAAGAAACAAAAAAAGTTTCAATTAAAGGACGTAAATAATCATATTCTTAAGCAAAGTAATAGACTCACGGATATTACTCGGTATTTAGAATTTTCGCTAAAAAGAATTGTCTAGCTATCTTCTTTGCCCAAATAATCTTAGTAACATAATAAATAGATTTATAAAATCTAAGTAAAGTGTTAGTGCGCCCATGATAGCTTTTTTTGCTGCAACTTCACCGCTATCATATGCCATATACATATTTTTAATCTTTTGCGTATCATATGCTGTTAGACCAACAAAAATTAATACGCCGAGAATTGATATACCAAAATATAGAGCGGGTGATTGCATAAATATATTTACGATTGAAGCAATGATTATACCAATTAAGCCCATAAATAAAAAAGAACCAAAACCTGTTAAATCACGCTTTGTTGTATATCCATAAATACTCATGGCACCAAAAGTACTTGCGGTAATAAAAAATACTCGAGCGATACTTGCTCCAGTATATGTTAAAAAAATCGTCGATAGTGAAAGTCCCATCAAAAAGGCAAAGATCCAAAACAAAGTTTGGGCGCGAGAAGCTGACATACCTCTAATACCGAAACTCATATACATAACAATTCCAAGAGGAGCTAATGCAACTACCCACATCATAGGTCCCGTATAAAGCGTTACACCCAAACTGGTAAGTCCCACGATTTCGCCAGTTGGCCCCATAACTGCGGTAGCCTGAAAGAGCATGTACGCAACTAAACCTGTTAAAGCTAATCCTGATGCCATATAATTATACACACTTAGCATGTACTGTCTTAGACCCGCATCGATTGCAGGAGATGATTGAGCTCTAGTTTGATAGTCCATATTTTAAAAACCTCTTGTAAAAATTGTTATATGTATTTTAATACATAATTATAAAGCTAATCAATACAAGTAATTAATTATTAAGATTTTATTAAGTAATTACATATACTTAGGGGAATAAGTGGAAAAGGTTTTAGTCACAGGAGCATCGGGTTACATCGCACTGCATTGCATCACTGAATTATTAAATAACGGATATGCAGTAAGAGGCTCTCTAAGAAATATGAATAGAGAAAATGAAGTACGAGAAGCAGTGAAAACAATAGTATCTGACAATAATCTAGAATTTTGCAAACTTGATTTAATGTCTGATGATGGTTGGGATGATAGCGCGTCTAAATGTGATTACATGATTCATTTGGCATCTCCTTTTATAGTTGGAGAACCTAAAAATGAAGATGAGCTCATAAAACCCGCAAAAGAAGGAACGATGCGAGCTCTTAAGGCAGCTCGAAAAGCTGGTATAAAAAAAGTTATACTTACATCATCCATTGTGGCCATTGCCTACGGACATAATAAAAAAATTTGTGGTAGTAACGATTGGACTAATACAGCGAAAGATGTAGGTGCATATAATAAGAGTAAAACACTTGCTGAAAAATTAGCTTGGGAATTTATTAATTTACCCGAAAATAACGAGCTTAAGATGACTACTATCCATCCGGGTTTTGTAATGGGGCCATTACTAAGTGATGATACGAAGGGTGCATCTGCAAACTTCATGGCTAAAATGATACTTGGTAAATTTCCTGCTTTGCCAGACGTGTATCTGCATATATCAGACGTAAGGGACACTGCTATGTTGCATGTAAAAGCTCTTAAATTAGAAGCAAGTGATGGTAAAAGAATACTTACAACTTCAACAAATGATTACCACATCACAAAAATTGCTAAGATGGTGAAGGATAGTGGTTTTAAAAAAGTATCAACTAAAATTATTCCCACTATACTCTTCAGAGTTTTAGCGTTGTTTAATTTAGAAATGAAAGGTATTTTAAAAAATATCAAAAGAGGTAGCTATCAAACAGATAATACTCAAACAGTAACTATTTTTAACTGGGAACCTACGCCAATTGAAAAAACAGTAAGTGACATGGCACTATCCATGAGTAAAATTCTTAGGAAGTAAAAAATGGAATTTAGAAAATTAGGCCGATCAGATATAGATGTAAGTTCTATTTGTCTTGGTACAATGACTTGGGGGGAACAAAACACTGAAGCGGATGCTCATGACCAGCTTGATTATTCCTTAGCTCACGAAGTAAATTTTATTGATACGGCTGAAATATACGCAATACCTACCAAAGCAAAGACGCAAGGGCTTACTGAGAAGTATATTGGCTCGTGGTTTAAGTCACGGAGAAACAGAGACAAAGTTATTCTTGCAACAAAGGTGGCAGGACGCTCTGGGATGTCATGGTTAAGAGAAAATGAGGAGATTCCAAGACTCACCAAAGAGCAAATATTTTATGCTGTTGAAGGTAGTTTAAAAAGACTGCAAACAGATTATATCGATCTTTATCAAGTTCACTGGCCTGACAGGCCTTTTGGAGCTTTTTCCGGACGTCTTGAATATAAACATATGGACACCTCAGACTCGATTCCACTTGATGAAACACTTGAAGCTCTTGGTGAACTAGTCAAGCAAGGGAAAGTTAGGGAAATAGGTCTCTCCAATGAAACTCCCTGGGGTACGATGAAATATCTTGAGCACGCAAAAACCAAGGGCCTGCCTCGCGTGGCTTCAATTCAAAATGCCTATAACTTAGTTAATAGAGGCTTTGAAATTGGTCTTTCTGAAATTGCTGCACATGAACAAGTAGGGTTATTAGCGTATTCACCACTAGCTCAAGGAACTTTATCTGGAAAATATTTAAATGGACAAATGCCTCAAGGGTCAAGGATGGCTTTATTTGGCGATGGTCCTTTAATGTTTAGATACAAAAATGAAAAAACCACAAAAGCGGTTGAGATGTATGTTGAAATCGCAAAAAAATATGAACTCGATCCCTCTCAATTAGCCATCAGATTTTGCGATATACAACCTTTTGTCACATCTACTATAATTGGCGCAACTACAATGGAACAATTAAAAACTTGTATAGATAGTATTCATCTTGATTTAAATAAAGAGATTATAAATGATATAAGAAATGTGCATAAAGAAATCCCAAACCCATCACCATGATTAAAAAACTCTCAAAAACTGAAGTTGCTCAAAAACTAAAACGGTTATCAGGTTGGAAAATGGTCAAAGGCCGTAACGCAATAACTAAAACATTTAAATTCAAAGATTTTATTCAGGCTTTTGGTTGGATGACAGCGATGGCCATATACGCTGAGAAGAAGGATCACCATCCAGAATGGTTTAATGTCTACAGCACAGTAGTAGTTACTTTATCTACGCATGATTCCGGTGGGGTAACTAAACTTGATCTTGATATGGCTCAAGAAATGAATAAGAGAAAATAATATAGCTTTTAAGATTTATAAAATGAAGTTGTCAGTGCAATCTTGCCTGTCGCTTTACGTGCAAGAATTGTTTCAAGAGCTTCTTGTCCTCTTTCAAGTGGAAGAACTTCTGTAACAGGTGCTTTTAATTTACCTTCTTCATACCAGTTCGTCAGTTGGTTCATGTTATCTAAATGATTTTGTGGCTCTAATGCGGTAAATTGTCCCCAAAATACCCCTACTGCTGAACAGCCTTTAATCAAATAAAGATTCATCGGAATCTTTGGTATATGACCCGCAGCCCAACCAATAACTAAAAAACGTCCATTCCATGCGATACTTCTTAATGCTGGCTCTGTAAAATCAGCACCAACAGGATCATAGATAACATCAGGTCCCTTGCCATCTGTAGCTTTCGCAATTTCATTTCTAAACTGTTTGACTTGATCACGATCTGTTAAATCATAGCCTCCATAATTAATTAGTTCATCCGCACCATACTGCTTGCAAACTTCTAGTTTTTCATCTGATGATGCGGCTGCAATAACTTTAGCGCCTAATGCTTTGCCAATTTCTACGGCTGATATACCTACACCCCCAGCCGCTCCAAGGACTAATAAAGTTTCACCTTCTTTGAGTTGGCCACGATTTTTTAAGGCATATTGTGAAGTGCCATAAGTTAGTGTAAAGCAAGACGCGGTAGTAAAGTCCATACTGATTGGTTTTTTATAGATCTGTGCCGCACTAACAATAACTTGTTCTCTAAAACCCCCATACCCTGTCATGGCAACAACTTCGTCACCAATTTTCCAATCCGTTATACTTTCACCAACTGCACTAATAGTTCCTGCTATTTCACCTCCAGGTGAAAAAGGAAGGGGTGGCTTTACTTGATACTTATCTTGAATAATTAGCGTGTCTGGAAAATTGACGCCTGCGGCGTGAACATCAACAAGTATTTGACTTTTTTTTAATTCAGGTACCTCGACATCTTCATACACAAGTGAGCTTGGAGGCCCAAATTCTTTACAAACAATTGCTTTCATAATTATGAATCTCGATATAAATTGACAAATATGAAATTTTTAAATTTCAAACTTATTCTATCAATTTTGTTGCTCAGTTCAATAAATGCTTTTGCAGTAATTGATGTGATACATTTAGGGTCTTTTGGTAAAAGCGGGGCTTGGCAAGCAAAGGAATTTAAAGATGGTACTTCAAAGATCTGCTATATAATTTCTCAACCAATTGCTACAAGTCCATCAGACTTGAACAGGGGTGAACATGCTCTTATGATCACGAATTTTAAGGATGATGGAACATTTCATGAAGCCAGTGTTGATACAGGATTTACATTTAAACCAAAAAGTATGGTTGAAGTAAGTATTAATAACTCGAGTTATAAATTTTTTACAATTGAGTCTAGAGCATGGCTTGCCGAGGGAGAAAATAGTAAAAAACTTATCAAAGACATGAAAAATGGTGCACGAGTAAAAGTAAAGAGTATCTCAAGCAGAGGAACAAAAATTACTGACACCTACTCATTAATTGGCTTTACAAAAGCTTTAGCGGCGATCGACAAAGCCTGCTCATAAACAAAGATGACAGATAAAAAATCAGACTTAATTGGACTAAGTCAGTCAGAGATATATGATTCTTTGACCGCGAATGATCTTATTGATGCGAAAGATAAATTCCGCGCTAAGCAAATATGGCACTGGCTTTATAATAAGGGTGAGACTGATTTTGAGAAAATGAGTTCGATCTCTAAAGAGTTAAGGTCAAAGCTCTCTAAATTTTATCAAATTAAAAGACCAACAATACAAACACATGAAAAATCTGTTGATGGAACGCAAAAGTGGTTATTCAAACTCAACGATGGAAACCTCATAGAGACTGTTTTTATTCCTGAGGACAATCGAGGAACTTTATGTGTGTCTTCACAAGTTGGCTGCACATTAAATTGTACATTTTGTTATACAGGTACACAAAGATTAGTCCGTAATTTAACCAGTGCAGAAATTGTTTCACAATTACTCTTAGCTAAAGATGAATTATCTGATTGGTCAGATAAGCATGGCAGAAAAATTTCAAATGTTGTTTTCATGGGAATGGGAGAGCCTCTCTATAATTATAACAATGTTAAACAAGCTGCAGAGATTATGGGTGATAAGGAGGGAATTCAACTGTCGACAAAGAGGATAACACTAAGCACATCAGGTATAGTACCTGAAATAATGAAATGGGGAGAAGAGGTGGATTCAAGGCTTGCAATATCATTGCATGCAACAAACGATGAATTACGCAATGAGATCGTACCAATTAATAAAAAATTTCCCTTAAAAGAATTAATTAAATCTTGCAGAGAATATCCGAGAGCTAAAAATGCAAAACGCATCACATTCGAGTATGTGATGCTCAAAGGGGTTAATGATGGCCTTGCTGATGCACGTAAACTGGTTAAGTTGATTTCAGGAATTCCAGCAAAAATTAATCTTATTCCCTTTAACCCATGGCCTAATTCCCCATATGAATGCTCAGATAAAGAGCAAATTAAGAAATTTAGTGACATCATTAAAAATGCAGGCTATGCAAGCCCTGTTAGAAAAACAAGGGGACAAGATATTATGGCTGCATGCGGTCAACTAAAGTCCTCAAGTGTTAAAATAAGAAAAAGCGAATTAAGAGCTAATGGATAATATAAAAAAGGTAGTGCTTGCTTATTCAGGGGGGCTAGATACTTCTGTCATTTTAAAATGGTTAAAAGAGACCTATAACTGTGAAGTTGTAACATTTACTGCCGATCTTGGACAGGATGAAGATTTTAACTCTGTTAAACTAAAAGCTGAACAACAAGGTACAAAGGAAATTTTCATTGAAGATTTAAAAGAGGAGTTTGTTAGTGATTATGTCTTTCCTATGTTTAGAGCAAATCCATTATACGAGGGCTACTATCTTTTGGGCACGTCTATAGCGAGACCATTAATTGCCAAAAAGCAAATTGAAATTGCTAATAAAGTGAATGCAGATGCAGTGTCGCACGGCGCAACAGGTAAAGGCAATGATCAAATTAGATTTGAATTAGGTTACTATTACCATAAATCTGATATTAAAATCATCAGTCCGTGGAGGGAATGGGATCTTACCTCAAGGACCTCACTTGTTGAATATGCTGATAAGCATGGCATTGAAATAGCAAAAGATAAGAGGGGAGAGCAGCCATTTAGTATTGATGAAAATATATTACATTCCTCGGCTGAAGGAAAAGTTTTAGAAGATCCAAATCAAGAGGCGCCTGAATATGTGTATTCAAGATCAGTTTCGCCATATGACGCTCCTGATAAGCCAGAAGAATTATCGATTGAATTTAAATCTGGAGATGCATGCTCAGTGAATAACTTAACTATGAGCCCATTTGAAATTTTAAGAAAACTCAATGAATTAGGTGGAAAACATGGTGTAGGCAGAATTGATTTAGTTGAAAATAGATATATTGGAATGAAATCCAGAGGAGTTTATGAAACTCCAGGGGGTACAATTTTATATCATGCTCACCGAGCTATTGAGAGCCTTACACTTGATAAGGAAGCCGCTCACATGAAAGATAGCGCCAGTCCTAAATATGCAGAACTAATTTACAATGGCTATTGGTTTTCTCCAGAAAGAGATATGCTTCAATCAATGATTGATCAAAGTCAAAAAAATGTTGAGGGAACAGTCAATCTTAAACTCTATAAAGGAAATGTTATTATTACTGGACGACAATCAGACAAAAGTTTGTACAACCCTGATCTAGCAACATTTGAGTCAGATAACATCTACAGTCAAAAAGATTCTGAGGGATTTATTAAGCTGAATGCTCTTAGACTAAGAGACAAAAAATAAGTTACGAAGCAAAAGCTACAAGGTAATAAAGATTCAGTAATTAGTTAAAATAAATTATTGTGCATAATAGTATTGCAATCAAATAAATACTGATATGTGAAAATGCTAACCTTATATGGTTAAGTTGAAAAATTTTGTATACAAAAATTTTAATGAAAACAAAAATACCAATTGAAATATAACTTATGAAATATAAAGCATCATAAAAAGTTATATAAGGCGTTACGGGTAGAGAATCATTTACTACGAGACTAAAAATAGTCATTGTTACTAGAAGAGTAATTGAGTCTCCTACAACTCGATCATTAATGAAACCGTATAATGAAAATGATACCAATGTTATAAAAAATAGAGGCAATATAAATTTAAAAACAAAAGAATAACTGACTCTTGAAGCAACAAAATCCATTCTAATAGCTTGTGATCCACCCACCGAACCAAAATTTATATTCACATTATCAATTGAAAATTCAGGAGTATTAATAAATTGGAAATTATTTTGATTCAAAAAATTAAATTTTTTCACATAATAACTGGATGGAAAAATTTTTGCAGAGTCATCCATGTTCAATCTTATGACTGTTTGAATATTATGAGAGTCAAAAGGAAATTTAGATAAGTCAAAATTAGATTTGTCAAATTGATACGTATAATTTTTAAAGAAGTATTCAACTGTGCCGTCATAATAAACGTTTATCTTTGAACTTATGCTGCCAATATCGATAATCTGAGCATTTTCAAAGTTGATTGAAAGGTCTGGAAACTTATTAGTCTCTATATTTTCTAATAAATTATATTCACAAATAATTGCACTTTCACTGTTTGCTGATTGGTTTTCTTCAATATTTTTTTTTACCTCATTCATTTCTTTCAAAATATTCATATCGAATGATTGAAACTGAAATAGAGCTGTATTCATCTCCTTAGCTTGAAATTTAAATGACTGCTCTAAAAAATTGATATTATATTTGAACTCTTTGGGCCTAAGGATTATTGATTTTATGATATTGTCATATTGAACATTTAAATTTTGGGTGTTGAAACGACTAAAATCAATTTCATTGTAGAGAACATCACAGTTTTCTGCAGAGAGTAATTGATAGAATCTAGGGTCAGATGAATATTCATTAGAAGTAATAGTTTCATCATTTTCAATTAGTGATTCAGTAAATAACAAATCACTATTATCTGTGATTGTCCCCACAGAATGAGAAATGGAAGGAATTAATAAAAAAAATAGGAATAAAAACTTATTTAAGTGAGTCTGCATAAGCTTTTCCAAGTTTTGCATTGGAAAGTTGTGCATTACTCCAATACGGAACAGCTACTTCAGCAAATTCTTCCATAGAGTTAAAAACTTCTGCGAAAAAGGTATCTGTTTCTTTTAGTTCTTGTATATTTTTGTATGCCGCAGCTGAGAACTCAGTAAAGTAGTCATCTGGTGTATCATGCAAGATGACTCCCTCATCTTCTGTTAAAATTTTTAATGCCTTACCATTATTCATAATTCTCCTAGCAACAAACTTCATGAGAGACGCGTTGGCAGCAGTTTCAATAGCTTGTTTTTGCTGTTTTGAAAATTCTTTATATATATCCTTATTGATATATAAATCTCCATTCACTACAACTTGATGTAAACCCTGAAGATAATAATTTTTTAATACTTCGCTTATTCCATATTGTCTATCTGGAGCAGGACAACACCACTCCGCTGCATCAATAATGCCCTGCTCAAGGGCAGGCAATAAGTCTTTAGCGCCAAGCGACATTGCGTTAACCCCAACGTCTTTGTACGTTTTACCTGGAAGTCCTGGAGGCGCTCTATACGCACTTACATTATTTCTAAAATCATCCATAGACTCTATTGGGGTGGTAAACCATCCAAGTGCCTCAGGACCAAATGGAGCCACATGAAATCCAACGATGTCTTTTTCCATTTCTCTCCACAATCTTTTATAAAGTTTTTTTCCACCACCATTTAAATACCAAGAGTAGTAAGAAATATTATCAATACCTAAACCAGCACCTGCCATGGGTGAACCAAAAAGCATAGCAGCTGGATGAAATTTATCCCAATAATGAGTATAGGAAACGCCACAAGCAATTTCATTGGTATGAACAGCCTCTAATATTTGATTTGTTTGTACAAGTGCTCCCGCTTCAACAAATTCAAACTCAACTTCTCCATCTGTTAAATCAGATATTTCTTCTGCGAAATCATTTAAATAATCGAGATAACCACCTTCAGGGTCTGATGCCTGACATTCATAAGTTTCTGCCTGAGTAATGTTTGGAAAAAAAAATAATACTATTAGAAGAGATAAAGTTTTTTTTAAAAAGAAACTCATAGATATAGTATAATTAACCCTTGTATTATTAATTGTATAAATTTTAGTTCTATATCTTAACAAGAATGATGGCGATATCAAATATAGAAAAAATCATTCTTATTTTGACACTCTAAAAAATGATAACAACATCAAAATTCTTATATGAGTTATTTATGAGAGTATTTATGATTAATTAACTTAATTTATGATGCTATTTCTCAATTTACTTGGATTTTTCTTGTCTCAATGCAGCATCTAAGGTGTTTTTTAACAAACACGCTATAGTCATTGGTCCAACACCCCCGGGGACAGGTGTAATAGCTGAAGCCACTTCTGCAACACCATCATAATCAACATCACCTACCAGTTTGTTTTTGCCTGTATTGGGGTTGTCAACCCTATTGATACCAACATCAATCACAACTGCTCCAGGTTTAATCCAATCTTTTTTTACCATTAAAGGTCGTCCAACAGCAGCAACCACAATATCTCCCTGTCTGGTCATCTCTTCAATGTTTTTAGTTTTAGAATGGACAATGCTGACAGTGCAAGACTCTTCTAACAGCAACTGAGCCATTGGCTTGCCCACAATATTTGATCGACCAATAATAACGGCATGCAAACCTTTCATATCAGAAATATGCTTCTTCAGCATTAAGTAGCAACCCAATGGTGTGCATGGTGTAAATGTCTTATTAAGTAAGTCACCACCTATTGAATTTCGTCCGACGTTGATGGCGTGAAAACCATCTGCATCTTTAATGGGATCAATGGCATCAATAATTAGCCGAGAGTCTATATGTGAAGGCAAAGGCAGTTGAACTAATATCCCATTCACTTTTTGATCATTGTTAAGCATATTCACGACTTCAAGTAATTTTTCTTCTGATACAGTTACATCCAAATAATGGTCTTCAACATCCATGCCTATTTCTTTTGCCATTTTTGACTTGGTGCTAACGTAAACTTGACTTGCGGGATCTTCACCTACGAGCACAACAGCTAATGTAGGAACTTTGCTAAATTTCTTTTTGAAATTCTCTATTTTGACGGCAGTTTCAGCTCTAAGCTCGGCCGCTATGAGTTTCCCATCAATAACCTTTGCAACCTTTATCATTTAAATGGAAACTCCAATATAAAAATACTCATAAAGAAGATTTCTTATAAAATATAAAATTAAAATCAGGATTACTGGTGATATATCAATACCCCCTAAATTTGGTAAGGAATTTCGAATGGGATTCAGTAGGGGATCAGTCAATCTTTTCGTACCAAAATAAATCGCAATAATAATTCCGTTTTGTGTATTAAAAATATTCATTGCGATCAACCAACTGAATATAACATTGATTATAAGAACCCAGGTGTAAAGATTAATAATCTGGTCAACAAGTATAATTAATGAATTCATTTGTGATCTCTTAATAAATAGTTATCTAAAAAAGAGTCTAACCACATATTTATTTTTTTTCCATGACTAAGTCTCAAGTTCATTTGTTGTTGACGGTTTTGTGCACCTTTCTCCCTCAACATATATCCTGCAAAATAGAGCCACCGTAAATGCATTTTGAGGTTTACCTCAGGATGAAACTGAATACCTACAGCATTCTTGTAACGAAAAGCTTGTTGAGGAAATGTTTCACCGTGAGCAAAGACTTGGCAAGAGGAGGGAACCGTAAATCCTTCTTTATGCCATTGAAAAAATGTTTTTTGACTTTGAAAAATTTTATGGCCATCACCAGCCGGCTTAACATCATAAAAACCTATTTCAAATAAATGATCTTTTGCACGTTGAACAGTTCCACCTAAGTTTTTTGCTAACATCTGCGCACCAAGACAAATACCTAAAAACGGTTTATCGGACCCCAGAACTGTTGATATCCAATCAATTTCATACTTTATATAATCCAGATTATCATTCGCGCTTGGTGGACCTCCGTAAATGACGGCCATATCATGATCATTCATTGTTTTTGGCAGCTTCTCTCCCATGACTGGTCGCCTAACATCTAAATCGTAACCGCGTTCAATTAATTTAAGGCCAACGTCCCCTGTACTTGATCGAGGTTGATGAACAACCATTAGTGCTTTTTTATTTTGAGTCATAGTTTCATTTAAGAAACTACATTGCGCTTAAGCCGCCATCAAGAACAATCTCTGTTCCTGTCATAAATTTGGATTCATCAGAAGCTAAATATAATATGGCATACGAGACATCATCAGTATCACCTATTTTATTCATCGGTATCTGTCTGGCCAGTTTTGCAACCGCCTCATCTGCACCAAAAGCCTGTTTGAGTGGATCTAAAATGGGCGTATTAACAAAAGCAGGATGAAGAGAGTTACAACGAACATCGTAACCTTTTTTTGCACAATACAATGCAACCGATTTACTTAGTAATCGAACACCCGCTTTTGATGAATTATATGCTGCTGTATTCCAACCAGCTACAATTCCTGAAATTGAGGAAATATTGATAATAGATCCATGTCCATGAGCACTCATCTTTGGGATGGCATATTTACACCCCAAAAATACACTATCTAAGTTAACCTCGTGAACTTTTTTCCAGATTTCAAAATCAGTCGAGACTATATCGGCGCCCAAACTAATGCCTGCACTGTTAACAAGAATATTAATTTTACCAAAATCTTTTTCGGTCTTATCTATCAACTCAATCCATGAGTCTTCATTGGTGACATCGTGAATACAGGTACTGAATTGTGTTTGACTAAATTGGCTGAGCCGCTCAGACATTGAATTGATCACTTCTTCATTAATGTCGGACAGCATTACCTTTGCCCCTTCTTCAAGAAGTTTTTGAGCAGCGGCAAAACCTAATCCTGAAGCTGCTCCTGTAATGATTGCTACTTTGCCCTCAACTCTTGACATGACTAGCTTAAATCGACTGTGTAATAAGAGTCTTGTAGCGATGGATCATCAGAGACAAAGTTTTCATAGCATTGTGACATGCTGTGTTTTCTAACTCCTTTTTGCCCAGCAATGAGAAATTCATCGTTACCTAAATTAACAATTGATGTATTGCTTAATCGATCAGACCGTACACATGTTTCAATATTTTTTTTGTTATATAAGTCAACAATTGACACCGTTCCACTATTTCCACTTATAGCAATTCTTCCATCATCAAGAATAATCGCATTGGTTAAACTATTTTTGACCCCAATATTTTGGTATTCGAATGTAAACACTTTACAATCTCCATCATACATTCCTCCCTCAAAACATCCCAGTCCGGTAAACTTGTCAGCAGATGGCTCTTCAGCATTCGGATCTAATTCTTTAGCAATAATGATATTGCCTGACATACCCAATAATAGATAGATCCCTACATCAGCTTTGATACCTGACCACAAAGAACCTGGGTAGCCAGTATCAATCGTCATCCATGTCAATCCTTTGTCTGGAGACAAATAAAACTTACCTAGCTCGCCTACTGCAAAACCCTCGTTAGCAGCTGATACTCGCCACAACTGGGGATCACTAAAGGCATAGTTAAGATGAGGCTGGTAATCATCATCACTAATGAATAAATATCCCCACGAGTTACCACCATCATTTGTTCTAAGTGATAGTGCAAAAGCTCCAAGTGCAATGCCATTTTTATCATCATACATATGAATGGATAACAAAGGTGCATCAAAATCGATGTCTTGGAACTGTATGGTCCAGTTCATGCCATTATCACTACTGTGTAAAATCGTTGAATCATGCCCTGTTGCCCAACAAAGCTCAATCGTTGGACAGCTGATATCTGTAAGCGTATTTGTGTACGGAACATTTTCAGATTGTGTCCAATTTTCCCCATCATCGTCTGAAAAGATAATAATGCCGTGCACTCCTACAGCATAGATTCTTCCTGAAACATGCTCCATTGCTGTGATTAGTGCATTCGATGCATACTTGGAAAGCGCTGCTTTTCCTGATCCAAAATTAAAGTCTGAGGAATACGTCACTGAACTCAAGACGAAAAATATAAGTATTATTTTGAAGAAATTTTTCATCAACTTAGTCAAGCCTGTTTTTAATAAATTAAAACCCGACTTAAAAATATCAAGTCGGGTTTAATTATAAGTTTATTAAGATTATTATCTTGCGTATCTTCTTAAACCGTCAGGCGTATAGAAGCTTGCAGGTTTTTCTTCAGTGCCATTGTAAACAGGAAGCTGTGAATAGAATGCTTCACCAAATACATTGTTTCCTGAGTAAGATCGTGTCGCTAAATCAAAAGTGAATTCTCCTTGAGAGAAACACTCAGTGGCTTTTGATGCACCAAATTGTCCAGCTATGACTGTGCCAATATATGTTCTCATCAAATCACCATTACCATCATACATGTCATGAAGCGCTAAATGATAGTATTCATCATCCATGAAGTAGAATGTACGAGACTCGTATAAGTGCCTTTGGCCCGGTTTTAATTGAGCGTGAACAACATGAACATCTCTTTCTTCAAAGCGAACATGATCAGGGTTTAAGTGATGACGTGTGTGCGATTCTTCAACTGGCGTATTCATCAGCACATCATTATACATTGGTACTAAAGCTTTTTTCATGCCTTCATAACTCCAATCGTATTTGTCCTGTGCTCCATTAAAGCCATTGTACTGGTCGATTGTGATAATACCACCGCCCGCATTAAGAACTGTATCATAAGAAATATTTGGTGCTCTTCTAACACGTCTGGTTGCTGGCGCATAACCCCAAGCTTTTCGCGGTTGAATATAACTGTCAATATAGTCATGAACAAGTGTAACTACCCCAGCTGTTCTTGGTGGTCCAAGGTTTTTCTGCATGAACATCGCATAAATGTTTGGATCCGCATATTGAGATATTGTGTTTGGATTTCTTGGGAAGACAATGTCTGTTACTTGCTGACCAATCACGATTGATCCATCCGCTGCAACGTTTGTTGACGTTCCTACTCGAGCCACGTTTGAAACATAGCTTGAATTCATTCTGAAATTCCAGACGAAATGTTGAGGATGCGTTGGATTTGGGAAAGGTATTTGTCCAACGTTTGGCGCCTCAAAACCTTCGTTATCATTCACTAATGTTCCATTAGTTTGAGACATTGCTTTGATATCATCTGGCGCTTCACACGCTGGAGAATTTTCATACACATCGATTCGAAACGTATCAGGATATGCAATGAATAAAGCTTTTTGTCCTGGTGTTAACATATCCGCATATTCAATGAAATTTGCGGATGTCACAGAATACTTAACCTCCGCAAATACTGCAGTCGAAGAAAATGCTAAAGAAGCAATCAGAGCTGTAATTAATTTTTTAATTTTAGATTTCATCATTTTTTACCTTTCCCTAATTAAAATGATTGAGATATTGATAGAGATAAGTAGTCCTGATCTTCAAGGCTTTGTACATACTTATCGCCCAAATCCATGAAGTCTACATAAGTTCCAGTGATGTTCATATCTCCCTTGGAGAAAGATACGCTCGCAGAAAATGATAGTCTATCTTCTGCAAAACCACCAATTGATGATGGTGCAAAACCGTGGAAATCATGAGAGACCACAACTGTTGGTGTCAGTGTCCATGGTGAATTGTTAAAGTTTTGATATGTTGCTGTTCCTAACAATCTATAAGTTGCAGCAAAATCATCAGCCCCCGGCTTATCACCACAATAACCTCCATTACCAAACAATCCATCCACTAGACCTGAACCAATATTGGTCATAGATCGTGTAGAAGTATGAAGGTTGGTATAGCCAGCCGCAAGAGCTGCAATGGCTGGTGTTGAGTTAGCTGCTATGACGGAAGCTATGGATTCAAAAGCACCCAGACATTTATTTGTTGAGGCGGCAACACCTTCGTTGAAACCATTTCTTGCAAGATAACCGTTAGCGTTATCATCCATATCCATAACAGAGACAAAACCAACTTCAGTGACTAAGGCACTTGAGTCAGCGCCTAATGCCGCCGTTACTGGGTGAGTTGCAGTAAAGGCTGTTGTTGTGCCCAGTGTTCCACTGAGGACATCATATTCAATAAATGGTTTTGAATAGTACCAATTACCTGAATAAGCGGCTAAAGACGAAATTGTATTGCCGTTATCATCAACGACATTACCTAGTGATGATCGTTCGTATGCATCGATTGCATCAAAGAAATCAGTACCTAGTGATGAACTAGTGGCGGCGAGTGTGCCTTCTACTACAGAAATAAAACTAGCTAAACCAGCTGAACCAGCTGCACTAGATACATCAATACCAGCAACTGCAAACATGTTCAGAAGGTCTGTAGAGCCATTTTTGTCAAAAATTTGGTTCAACTGATCACCAGCGCCCGTTGCCAAAGGAAAATCAGGACGATAAGCAAGCTCACCCTGAAGTGTTGTACCATTAACATTGGTATTGAAACTCAAACCCAATACTTGATTATCTTCTGGAAAGATAGCTCTGTAAGTGGTTGCATTCATTGGCACTAAGGCTGATGCCAGTCTGATTCCATATAGTGCGCTACCTCCAAGTGCTGTTGCTCCACTAGATAGATTTGTTGCGGCACACAGAGATGAGTCATGAACTATCTCACCATTGATTACTAAGCCATGTAAGGCTTGTTGAACCGCACGGTCAACTGGACTTCGTGTATTTCCACTATAACCATAAAGTGGTCTTAAACCTGTCCCTAGAACGATGTCACATAGACCTTGGGCAAAAGCAATATCATCCATACCTTTTTTCAAATTTTGAAAACCTGTGTTTACAGATGCAGTCGCGCTTGCATCAAATACTCCGGTGGAATGACTGGAGATACCGACACCAGTTAAATCACTTGTCGCCCAGTCACCATGAGCCAATGCAATTGCTCCAAGTATATCTTGCGCAAATACACCATTTGGCATTACGGCTTGGAAATAAGGTACTTTTGATGTGTAATTAGCATAGTACATACCAATATCTAAACCTGTTCCGAT
This sequence comes from uncultured Pelagibacteraceae bacterium, assembly GCA_902570675.1. Classification (GTDB taxonomy): domain Bacteria; phylum Pseudomonadota; class Alphaproteobacteria; order Pelagibacterales; family AG-422-B15; genus CACNXQ01. The sequence continues at coordinate 33,670 of CACFYZ010000001.1, forward strand.
AGTATCAAAGTATTTACCCCATCTTAAACCGTAGTCAGAGCCATCAGGGTCTTTAAATTTTCCATTTGGATTAGCAAAAATTGATACATTTGCGCCTTTTCGATAATCCGGTGTAAACAAATTAGAATAGCCAGTCATCGCTTTGGCTACAGAACTGGCAGCTGCAATGTTACCTTTACTATCATCAGAATCACCTGAGTTAGAAGCACTAGGAGCTGCTGAAGTTGCCGATCCAAGGAATTCGTGAGCTGCTCCAAGACCCATTGACTGAGTTACTGCTGTTGCATCTAAGGCCTTAAGACCAGCCACAATAAAACTTGTTGCATCATAATCTGACCAATTCGTTGCGTGACGCGAGTAAGCTGCAATATTGGCTGCCGTGCATGCATGACCGGCCCCAGCTGTGAAAAGTCCACCCGTCCCTGCTGCTGCTAACGTAGCACCACCTACCATTGAATATGGACAGGCCGCAGGTGAATTTCTTTCAAGGTCATTTGTGCCAGATGCATCAAGTTGACCATAACCATCGCCAAATAATTCACTTCCAAAATATGATCCTTTTGGACCCAACTTAACTTGTTCATGGTTGAACTGATAATATCCTTCAAGCGTTGAGCCATCAGATAATGCTGTTGTTATTGTTACTTGTTCCGTTGGTATCAAAGCTTCTTTAATTGAAGAACTTGGTGATAGTAATTTTGGAAGGTCTAAAGCGTTTGTAACAAAACCGTTAAGACCTATTGGAATAAATGTTGACTCACCCCAACTCGTTACATAACGACCAAATTGAACATCAACAAAACTATCCGCCACATCAAAGCTGGTGACGGCATAAGCATCGAGAATATCTATTGCTGATTCAAAATCATCTTGGGCCGGCGCTTCAAAAGTTTTAAACTGGGGAGCGTTTATATCTAATGCCGGGTTAACCGAAGCCACGAATGATAAATTTAAACTTGTGCCATTATCAGTGACCCCACTGATTTCAGAATAGAGTGATTGAGTCGCATCAAAAATATCACCACGTTGGAAGTTTAATGGACCATCAGTAGCGTTGTCATTACCGTATGAGAAAAGGGTATCGGTAGTATTTCCGTAAGAGTCTGAGGTTGCTTGACCACAACCTTGACCTGATCCATCAATAACTGTCAAGAGTGTTGCTGCATCAGCAGCAGATAAACCTCGAGTTGCTGTCATGTAGCCACCCAAAGCTTGAGCTGTTGTTAAAGATTGGCCGTTTGATGTTACCGTTACTGTATCTTCACCAAGAAGAGTTTGATGGTTTTGTCCTACAGTATATTTCCAACCTGCAAGCAGTCGACAATCTTGTGACTGAACACGTGCAGAAAATCCTGAAGTGAATGTCGTGTTCGCTGTACCAGTAAAACCTGGTATGTTAATTTCGGCAGCATGTGATGATATCCACGCACCTGATGTAAGTGACAAGAATAATGTACTTACTGAAATAAATTTTAAAAATTTATTCATAATAGTTTTCCCCCCTTAAACATAGAAAGCTTCTAACTTTAAACTTAGAAAGCTTCTAAACTGTTTCTCATAGTAATAATAAAAAATTATTAAAACTTATAACAATCTACGTATTCAACTAGAAATCACAAATTAGTCAAGTACTTAAAAGGCTTAATTCATTATAAATAATATCTCAAAATCATAGCTTTAATGAGAGAAAATAAGCAATTTTTACAGTTAAGCTTACGAATATTAAGACACAATATACTGAATAAAACTTAGCGTCATAGTGAGTACTAGTCTTTTTTTCTATTTTTTATCGCTTAGCCATGAACTCAGCTACAGATTGAATTAAGGAGTATTCTAAGGGACTTTTAGATGCAATGGCTTTTTTATAACCCTTTCTTTTCATAAAAGTTGCAATATCGTCACTTAAACAGATGTATGCTAATTTTTTTGCACTCTTTGATAGATTAGCTAAATGCACTGAATTGATATACGTTTGCGCAGTATACAATGAAAATAAAGTGACCACATGAATGCGTTCTGCTCTTAAATCGTTCACCGTTTTAAGAGTTAATTTGGCTTTGGGCTGAACTGAGTAAATAATTTCTCTTTTATAATTTATTCTGAGTGTGTCTAATTTTTTGAGCAGCTTTGTATTGTTGACATTACTCGATAAATAACACAATTTTTTTATTCGATGAGAAGACGTACTTAAGTAATTTAGTAACTCATCTGAATTATGAAAAACTTTTTTTATTTTTGTAATTCTCAGTGCCCTTAGTGCTTTTGCTGCTTCGTCACCAATTACATAGTGATTGCATTTTTTTAAGTGCTTAATTTCTTTTCTGTGTTTTTGTTTAATTGCATTAACTGCTTGCACACTCGCTATGAGACAGTCACTGTAAGGTTCAAAATTAATTTTAATATTTTTTAAATAAAACGAAATTAGAGAGTCGGTACGACTGTTAATATTTTTTTTCTTGAGTTGAGCCGCTAATTGTTTTGCTTTTTCACGCGGGCGTGTAATTAAAATCATCTTCAAAATTATCCAAAGCGTTAATATGTTCTTGTCCCACAGCAGAGATAATATTTTCTCCAAGAGTTGCACTTAATTGTTTAAAATTTATTTTGTCATCTGTGACCGATTGTGCAAATAATTTTTCACCATTGTGTGCATACAGCACACACTCAACTGTGATTTTGTCCGTGTTGATTTTTGCATAAACTGAAACCGGACTATTACAATTGGCATTAATGGTTTTTAACACCAGTCTCTCAGCAGTGCTTTCAATCTGTGTCGTCTCATCATTAATATTTATTAGTACATTTTTTAACGGACTATTTTGTTTAGCTTGTACAGCCACAGTACCTTGACAAGCGGCTGGTAAAAAAAGGTCTAAGGGCAGTGTTTCGGTTACCAAATCCTCTAGACCCAACCGTTCAAGCCCCGCTAAGCTGAGAAGAATGGCATCGTACTCTTTATTATGTAATTTATTTACACGCGTATCGACATTACCTCGCAGTAGTTTTATTGAAAGATCTGGCCTTAAACTCAGTATTTGGGCCCGCCGTCTTATAGAACTGGTCCCAATAATTGAGCCAGCAGGCAGTTCACTGAAGGTTTTACCAGAGTTGGAAAGTAGTGAGTCCTGGGGGCTTTGTCTGCGCATCCAGCAAATAAGCTCTAATTCACCGAGTTCAGTCGTCGCTGGTAAATCTTTGAGCGAGTGGATGCCAAGATCCACAGTGCCTTTGATAATGTGTTCCTCTATTTCCTTGATGAACAACCCCTTGCCGCCAATCCGATCAAGCCGATGGGTTGGATTTTTATCGCCGGTGGTTTGAATAAATTCTATTTGAATATCGTCTTCATTGAGATTTGGCGTGGTCGCTATAAGTGCTTGAATTAGTTGATTGGTCTGTGCTTTTGAAAGTTTACTATTTCTAATCCCAATCGTGATCGTTTTATCCGGCATTAAGTCTATTTTTCAAATTTAAATAAGGTTCTTTAAAAATTAAATATATAATGATTTAAGTATACTTTATTTAGTCCATAAATATTGATTATTATTAAAGAAAATGAAAAAAATAAGAATTCTTGGCATTGAATCTAGTTGTGATGAAACTTCTGTATCGGTCGTTGAAAAAACCAATGGTCAAATCAATATTTTATCCAACATCGTAAAATCTCAGCTGGACATTCACCAAGACTTCGGAGGAGTTGTTCCTGAACTAGCAGCCCGAGCTCATTCTGATGTGATTGATAAATTGATTAAAATGGCAATGGATAAATCACGATTATCATTTCGTGATATCGATGCTATTGCTTCAACCGCTGGACCTGGTTTAATGGGTGGTCTTTTAGTGGGTGTGGTCGCCGCAAAAACATTATCGTCTTCGCTAAAGAAACCATTTATTGCAGTAAATCATTTAGAAGGCCATGCGCTGTCTATTAGATTAGAAACAGACATTGACTTCCCTTATTTGTTGTTGTTGGTTTCAGGGGGTCATACAGAATTTACGATGATCAATAAATTTAATTCATACAAAAGGATTGGTACGACAATTGACGATGCTCTGGGTGAAGCCTTTGATAAAACTGCACGCTTGTTGAAATTAGGATATCCAGGCGGTCCTGAAATAGAAAAGTACGCACTCAAAGGTAATGAATTACGTTTTAAATTGCCGAAGCCACTGATCCACGAAAAAAATTGCCACTTTTCATTTGCTGGTCTGAAATCGGCTGTAGCAACTGTCGTGGCCCAACACAAGTGCACAGAAAAATTTAAAAAAGATATGGCAGCTTCTTTTCAAAAAACGATTAATGAAATTTTGTACACAAAAACATCTCACGCAATTGATATATTCCAAGCTCGTCAAAGGAAGAATAAGACAGTCAGGATCGTTGTCGCTGGTGGCGTTGCGGCTAATAAAAGTTTACGTAAGTCCCTTGAAAAAATTGAAAAAGAAAGGGACTGTGAGTTTTTATTTCCCTCCATTAAATACTGTACTGACAATGGTGCAATGATTGCGCTAGCAGGAATTGAACGCTTTGAACGTAAGCTATTCAATAAACTTAATTTTAAACCAAAACCACGGTGGCCTCTAGATAAGAAGGCCATCTTCATGAAAGGTAAAAGAGCAGTTGGTCACTAAAAAGAAAAAACAAATTGGTGTCATTGGCGCCGGTGCCTGGGGGACGGCACTATCAAATATTATTGCTAAAAAACAAAATATTTTGTTGTGGGCAAAAGAACAAAATGTTGCTGAGAATATAAATAAAAAACATGAAAATAAAAAATTTTTGCCTCACATCAAATTAAGCAAAAAAATCTCCTGTACCACGGAGATAAGTGATCTCTCCAGTTGTGAAATTTTATTTTTAGTATCGCCTGTTCAATATCTATCAAGCGTCTTGTCAAAACTTAAAGATCATTTAGAGCACAATACGATTTTTATTTGCTGCTCCAAAGGTCTTGAAATGAGCAGTCTTCGTTTACCGAGCCAGATAGTATCATCGGTTTTTCCTAAAAATAAAATTGCCATTATCTCTGGACCAAATTTTGCTAGTGAGATTGCACAAGGTTTGCCAGCAGCCACAGTCGTATCATCAAAAAACGACGACGTCTCAAGTGAAATTGCTGAACTGATAAAATCACCTACCTTAAGACCATATTTATCAAACGATATTATTGGCACTCAAATTGCAGGTGCCCTTAAAAATATTTATGCCATTGCCAGTGGTATTGTGGTTGGTAAAAAGTTTGGTGACAATGCTGTGGCCTCAATTATTTCACGAAGCTTTGCGGAAATATCAATTGTTGGCAAATCCATGGGAGCAAAAAGATCAACTCTTTCCGGTCTGTCTGGTATGGGTGATTTATTTTTAACCTGCTCATCAAAAGAGTCTCGAAACTTTTCTTTGGGCATTGATTTAGCCAAAGGCAAAACACTCAGTGAAATCATGCAGAAAAAACTGTCTGTCGCCGAAGGCGTTTTTACCGTTAGGGCTTTAAAGAAACTTGCTGCTCAGCAAAAATTGGATCTTCCTCTCAACGAGGCTGTTTATCGTGTTTTATATCGAAAAAAAAATATTGATTCTACAATTCAAGAACTTTTAAATAGACCTCTAACAAAAGAGTAGGCATGAATTATTGGTTAATGAAATCTGAACCCGAAACGTGGTCGTGGGAGCAACAAGTCAAGGCAGGCTCTAAAGGTGAAGGCTGGGATGGTGTCCGGAATTATCAAGCCTCAAATAATATGAAGAAAATGAAAAAAGGAGATCTGTGTTTTTTTTATCATTCTGTAAAAGAAAGAGATGTCGTCGGCATTGTTAAAGTCATTAGAGAATATCACCCGGATCCAACTGATAAGTCTAATCGTTTTGGTATGGTTCGCATCAGTGCCGTGAAAGCCCTTAAAAAAAGAGTAAACCTCTCTCAAATTAAAGAAGATAAAAGACTTAATCACCTCGCTTTAGTGAAACAAGCAAGATTATCTGTCTTGCCCATCGATAAGAAGTCCTGGACAATTATTTGCAATCTAGGAGGTATCAAATAAGATATTTGGTTTATGAGTGATAATGAAAAATTTGAAGTCAGTGCTGATTGGTCTGCCAACGCCCAAATTAATCATGATAAATACACTAAGTGGTATGATAAATCATTCAACGATAATGAAGATTTTTGGAATGAACACGGTAAAAGAATAAAATGGGTGAAACCGTATTCAAAAGTGAAAAATGTATCATTTAAGAAAGATAGTTTCTCAATCAAATGGTATGAAGATGGCTCTCTTAATGCTTCCGCTAATTGTATCGATCGACATTTAAAAGATAAAGGTGATCAGACAGCCATCATTTGGGAAGGTGATGATCCAAAGGACTCAAAACACATTACTTATAATGAGTTGCATAAAGAAGTTTCAAAATTAGCGAACGGCCTAAAAAATCTGGGTGTAAAAAAAGGGGACCGAGTCACGATCTATATGCCAATGATACCTGAAGCTGCTTATTCTATGCTGGCCTGCACACGGATTGGAGCTATTCATTCAGTTGTCTTTGGTGGCTTCTCTCCTGACTCACTTGCAGGTCGTATCAGTGATTGCAAATCAGATATTGTTATTACAGCTGATGAAGGTTTGAGAGGTGGCAAAACAATTCCTTTAAAACAAAATACAGATGATGCAATAAATATCTCTGGTGGAGTAAGAAATTGTATTGTCGTTAAACGGACCGGCGGCTCAATTGATTGGCATGATGACAGAGATGTTTGGTATCATGAATTATTAAGTAACGTTTCAGAGGAATGTCCTCCGGAAGAAATGAATGCTGAAGACCCGTTATTTATACTTTACACATCGGGATCGACAGGAAAGCCCAAAGGTGTAATGCACACTACTGGCGGTTATATGGTATATGCATCAATGACACACCAGTATGTATTTGATTACAAACCAGGGGATGTTTATTGGTGCACAGCTGATGTGGGCTGGGTTACTGGACATAGTTATATTGTCTACGGACCACTTGCGAACGGTGCAATCACTGTCATGTTTGAGGGAGTTCCAAATTATCCAAGTGCTTCTCGTTTTTGGGAAGTGGTTGATAAACATAAAGTCAATATTTTCTACACAGCGCCCACAGCTATTCGCGCGCTAATGCGTGAAGGAGAAAAACCTGTAACAAAAACAAGTCGATCTTCGCTTAAACTGTTAGGGACTGTTGGAGAGCCCATTAATCCTGAAGCTTGGATGTGGTATTATAATATTGTTGGTGAACAGAACTGTCCGATCGTTGATACATGGTGGCAAACGGAAACAGGTGGTATCTTAATCACCCCACTTCCAGGAGCAATAGCTCAAAAACCTGGATCAGCAACAAAACCTTTTTTTGGTATAAAGCCTCAAATTTTAGACTCTGAAGGTAATATTCTTGAAGGAGCATGTGAAGGATCACTCTGTCTTGCAGACTCATGGCCAGGCCAAATGAGGACAGTATACGGCGATCATAAAAGATTTATTGAAACTTATTTTTCTCAATTTGATGGAAAGTATTTTACAGGTGATGGATGCAAGCGTGATAAAGATGGTTATTATTGGATCACTGGGCGTGTTGATGATGTGATTAATGTATCTGGTCACCGTATGGGAACAGCCGAGGTTGAATCTGCTTTAGTTGCTCATCCAAAAGTTAGTGAAGCAGCCGTAGTTGGCTATCCTCATGACATCAAAGGTCAGGGAATTTATGCTTACGTAACTTTAAACGCCGGCGAAGAAACCTCTGATGAATTGTATAAAGAATTAGTTACCTGGGTTAGAAAAGAAATTGGTCCAATTGCATCTCCAGATCTCATTCAATGGGCACCCGGTCTTCCAAAGACACGTTCTGGAAAAATCATGAGAAGAATTTTAAGAAAGATTGCAGAAAATGAATACAGCAATCTTGGTGATACATCTACTTTAGCTGAACCAGCAGTAGTCGATGATTTAATCGACAATCGAATGAACAAATAGGTAAACATCAATTCATGAGTGATAAAGAACTTATTAAGAGTTTAATAGAAGAACACAAAATGGAACCTCATCCTGAGGGTGGACATTATGTTGAGATTTTTAGAAATGACGATGTCACTCATATATATTTTTTATTAGAAGAACATGAAAACTCTCACTGGCACAGAATAACAAAAACGGAAACGTTACACTTTTACTCTGGCAGTCCTCTCAACATTTACACGTCAAGAGATGGGGTAGAATTTCAAATTGATGAGATAGGATCAAATAATAATTTTATGTATACTGTAGAAAAAGGTACTTGGTTTGCTCTAAAATCTACTGGTTCTTATAGCTTGATTGGTTGTACGGTCGCGCCTGCCTTTCAATTTGAAGACTTAGAACTTGCTCCAAAGGATTGGAAACCGTCTACATTTAATCAGCAGCTTTAAATAGTTCGTAAGAAATCTTCTTGATGTTGAATTGGATCAAATTATTTAATTTGAAGTGACTAAAAAGAATTCGCTCTACATATTGATAATTGGTTTATTCATCTTTGGCTTATATTTTATGATGATGCCCAACAACAATAATACACTGAATAGAGTTGATATTGTAAATGCTGAGGCATCTGCAGCTGTAGTGTCTCTCTATCAAAATAATTGTGCCTCGTGCCATGGCAAAAATTTACAAGGACAGATTGGTTGGCAGAATAAACTTGATGATGACGGACATCGACTTGCGCCTCCGCTAAATGGCACGGCTCATACCTGGCATCATTCACCAGAATATTTATATAGAGTAATAAAGTATGGCTTCACGAGTTTTGATCCAAATTATGAAGGAAAAATGCTAGGTAATTCAAGTCTTTCTGATGAGGAGGTTTGGCAGTTGGTAACTTATATGAAAGAAATATGGCCTAGTGAAATCCAGGAAGTTTATGAGAATAGATTTGGCCTGTAGGAAACTCAATTATTAGAAATCTGATGTAATTCCCTTTTTTTCCCAATCACCAAAGCGTGTTGGCTCAGGACCGTCAGCCCCACCTATTTCCTTTTTCTTTTTAGGGAGTTTCGAAGCAGTTTTCTTATCTTTTATAACCTCAGCAGTATCAGATTTTTTATCATTCATAATAATTAAATTAATCTTAAATTTTGAATTTTCAAAGCATGAAAACTGTGGAAACAAATAAGGTTTCTGTTATACAGAGAAATAATGCTTCTTAAACATGTCGGTTAAAATATCACCTTCTATTCTAGCATCTGATTTTTCATCATTAGGCGAAGAAGTCGTTAATATTACAAAAGCAGGTGCTGACTATATTCACGTTGATGTGATGGATGGACACTTCGTTCCAAACTTAACCATTGGCCCTGATATTGTAAAATCAATTAGAGATAAATCCACACTTCCATTTGATGTACATTTAATGATTGATCCTGTTCAACCGTATATTGAAAAATTTATCGACTCAGGTGCTGATATTGTCTCGGTTCACCCTGAAGCTAATGACGATACGCAAGCCTGTATAGATAAAATTAAGTCACTAAATGTGAAGGCGGGGCTTGCAATCAATCCTGATACAGAATGGGAAGTAGTTAAACCCTATCTGGATCAATTAGATCTCATTCTCGTGATGAGCGTACACCCAGGTTTTGGCGGACAGAAATTTATTCCAACCGCACTTGATAAACTTGAAAAGCTTCGAAAGGAAATTGATCAGTCAGGCAGAGAGATTGATTTAGAAATCGATGGTGGAATCAATTTTGAGAATATTCAATCTGTCATTGACGCTGGAGCAAATATGATTGTCGCGGGCACAACAACCTTCAAAGGTGGTCCTAGTGAATACGCAAATAATATTGAAAGGTTAAGAGGCCATTAAGTTGGATATAAAAATAAAAACTGCCTTAATATCTGTTTCTGATAAATCAAATTTAGAGAAAATTGTTCAGTTTCTGAAAGAGCATAAAGTTAAAATTATTTCAACAGGAGGTACAGCAAAGTCAATTGCTGATCTGGGGATTGAAGTCACCGACGTTGCCTCTATAACTAATTTTCCTGAAATGATGGATGGACGTGTTAAAACTTTACACCCAAATGTGCACGGTGGATTACTGTCTAAAAGAGACGATAAAGGTCATGTCCAATCACAAGAGGACCATGGGATTGAAGATATCGATTTGATAATTGTGAATCTATACCCCTTCGAGGAAACAATAAAATCGACAGAAAACGAGGATATTTGTATTGAAAATATAGATATCGGCGGACCTGCGATGTTGCGGTCAGCAGCAAAAAATCACAATTTTGTAACAGTTGTTACTGAGACAAATGATTATGACAACCTGATTGATGAAATGAAAAAGAACAATGGCTCGACAACTCTAGCTTTTAGAAAAAAACTAGCTGCAAAGACGTTCTCAACTACGGCGTACTATGACTCCCTGATTAGTAATTGGTTTTATCAAAATTCAAACGATCAATCAGAAAAATTTTCTACTGCTGGACAGTTATCATCAGTCCTTCGCTATGGTGAGAACCCGCATCAGGAAGCCAGTCTGTATAAGTCAGCTCTGCAATCATCAGGTATTCCTCACGCAACTTTGTTACAAGGAAAAGAACTAAGTTATAACAATATTAATGATGCTGATGCTGCCCTTCAATTAATAAAAGAGTTTGATGAAACAATCCCAACCGTTGCGATTATCAAACATGCAAATCCATGTGGAGTTGCAAGTGGGGCTTCATTGCATGATGCCTATGCGAGAGCTTTGTCGTGTGATACTACTAGTGCTTTTGGTGGTATTGTTGCACTCAATCAAACAATTGATAGAAAAACTGCAAGTGAAATAATAAAAATATTTACGGAAGTTATTATCGCGCCCGAAATATCAGATGAAGCTAAAGAAATCTTTAAAACAAAAAATAATTTACGTCTTTTGGTTTTGTCAGCAATGCATGAAGTCAATAAATCTCGAAATTATAAGAGTATTGAGGGAGGCATTTTGATCCAAACAAACGATAATAAAGAAACAAATTCTGCTGATTTAAAGACTGTTACAGAAAAAATACCTACCCCTAGCCAGATTGAAGATATGTTGTTTGCCTTTAAAGTTTGCAAGCATGTAAAGTCGAATGCGATTATTTATGTTAAAAACAAAAAAACTATTGGCATTGGTGCTGGCCAAATGAGTCGAATTGATAGTGCTAAAATTGCCTCACAAAAAAATAATGAAATGGATCCATCAGATGAGAACTCACTTGAAAGTTCAGTGGTCGCGTCAGATGCTTTTTTTCCATTTGCCGACGGCTTGTTGGTAGCAATTTCATACGGGGCCAAGGCTGTTATTCAGCCAGGGGGCTCGGTCAAAGACGATGAGGTCATTAAAGCGGCAAATGAGGCTGGTATATCAATGGTCTTTACAGGAACCCGTCATTTCAGGCATTAGCTTTTCCCAATAAATAGGAGAATACTGGAAAAAATAAAAATATTAAAAGTGCAAAATTCCATTCTATAATATTCTCATATTTTGCATTGTCTAAAGGCAGAATGAACAAATAAGAGACCAAGCAAACCAAATACAAGAAGATAAGTATATACAAAATATTTTTAGCTTTAATCTTTTCGTTTGAAATAGAAATTGCTAGCCAGACCTGACACACTGGGGTGAGTATAAAAAATACAAATATTCCTATCTCCCTCATAAACCTATAGATATTGCCATCAAAGCCAAGAGCAATCAGGTAAACAATTAAAAAGACACTGGAAACTATAGCAAGACTAAAAAGAAAATTACTTTTGTGTATATAAATATTTATTTGATACCAAAAAATAATTAACAGGATTACAGATGGAATAATAAATAGTTTATATAAATAAAAAGAAATACCGTATCTACCAACCTTACTGATTGATGTGCAACCGTCTAGTAACGGCATACACCAATCAACGAACCCTCCAAAAGAAGAAATAAAATATGAAATAATAACTGTTAATACAGGGACTAAAAAAACAAACTGAGGTATAATTTTGTTCAATTTTTAATTGTTACTTTTTTGCTTTTTAATAATTCCATAAATTAGTATTACAGTGGAAATTCCAATCGCGAGCCACTTCAAGGAAGTCGATGTACTCGTATAAAAAATATTTTGTACAGAGATTGATGGAAAGTTAGAAAGATGAAAACTGATTTGAATATTTTCCATAATATCAAAAATAGCTGCAGCTATCGGAAAAATATAAGTATAAGAATTATTTTTGAATAATTTTACATAAGCACCCAAAAAGAGAGAAACATACAATAATGGATAGACCGTATCTAAAATTAATGCTGAAAAATAATATACTCGTCTACCCTCATCTCCAATGGCGTTAAAACTTTTAAGTAATATTTCCTCATTATAAGAAAATTTCAAATCAAGCATATTCCAAAAAATATTGTGAGGCAGTATAAAAAAAAGTAGACCGCAAATATTAAGCAAAACAAAAATGATTATTTGAGATTTGGTTAAAGAAACTAAATTAAGATATCTCCTAATCATTTTTCTGAAACAAAATACATACCGATAATGCCGATCAAATTAAAAAACATAATTGAAATCATTGCGTATTGAAGGCTGTCTGTGAAAGCAAGAATTAATGACATTATTCCAGGAACAAGCCAAGCGGTTGATTTACCAGCAAAGGCATAGAGACCAAAAAATTCTGTCATTTTTTCTTGTGGAGCAAGTTTAATCATTAATGCACGTGAAGCAGTTTGAGCAGGACCATAAAAAATTGAAATACCAATAACAACACAAATATAAGTGACCTGACTTACGGAATTAAATATTCCAAAAGTGAATTCTTCTACACTTGATGAATATTCATTAACTGTGAAGAAAAAAAATATTGTGTCTTTATCAATTGATATTCCTAAAACTCCTGAGAGAAATAACCCCCACAGAGATAAGTTTATCACATTTTTTGATCCGATTAGGTCGTTTAAATAACCCCCATAAATTGAACTTGGTCCTGATAATACATTTAAGATAATGCCAAGTATTAAAACCTGTGTGAGCGACATTCCAACAACAAGGCTTGCGTAAACACCTCCGACTACAAATAGAGCATTAAGGGCATCTTGATAAAACATTCTGGTGATCAAAAATATAAATATATTTTTGTACTTTCTAGCTTCCTTAAATGTTTTAATAAAATTTGTAAGTCCAATCTTAATTGAATTAATTACAGTAACATTATTTTTTTTCAAATCAGGGGTAAAAAGAAATAACGGAATAATAAAGACCGCGTACCAAATAGCGCTTAGGGGTCCGACAATTCTTATGTGTTCATATTCACTCGTATTCAAACCATAGAGACTTTCAGTTTCACCACCCGGCCATACAAATATTATTAAAAATAAAATTAATGCGATGAGACCTGCTATGTAACCAACCCCATAACCCATACCGCTTAGCCAACCAGAATTCTCAGGAGTTTCGATAGTTGATAAAACTGAGTTATTGAATACCTCAGAAAATCCAACCATAGAAGATGCAAGTATTAAACCAAACATGACTAACCAAATACCATCCGGTGCACCTGGGGGTGAGTACCAAAGCAATGCCATACCAAGTACAAATAATGCAGATGTTATTCCCATTAATATTTTTCGATTTCCCTTTATGTCTGTAATGGATCCAAGAACAGGGCTTAGGACGGCAATAGCTAAGCCTGAAATTGTTTGTGTAAGTGTTAATTTTTGAGCACCATCTGCACCAACGATAAACACATCGGTAAAGTAAACAGAAAAAACGAACGTCATGATTAATGTATAGAAAGGCTGATTTGCAAAATCAAACATGGTCCATGAATATCTAGCCAATCCTGAAGCTTTCATAGAAATCACTCTATACAATTGCGAGAGATAAGTATTTGAAATTTTAATTGATGTACTGGAGCGAGTGAAGGGAGTCGAACCCTCGACCTAAACGTTGGCAACGTTTCGCTCTACCACTGAGCTACACTCGCGTAAAAGGAGTCTTCTAATAGAAAAACCCTTGTTTTTCAAGATAAGCAGATTATTTAACTTATAGATAAAATATAGTATTATTAGATACACAAATGAAAAATTTAAATATTCAGGATCTGTCAAAAAAAATCCCTATTTTTCCGCTAACAGGCGCAGTTTTATTTCCAGGAACTCAGCTTCCCCTTAATATTTTTGAGCCCCGATATGTCCAAATGATAGATGATGCACTTGCTTCACCATCTAGATTACTAGGCATGATACAACCTGGTAAGCCAAATCAGTCATCTGATAACAAAGTATTGAAAAAAGTTGGATGTCTTGGTCGTATTTCCTCATTCAATGAGGCTGAGGATAGCCGCTATCTCATCACATTATCTGGAGTTGTACGATTTGAAGTTGAAGAAGAATTAGATGTTACAACTCCCTATAGACAGATTATAGCAAACTATGATGGATATAAATTAGATATGGAGAAACAAAATGTTGAGAGCATTGACCGATCAAAACTCTTAGCTCTTGTTAAACGTTATTTAGAACATAGAAAAATTTTAGCTGACTGGGAAATTATCCAACAAACACCAACTGAACAGTTAATCAATTATTCTGGAATACTAGTGCCTTTTACCCCGGAAGAAAAACAGCTTCTACTCGAAGCAAAAAGTATAACTACCCGAAGCCACGCACTTGAAGCTCTATATCAATCATACATTTTTGATATGTCTGGTGAAAAAAGTGATCAACTTCATTAAAGGGAGTTAAAATATTTTTTTCCTGTAGCACTACCAACAAACAATTTCTTTATAAAGTTATTTTTTTGCAAATAACTTATTCCTTTTCGAGAAACTGCATTTACTAATTTATTTTGCGTTGATAAAATTTCTTCTAAAGCAAGTGTACCAAATGAATAAACAGTATTATCAACTTTCCTTTCAACATCATAGTCTTCAAATATAAGACTACTATTTATTTCATATCCAATAGATTTGTAATTCTTCACAAGTTTTACAAATAAAGAAATATCTTTGATGCTTAAATTTAATCCTTGGCCAGCAATAGGGTGAATATTGTGTGCAATGTTACCTATCAAAACAGTTTTATTAGAGTATAATTTTCTCGAAAAACTAAATTTGAGTTTGTGTTTTTCTACATCAACTATCTCGAGTGGTTGGCAAAAATTATTAAGTTTTTTGTTTATTATTTTTTCAAGGTCAGACTTATTCATAGAAACAAACGGAGAGTCATCTCTTACAGACCAAACAATTGACGCTTCATTTTTTTCATACGGCAGAAAAGCGATCGGACCATCCGATGAAAATTTTTGGTAGGCACATCCCTCACTTTGACCTTGACCTATCACTCTAACAGATAAGGCTATTTGATTAAAATCATGACTAACAAATTTAATATTTAAATTTCTGTTCATTTCGTGGTTATTTGATGACGATAATATGAATACTTTGGCTCGAATAGAATTCTTGCTTTCCATAAAAATTTCTACATTCATGGAAGCATCATTAATTTTAATAGGAGTTTCATCTTTGATAATTGTAATATTTTTTAATTTCGATAATTCTTCATCAAACATACCTTCCAGAATATTATTAGGTATAATTTTTCCAAGAGAATTTGATTTATTATCGGTAAATTCAATAAATTCCTCTTTAGAACCCGTTGAGTTAGTCAAGGAACAGTTTAGTTTTTGGATCGCGGTATAATTATTAATATTAGCGGGATTTGATACCAGTGTTGTTAAATAGTTAATTGAGCCTTCTGACAAAAAAGTCACAAGATTTGAATTTTTTGAGAATTTTTTTTTGTCCTGAATAATACAAACCTTAAACCCTTCTTTTAAAAGGGAGACTGCTGCAATTTTCGCAGAAATTCCTGCGCCATAGAAAACAAAGTCAAAATCCATAATGTTTATATCAATTATTTAGTCAGTTAATTTATTAAGTAGTTATATAATAAGAAGATGAATCAATTGCTAATAAAAATTACCTAAATTTAAATATATAAAAAATGAAGCTTTTACCAGATTCAGTTAGATATTTTTTAATTAATAGACTTTTTGAAGTCGGTGGAGTTCTGTCAATTGTTTGTGGTTTATTTGTATTTGTATCAATTTTAACTTATTCACCTTATGATCCTAACTTTAATAACTTAACTTCATATGAAGTTTCTAATTTTGGTGGGATGATTGGAGCTAATATCTCAGAGATATTACTTCAAGTATTCGGCTATAGTAGTCTTATCATCTGTATTGTCTTAGTTAGTTGGTCTTACAAACTGATTTTTGTTAAAAATTTAAGATTCTTTGGTTTGAACTTTTTATTCTTACCAATATCGATACTAATTTTATCAATTTTCTTTGAAACACTAAATTTGTTTAGGACAAATGGTTTTGTTGCCGAGTCCATTATTAATTACCTGTACTCTAATGGACTCTCTTCGGATAGTTATATTTTTTATATTTTAATCTTTTCTGTACTAGTATTCTTATTGCTTTCAATCTTTCTAACTATGGGACTAAGCATAACTGAATGGAAAAATATTTTTAATTTAATTGGTCGCACCTTTTTTATTGGGATAAGATTCTTAGGAAGAATAACAAATTTAAAAACACCATCCTTTAATTTTTTAAAATATCGACCGGGGTCGCACAAATATAAAAGTGAAGTCAAAAACATTGAACCGAAGATCGATTTTGATGTTTTAAAAGACCAGCCTGTTAATTCTTTTGCTGAGAACAATAAAGTAGAAGAAAATATTGTCACTCAGCAAGATGAGATATTTATTGATGAAGATGTCTACAGGACACCAGAAATTGATATTCTCTCAAAGCCCGATGGAAGTAGTACAAAATTTATCAACCAAGAAGAGTTAAACTTAAATGCTGAAAAATTAAAAAATGTGCTGACAGATTTTAAAATCGATGGCGAAATTATAAAAGTTTCACCCGGACCAATAGTTACAATGTATGAACTTCAACCAGCGCCTGGCATAAAAGCCTCTAAAATTATTACATTGTCTGATGATATTGCCCGAAATATGAGTGCGATGTCAGCCAGAGTTGCTATCATTCCTGGCAAAAATGTTATTGGAATCGAAATTCCAAATTCAGTAAAAAACCCAGTTTATTTAAGTGAACTTTTTAGAAATGAAAAATTTATTGCGAATGACAAAAATTTAATACTAGCTCTTGGTAAAGATATTAGTGGTAATGCTATTTTTGCTAATCTTGAAAATATGCCACATCTTTTAATCGCTGGAACAACTGGATCAGGAAAATCAGTCGGTATTAATGTAATGATTACTTCAATATTGTATAAACATTCTCCTGACGACTGTAAGTTTATTCTCATAGACCCTAAAATGTTAGAGCTTTCAGTCTACGAGGGTGTACCCCACCTCATCACACCTGTTGTCACTGATCCAAAAAAAGCAATCGTCGCTTTAAAGTGGGTCGTAAGAGAAATGGAGTCTCGATATAAAAAGATGTCTTTGTTAGGAGTTCGAAATATAGAAAATTACAATCTTAGAATAGCAGAGGCGATAAGAAAATCTGAAAAAATTATACGCTCTATTCCCTCTGGAATTAATCCTGAGACAGGGCAACCGCAAACACAGCAAATAGAAATTGAAAATAAAAAGATGCCTTTTATCGTGGTCGTGGTTGATGAAATGGCAGACCTGATGATGGTTGCTGGCAAGGAAATTGAACACACAATTCAGAGATTATCACAAATGGCAAGAGCTGCAGGTATACACTTAATCATGGCAACCCAAAGACCAAGCGTGGATGTTATAACGGGAACTATAAAAGCAAATTTTCCAAGCAGAATTAGTTTTCAAGTCAGTTCAAAGTTTGATAGCAGAACAATTCTGGGTGATGAAGGAGCAGAACGACTTCTTGGTAAAGGAGATATGTTGATGATGACAGCAGGTGGTATAACAACAAGAATTCATGGGCCATTTATATCAGATAATGAAATTGAAAATATTGTGAAATCCTTGCAGAAACAAGGTCGACCAGAATACGATGAGGAAATTTTAAAAGAAGATGAAGAAAATAATGATGTCTCAATTTTAAATGAAAATGATAAGGATGCATTATTACAAGACTCACTTGAAATTATTAAAAAAGAAGGAAAGGCATCTACCAGCTTACTTCAAAGAAAATTACAAATAGGCTATAACAGGGCTGCGAGGATTATGGATCAATTAGAAGAAGAAGGGTACATTGGTTCCGCAAACCACGTTGGTAAAAGAGAAATAAATTTTGATAAACTTAGCTCTTAATAAGTCAAATTGCATTGCTTGTTTTATATTGTTCTTTCTCATAACAAACACTGTAGCAGAAGAATCTATTCTTAATAAAATACAAGACAACTGGAACAATACAAAATCGATGTCTGGCAGCTTTATTCAAATTGTTGATGATAATGAAATGAGAAATGGTAACTTCTATTTTCTTAAGCCGTATTTAGCAAAATTTGTTTATGATAATCGAAATGAAGATATCATCACAAATGAACGATTATTAAGAATAGTAGATAAAGAAGGTTATCAAATTGATAGTTATTTAATTGGAAACCATATAATGAAGAGCCTCTTATCTGATAAGACTAATATTATTGATAATCTTGATGTATCAAATGTTACTCAAAAAAATGGAAATTATCAAATAGCTGTTCTTTTTGATAAGGGTCAAACCAATGCTCATGTTGTGCTCAGCTTTGATAATCAAACCCTCGACTTAAAAAAATGGGAAATAACTGATGAATTCATGAGTAAAACTGTTTTAGAGTTTACAAAAATTAAAAAAAATATATTTATTAGTGAAAATTTATTCGATGTTAAGTATAGAAACTAATTCTATAGCAAGGTTAAAATAGAAATATTTTTCAGTAATTATGACGGTCAGTTCAATCAGTGAGCTCAAGCAATGGCTCGCCGCAAATAAAATATCTGAAGTAGAATGTATCTTTCCAGATATGGCAGGTTCATCAAAAGGTAAAATTTTACCGGTACAGAGGTTTATTAAATCTGTTGAAGACAATAATCTAAAACTTGCAGACTCAGTCTTTGGGCAAACTGTTTCTGGTAAGTGGGTTTATGAAAGTGAGGTTATCAATTACGTTGAAGAAGATTTATTTATGACTCCTGACTTGTCTACCCTGAGGCGAATTCCATGGAATAAAGAGCCAACAGCTCAAATTATTTGTGATTTAAAATATGGATCAGGTGAACCCTCAGAAATAGCCCCACGACAAGTTTTGATAAATATTATTAAACAACTGCATGAAGAAAAGTTAAGTGCCATTGTGGCTCCTGAATTAGAATTTTATTTATGTGAACAAAATCTTGATCCTGATCTACCTTTGAAGACACCCGTTGGAAAATCAGGACGGCGAGAAACAGGAAGTAGAGTATTTGGTATTGATGCCGTGAATGAATTTGATGCTCTCACAGATGATATTTATGATTATTGCGAGATGATGAATATTGGAGTGGATACATTAGTGCATGAATCCGGTCCATCACAAATAGAAATTAATTTAAATCACGGTGACCCACTAGCGTTGGCGGATCAGGCATTCATGTTCAAAAGGGCCGTGAGACAAGTCGCTCTTAAACATGGAATCCATGCCACATTTATGGCAAAGCCCTATCAAGGGCAACCTGGCAGCTCAATGCATATTCATCAAAATCTATTATCTATGGATAGTGGCAAAAATTTATTTTGTGATAAAGAAGGGAGTAACTCACCTCAATTTCTGAATTATATAGGAGGTTTACAAACGTATTTACCCGATGCAATGCTATTATTTGCACCATATGTAAACTCATATAGACGCTTTGTGATTGACGCTTCCGCTCCAATCAATACGCACTGGGGTATAGAAAATAGAACAGTTGCCTTCAGAGTACCAACGTCATCTGGTGACTCAAGAAGGATAGAGAACAGAATACCCGGGGCAGACACTAATCCTTATCTTGCAATTGCAGCTTCATTAGCGTGCGGCTTACTTGGTTTACGCGAGAAAATTGAACCAGAAAAACCAACCGCAGGAGATGCTTTTGAACGAAGACATAATATTCCAAAATATCTTCCAGATGCGCTAAAGAGATTAAAAGTCAGCAATGAATTGGCAGAAACTTTGGGTAAAGAGTTTATTACTTTGTTTACCGAAGTTAAACAAACTGAACACGATGCTTATCAAAATGTTATCAGTGCATGGGAACGAGAACATTTACTGCTAAATGTTTAACGGTCAAAGAATTTCTTTATTTAAATAATATCCTTTTTTTTCACTAAAATTGATTAAATTCTGAAGGTCTAATTGATTTTCGATTTTTTTTCTTAATGAGTAAATATGTGTTTCGAGAGTATGGGTATCGATATCTTGGCTATAATTCCATACTTGTTCTAGCAAATCTTTTTTCATTATAAAATTCTCTTTGCTACTAAAAAGGCATTGAAATATCTTTGCCTCTTTTTCTGTAAACCTAATTGATTTTTCCTTATCTGATAGAATTCTTGTCGTTGGATCATAAATGAATTTTGTAAAAGCAATCTTTCTTTTATTTTGAGTATCTCTTTGGAAATCAAATTTTTCTACTTGTTCTAAAATATCTTTTACTTTAAATGGAACAAATATGGTTGAGATATTTGTTTCATTAGTTCCCTGACTTTTGATGCTGTCTGAAAATTTTATAACGTAAATTTGCTCATAGTTTTGTTTTAGATCTTCTAATTTTAAAATAGCCAACTCATCTGTCATCAGTATTTCATTACTGTACTTTTTTAATTCAGAATAATTTACCAGCTTAAATTTAAATGTTTTAAGTAAATTATTTGTGTTAATTAATTCGCTAAATATTTTTATTAGTTGTTCACTTACAAATACAACGGCAATAATTCTTTTTTCCATAACAAATTATTATTATAATATAAAAATGAAATTGGTAGTAACAAATAAGACAATAGCAGTTAATGATAGTAATTTTCAATGTGCTATTGGGAAAAATGGAGTTTCAAGAAATAAAGTTGAGGGAGACTTGTGCACCCCTGTCGGCATATTTAAATTCAACAAAATTTATTACCGGAAAGATAAACTTGGTGAGATTGATTTTAAGTTACCGTTTGAAGCAATTAATAAAAAGAGTGGATGGTGCGATGATAAAAATAGCCACTTATATAATCAGTATATTGAGTTTCCATTTAAGGAAAGTGCTGAGCAACTTCACCGAACAGATGATTTATATGATATCGTCTGTGTCATAAACTATAATACCGATCCCATTGTTGCCGGTAAAGGTAGCGCAATTTTTTTACATGTCTGTAGATATGGTTTTCCAGGTACTGAGGGCTGTATTGCAATGGAAAAAAGCCAACTGCTGGATATAGCAAAAAATATTAGTATGAGTAGCACAATCGAGATTAAGAATTAATTTCTTGCCCCAAATATTTGGGTACCCACGCGAATATGTGTTGCCCCACAAGCTATAGCCACATCATAATCATTAGACATGCCCATACTTAATTTCTGTAAGTTAAAATTATTTGCGAGACTCTTTAAATTTAAAAAGTGCTCTCTTGGATCTTCATCAACTGGCGGGATGCACATCAGTCCAATAATTTTTAATTTATAATCTTTTAAGCACTTTGATATGAACTCTTCTGCCTGACTCATTAAGACTCCGGACTTTTGAGGTTCATTTCCAGTATTGATTTGAATAAAGTATTCTCTGATGATATTTTTTGATTTTTCTAATTTATCAAAAATTTTAACTATTTTTATGCGATCAAGCGAATGTATGACCTCACAATGTTCATGAATTGACTCTGCTTTCCTGCTTTGTATATTACCGATAAAATTGAGCTTCAAATCTGATTGATTTGATTTTAAGAGAGGCCATTTACTTTCAAGTTCTTGAATTTGGTTTTCACCAAAAGAAATATGCCCCTGATCAATAACAGTTTGAATTTCATCTATTGATTTTTTTTTTGATACTGCAACGAGCTCAACATCTTCAATTTCACGCTTTGAAGAGAGGATGACGTTTTCAAAAGCTGATAAAAATTGTTTATACATAACGATAAAAAAAAGCACCTCACAAACTAATGTGAGGCGCTTTTAAAGAAAAATTCTAATGACTAATTAGAATCCAACTACGTAAGTGAATGCCCATGTATCAGTACCATCAGCATTACTTGCATCAGTTTCTAGGTAATCTACACCAAAAGAAGCTGCACCCATGCCTTTAGTCAATGAGACCAGCATGTAATCAGTATCAACTCCAGTTGTGTCGTTGGTAGCAAATGTAATACCTGCATCCATACCCATCAATGATGTTCCAACACCAAATTGTGTTTCTTCACCTGTTGACGCTACATCTGTGTCATACATAGCATAACCAAGACTTAATCCCGCCATAGAGTAACTAACTGTTACAAATGATGGATCAGCTGAAGTACCAGAAGTTGGATCTAGTTGAGTTAAACCAGCTTTGATTGAAGCACCCATGATTGATGTTGATGCTGCCATAGAGATTACGTTATCTCCAGCATAGTCGTCATCAAAACCATAAGTAACTTTTGCTGTCACACCACCTAGTGAAGGTGTTGTGAATGCAATTGACTCACCTGAAGCTGTGTCACCATCGGTAAATGATGATCCAAATCTAGGCCCATATGGGTTAATTGAGAAAATTGCAGGTGAACCGTCCATAGTGTCAACAGCAGAGTCTTGACCATCACCAAGACCTAGTGTTCCAAAACCTGTGTCAATGTTCACATCTGTTTTAATTGCGCCAGCATCAGAAACAGACATTGCAACAGAAACGCCCATACCGTTATCCATAGAGTCACTATAAGATACATATATAGAGTTTGTTGATACTGCTTGTGATGTAGCTGCACCTGGTGCGTCGTAAATCGTACCAGCGTACAATCCGCCGATTGACATTTCAGCTTGAGCTGCGCCTGCAGCCATAACTGTTGCCAAAGCAGAAGTTGCTATAATTGATCTTTTCATAATAATTCCTTTCATATGATAATTGATCATAGTTAAATTTAACTGTCGGTGATTATCACTATTTAAGCCAAAAAATCAAAAAAATTGCCTTTGATGTCACACTTTTTTGTGAAAGTGTTGTATTTATATCACATATATATAATACTGGTTTTTCAACGTTTTCTGAAGAAGTTCTTTATTTATTATGAGTAAATGTATATTTCTAAGAAATTCTATATTTAAATCATTTTTGTGAGATATTTGAATTATTTATGAAAAATAGAATTCTAGCGGTCTTGTTAGGTTTGGTTGTATTAAGTCATTGCGGGCAAATTGAAGTTGTTCAAAATCCTGTGGATCCAGTAATGGAAAATAGAATAGCAAATGATTTACCTCTTGTCGGACTAGGTGAGGATAAAATGAGTTTATCTGAATTGATCCTCGGAGAAGGCAACAATGATCTAACTTTCGCATCATCAATTGTATTTGAAACTGCACTCGATAAACTCAGCTTTATGCCATTGGCCTCAGTTGATTCAAACGCAGGTGTTATCATAACGGACTGGTATGGGATCAATGATAATCAAGATCGCATTAAAATTAATATTAGAGTTATTAATCAAACATTAGAAGATAACTCAATCAATGTTACAATGTTTCAACAAAAGTTTGATGGATCTAAATGGGTTGATACTAAAACTGATGGAATACAATCAGAAAAAATTAAAAATAGCATACTAGAGGATGCTCGAAAACTCCAAGCTACAATCGATCTGTCGTAATAAGACGTTATCAGTTTGATTTTTATGTCAGAGAAATACAATCCAAGAGTAATTGAAAAAAAATGGCAGCAACACTGGGCTGAACTTCAGTCATTTAAAAGTGAGGTTAATCCCAAAAAAGAAAAATATTATATTCTTGAAATGTTTCCATACCCATCTGGAAAAATTCATATGGGGCATGTGCGTAACTATACACTTGGTGATGTAATTGCTCGTTTCAAAAGAGCTCAAAATTTTAATGTTATGCACCCTATGGGTTGGGATGCGTTTGGTTTGCCTGCAGAAAATGCTGCAATAGAAAATAAAACATCACCAAAAGATTGGACATATGAAAATATAAATACAATGAAAGAACAACTTCAACGGATGGGCTTTTCCATTGATTGGTCGAGGGAATTGGCAACATGTGACAAATCATATTACTTGCAACAACAAAAACTTTTTAAATATTTTTTTGAACAAGGTCTAATATATAAAAAAGAATCTCTAGTAAATTGGGATCCTTTAGAAAATACCGTTCTTGCAAACGAGCAAGTTATTGATGGTAAAGGTTGGCGATCTGGTGCTGAGGTTGAACAAAAAAAGTTATCTCAATGGTTTTTTAAGATTACAGACTTGGCTGAAGATTTAATGAATGGTCTTGAAAAATTAGATGGATGGCCTGAAAAAGTTAAATTAATGCAACAAAACTGGATTGGGAAATCTTATGGTTGTGAGATTGATTTTGAAATTTCACAACATGAAGGAACCATCGATACAGATAAAATAAAAATTTTTACAACCCGACCTGATACAATTTTTGGTGCAACTTTTTGTGCACTATCTCCTTTTCATCCCTTAGTTGATGAGATTATTTCTAACGACGAGACAGTGAACATGGAAGTTCAAAAACTAAGAGCTCTTAAGATAAATGAAGAGAGCATTTCAAAAGATGAAAAAATAGGAATAAAGACAAAACTATCAATAAAGCATCCGTTTATTAAAGATAAGAATTTACCAGTTTATATTGCAAACTTTATTTTGATGGACTACGGGAGTGGCGCAATTTACGGATGTCCAGCTCATGATCAAAGAGACTTAGATTTTGCTAATAAATATAATCTTGAAGTGATTCAAGTAGTCGATGGCGATCGTGATTTTGATGGTCAAACTGCATATACAGAAGATGGAAAAATTATTAACTCTGATTTTTTAAATGGTATGCAAATAGAAGAAGCAAAAGAAAAAGCTATTTCAGAAATTGAAAAATTAGAAATTGGAAAAAGGACAATAAACTATCGACTAAGAGACTGGGGTATTTCAAGACAACGTTACTGGGGTTGTCCGATCCCAATAATGTACCGTGAAGATGGAGAAATCATTTTGGTTCCTGATGAAAACTTACCTGTAGAATTACCTGAGGATGTTGATCTTCAAAAAACAGGGAACCCGTTAGAAAATCATTCTTCTTGGAAAAATACAAAATGTCCTGAGACTGGAATGAATGCAATTAGAGAAACTGATACCCTTGACACGTTTGTAGACTCAGCTTGGTATTTTTTACGATTTTGCTCACCTACATTAGAGACTGAAGCGTTTAGGAAATCTGATATTGATTATTGGATGCCTGTAGACCAGTATGTAGGAGGTATTGAACATGCCATTTTGCATTTGCTCTATTCAAGATTTTTTACTCGAGCCCTTAAATTAAAAGACATTGATGAGCCTTTTCAAAGTTTGTTTACCCAAGGAATGGTATGCCATAATACATATAAGAATACGTCTGGAGAGTGGGTATATCCTGATGATGTAAAATTTGAAAATTCAAAGTTGATTCAGATTTCTAAAGAACTTGAAGTTACGGAAGGCCCGATTGAGTCAATGTCAAAATCAAAAAAGAATGTTATTGATCCACAGTCTATTATAACCAATTATGGAGCTGATTCGGCTCGATGGTTCATGTTGTCAGACAGCCCACCGGAAAGAGACATAAACTGGTCAGAGTCTGGAATACAAGGCTCATGGAAATTTTGCCAAAAAATATGGACTTTAGTATATCAAAATAAACACATATTTAAAAAAAAAAGTCAGGTAAGTGACTATTCTGGGGAAACAAAAAGATTTATAGGGCAAATTCATGAACAGTTAGATGTAATCACCCGAAGTATTGAAAAATTCCAAATGAATGTTGCTGTAGCTAAGATTTATGAGATGGTGAATTTAATTAGTAAGTTCAAATGTGATCAGGAAGAGAAGGAAGAAGCATTAAGAGAGTCTTTAGTAATTTTGATTAGGGTGATTGAGCCGATGATACCTCATTTAGCAGAGGAGTGCTGGGAATTAACATATAATAAAAAAGCGCTTATTGATGAACCATGGCCAAGAGTAAAAAAAGAATTGTTAGTAAAGGAGAATGTGGTTGTTGTTATTCAAGTAAATGGCAAAAGACGTGGTGAAGTAACAATAAAAAAAGATGCAGACGAAAATGCCGTAACAGAAAAAATAAATGAAGTTCAAAATATAAAAGATTTACTTGAAGAACAAAATATTAAAAAAACAATATTTGTTCCTAACAAAATATTGAATATAGTTTTATAGTAAAGTGAATAGACACCAAAGACGAAAAGAAGAAAAAAATAAATCAGCACAATTAGCATTTAAAAGAAAACTAATTGACGCAATCAATATTCATCAAAATAAACATTACGACCAGGCAAGAAATGCTTACGAAGAGTTATATCGTATAAATCCCAATGACTACGATTTAGTAAGACACATTGGAATTCTTCATCAGGATATGGAAGAATATGAAGAAGCTTATAATAAATTTTTATACGCAATTAAAATTAATCCTAATGGATTTGAAGCAATAAATAATTTAGGTACAATTCATGTATTAAATAAAAATGATACGTTAGCTTTGAAATGTTTTAAAAAATCTAACGCGATTAAACCCGATTACATACCTACAATAAATAACCTTGCAGGAATATATCATAGACTTCAAAATGCTGAGCTTGCACTTAAATATGCAAAAAATGCATTCTCACTCCAGAAAAATAATATATTTACAATAAATCAATATGCAAAGGCATTGATCATTAATAACAGGATAGACGAAGGAATAAATTTACTCGAGGAATTGTGTAAAAATAATCCTGAAAGGCTTGATTTTAAAGCTAACCTAGCAACTGCTTTTAAAGAAATTGGTGATTTTAAAAAATCTAAAAAAATAATTGATGAAGTTTTTCCTCAGAATTTTAAAAGATTAGATTTTTTTGCGCCCTTTGCGTCTGATAAAGAAAATACTTTGAGCACAGACCAGCTTGAATATTATGAAAATCAATTAGACAATAAAAGCTTACATATTGATGATAAAGTACTGATTTCACATGCACTTTTTGAGTACTTTAGAAACAAGAAAAATTACCTAAAATCTGGGGAGTTTTTAAATTTATCTAATGCTCTTCAATATTCTCGAAAAGAATTTGAAATAGAAAAAGACATAAAGTTTTTTGATCTTTTAAAAACTATCTTCTCATCACAATTGTCATTTGAAGTAAGTAAACCGTCAAAAGTGAAACCAATTTTTATTTGCGGGATGCCAAGATCAGGTACAACTCTTTGTGAACAAATTTTATCTAGCCACTCCAAAGTAAAAGGTGGTGGAGAACTTAGTGATTTGAGTAGGTTTCTAGGATTTAATCATATAATTCAACCTGATAAACAAAGTTTGAAGGAATTTAATAAGAATATCCAAGACAAAAGTTTTTTAAATAAAGTTCGAAAGAATTACATTGATAAAATTTTAAGCCTTAACGATAAAAAGGCTGAGTATGTTACGGACAAATTACCACATAATTTTATTTTGATTGGTATAATTAAGTTAATTTTACCAGAGGCTAAAATTATTTACTGTAAAAGAGATCCAATTGATAATTGTTTTTCTCTTTACACACATAAGTTCGTTGAAAACTCACATCAATATTCATACGACCAAAAAAAATTAGCTGAATATTATCATCTTCATAACGATTTAATGAATTTTTGGTTAGAAGAATTCAATGATGGAATATATGTTTTAGATAATGAGGAACTTGTGAAGAATCAAGAATTAGTTTCAAGAAGCCTAGTTGCATTTTGTGATCTAAAATGGGAGGAGCAATGTCTTGACTTTCACAAAACAAGAAGGCAGGTTAGAACGGCAAGTATTCATCAAGTAAGACAACCAATGAATAACAAATCTATAGGTGCCTGGAAAAATTATGATCAATTTTTAGGAAACCTTATTACTACCTTAAAAGCAAAATAAATGAGAAAAATTATAATTTTTATTTCATTAGGCATTTTGATCACCAGCTGCGGGTTTAAGCCAATTTATAAAATGTCTGCAGATAATATGGATATAAGTAGCTATACCATTGAACTTGAAAATAGAGAACAATTGCAGAATGTAATTATTGAAGAACTAGATCAAAATTTTCCACCTAACACTGATAGTGCTCACAGAATAGTCTTAAATGTTACTGAAGACCTCATACCACTCATTGTAAATACAAACGGTACAGTTGCTAAATATAGAATTGAAATAACTTTTAATTTTAGCTTAGAAAATTTGGCAGAAAATAAGGTCTCATATGTTGATACAGCAAGGGGATTCGCCCAGTATTCAGTTGTTACATCTGAAATACAAAATGAAGAAACTCGATCATTAATGACTAAAAGTGCTGCAAATGAAGCTATTCAAATGATGATCTCAAAAATACGCAGCAATCAATCAATTATTAATGATAGTTAAAAATCAACAACTTGCACAAATATCTCGTTTTGAGAGTCGATTTCTTGCAACATTAGTTTACGGCCCTAATGAGGGCTTGGTTAGAGAGTGTATCAAAGAAATAAAAAAACTTTATCTAAAAGAAAACAAATTCGAGGACATTCAGATAAATGCGAAGGATATAGATGATGATCCTTTAATTATTGATCAGTCGATAAATACAATTTCAATGTTTACTGAATTTAAAGTCGTATTAGTTAATGCAATAAAAGACAAACACGTCAAGATATTAGAAAGTGTCATGCAATCTGCTCCCGATAAAACATTATTTATTATTAAAGAAAGTAATTTGACAACAGCTTCTAAAATAAGAAAATTTTTTGATAAGGATCCGACCTATTTTTCTATAGCATGTTACGATGATGATGGAAAAGATTTGATGAAAAGTATAAATACTTTTGCTGAAAAGAATTCATTAATTTTTAATCGAGATGTTAAAAATTATCTTTTGGAAAATCTTAGTTCAGATCGAATGATCAATCAAAATGAGTTAGAAAAAATTCATCTCTATTATTCTAAATCCAAAAATTCCATCGAATTAGATGTTGTAAAATCTTTATTAAATGACTCGAGCTCTCAAAATTTACTAAAAATGAATCAAACAGTAATGTATGGAAAAATAGGACATAGTTCTGATGTTTTAAATAAACTTTTGACTGAAGGCACTAATCCGATTGCAGTGATAAGAAGTTTGATAATTTATTTAAAACGCATTCAAGCAACAAAGATACGTATGAAACAAGGTGCTGATTTTGAAGTTGCAATTAAAAACTTAAAACCCCCTGTTTTCTGGAAGGAAAAAGATAACTTTAAAATTCATTGCCAAAGATGGCCACTAAAAATCATTGAGAAAAATCTGTCTGATCTTTTGGACGCGGAAGTACAATGTAAGTCAGATAGTAACTTAGCAAAGATGATTTGTGAGAAATTCATCACTGAAATTTCTCACAGAGGAAGTCAGTATTATCAATAACTAATTTTTCAATCTTTGTGTAACAAGTTCTAGTTGATCAAGACTTTTGTATTCAATTTTTATATAACCACCTTTTTTTCCACGATGATTGATTGAAACATTTAAACCAAGTTTTTCAGATATTTTTTCTTCTAAATCAATTGTATCTGGATCCTTTAATTTTATCTTCTGAACAGTACTTTTTTTGCTTTTAGCAAGGCTTTCAGCCTCTCTTACATTAAGATTTTCGTTTATTATTTTTTCAGCAAGTTGTTCTGGGAAAGCACTATTCATAATAGCTCTTGCATGGCCCGTCGAAATTTTTCCCTCAGATATCATATCCTGAATTGATTGAGGTAAAGTTAATAATCTTAATATATTGGCAATATGGCTTCTGCTCTTTCCGACAATTTCAGAGAGAACTTCTTGGGTATGACCGTGATTGTCAATTAATCTTTTATATCCAGCTGCTTCTTCAATAGGTGACAAGTCTGAACGTTGAATATTTTCAATAATTGCTATTTCAAGCGCTTCAACGTCATCTAAATTTTTGATAACTGCAGGGATTTCGTGTAGCTGTGCTATTTGAGCAGCCCTCCATCTTCTTTCACCTGCAATGATTTCGTATGAATTTTCATCTGCCTTTGAAGGTCGAACTAATATTGGTTGAACTAAGCCTTTTGATTTTATTGACTCGGCCAATTCATTAATACTATTTTTATCAAATAATCTTCTTGGTTGAGAAGGACTGGGTTTTAATGCAGCTATTGAAATTGTAGCTTCAGAACTTTTAGCTACGTTATCAGTTGAATTAATATTTGTATCGCCCATTAGAGATGATAATCCTCGACCAAGTCCTTTTTTTGGAATGTTGGTATTCATTAAGCGGCCTCTTTTTCTTTATTTTGTTTTATTATTTCGTTAGCTAAATTTAAATAAGCCTGACTACCTGATGCGTTTTGATCATAAATTAATGCAGGCATACCAAATGACGGTGCTTCAGATACTCTTACATTTCTTGGAATAATTGTTTGGTAAACTTGTTCTTTCAGATGGGACCTAACATCATTTGCAACCTGAGAAGATAATTTATTTCTTCCATCAAACATTGTTAGAACTATTCCATCAATAGAAAGACCCGGGTTTAAGTTTTGTTTAACCCTATCTATTGTTTTAATTAATTGACTTAAACCTTCGAGAGCAAAAAATTCACACTGCAAAGGAACAATAATAGAATTAGCTGCAGTCATGGCCATGACAGTTAATAAACTTAAAGCAGGAGGACAATCTAAAAAAATATAATTAAAATTATTAATGTCTTCTTTCTCTAATATTTTTTTTAAAGTGAAAGCTCTATCACTAACATCAGCTAATTCAGGTTCGATTCCTGAGAGATCAACAGTTGATGGGATAATAAATAAATTATCGATAGATGTATTTTTTATAGATTGGTCAATTGAAGTATTTCCTGACAGTACGTCATAAATAGAGTTTTGACGATTTTCATAATCAATACCTAAGCCTGTACTTGCGTTGCCCTGCGGATCGAGATCAATAAGTAATACTTTTTCCCCAGAAGCAGCTAGGGCTGTGGATAAGTTTATCGCAGTGGTGGTTTTACCTACTCCTCCCTTCTGATTTGAAATAGCAATTATTTTATTTTTCATTAAGTACTTGATTTTATTATATTTTTTATCTCTATTATATATGATCTCTTGTTTTTTGGATTTTCATGTAATGTATATTCAAAATTCCAGTATTTAGTAGCTCTAATTAATTCATTGTCTATATTTACACCTTTATGTAACAGCAATGTAGTATTTTTTTTACATAGTTTATAACTAATTGATAATAAATGATTTAATTGACTGACTGCCCTTGCTAAAATAAAATCAAATTTTCTATTTTCTATCTTTTCAGCCTTAATGGGAATCACTTCTGTATTTATAAGGTCTAAATTAGTGATACATTTTCTCAGAAATTTTGATCTTTTTGTCCTATTTTCGCACAAAAAAACTCTATTTTTCCCACTATAGACTATTGATATTGGAACACCTGGGAGCCCAGCACCACTCCCGATGTCAATAATGTCATTACCGTTACTTTTAATAAACTTTAATATTCTCAGAGAGTCATAGATATGCCTTTTCCATAGAGAATTTATATCATTTTTGGATATTAAACTTTGATCTTCAGCAAGAATCATTTCCTTGTATTTGGACAGTTTTTCGATTGTTTCACGTGAAACATTTGGCAAAAGCTCTTTAAGAGCCTCAGGCGAATCAATCATAAGTTGATATTATGCTAATTTTTGAGATTTTACCTTGGTTTTTATGTAAGATAAAATAACACTTAGAGCTGCGGGTGTTACACCATCAATTCTTGATGCCTGGGACAAATTCTTAGGTTTAATTTTTGTTAATTTTTCAACAATTTCTGTTGATAAACTTGGAATTAGTCCATAATTAATACTATTAGGGATTTCAACTTTTTCCTCTTTAGCAAGTGAAATAATCTCAGTTTCCTGCTTCTTTATATAACCCTTGTAGTGAGCTTCGGTTAATATTTGATCAAGTATTTCTCGACTATATTGTTTTAGATTTAAACTAAAAATTTTATCAATTTTATTCATATCAATATTGGGATAAGCTAGTAGATCAAAAGCTGATCTTTTTTTGCCATCTTGGTTAATTTGAATGCCAATCTTTGATAGTGCATTTGGTGTAACATATTGATTTTTAACAATATTATTTAATTTGTCCAAATTTTCTTTTTTATCCGAATATTTTTTAAATCGATAGCTACCTACTAGACCTAAATTATGTCCAGTCTCAGTTAACCTTAGATCAGCATTGTCTGCTCGTAATAAAAGTCTGTATTCTGCCCTTGAAGTAAACATTCTATAGGGTTCTGTAACTCCTTTAAGTGTTAAATCGTCAATCATCACCCCAATGTATGAGTCATTTCTTGAAAAAACATATTCCTTATTATTGAGCGAAATTGCTGCATTCAAACCTGCTACAAGTCCTTGCCCTGCAGCTTCCTCGTAACCTGTAGTTCCATTAATTTGACCAGCAAGGTAAAGACCTTTTATTTTTTTTGTTTCTAATGTTTGATAAAGTTCTTGTGGATCAATAAAATCATATTCGATGGCATAACCATGCCTTACTATTTTAGCATTCTCTAAACCATTGATTTTACTTATAAATTCATTCTGCACTTCTGGTGGTAGTGATGTTGAGATACCATTTGGATATATTAAATCACTATCAAGTCCTTCCGGTTCTAAAAATATTTGATGTCTCAATTTATCTGCAAATTTAACCACTTTGTCCTCTACAGAAGGGCAATATCTAGGCCCTGTTCCACTTATTTTACCAGAGTAAATAGCTGATTTTGTTATATTTTTTTGAATGATGTTATGAACGGACACATTTGTATAAGTCATATGACATGGCAGTTGTTCATTATGAGTTTTTTTGGTTAAGAATGAGAAATAAGAATGCTCATCATCGGCATACTGTTTTTCGAGTTTTGTAAAATCTATTGTATTTTTATCCAGTCTTGCTGGTGTTCCAGTTTTTAGACGTCCAATATTAAAGCCAGTTTTATAGAGTGAGTTTGCAAGTCCAATTGAAGGTGAATCACCGTGTCTTCCAGCTGGGATAGTTTTGTCGCCTGAGTGGATTAACCCATTCAAAAATGTCCCGGTTGTAATGATTACTTTTTTAGTCGATATTTTTTTGCCACTCGCACAAGTCACACCAGCAATTTGCTTATCATTGTCAAAAATCAAATCTTCTACTGGATCAAATAAGAGATCGAGATTTGTTGTATTTCCAATCTCCTCTTGCATGTGTTTTTTATAGAGCTTTCTATCCGACTGAGCTCTTGGTCCTCTTACCGCAGGGCCTTTCGTTCTATTAAGCAATCTGTACTGAATACTTGATAGATCAGCTATTCGCCCCATTATTCCATCAAGTGCATCGATTTCCCTTACTAAATGACCCTTACCAAGACCGCCAATGGCAGGATTACAGGACATTTCTCCAATAGTATCAAATTTATGGCTGATCAAGAGGGTTTTTGCACCAACACGTGCAGATGTAGTTGCAGCTTCACAGCCGGCATGACCTCCCCCAACTATTACAACATCATAACTAGACATGAATAAGTTAATTAAATTAACTTAGACTAATTGCAATCAATTATTTTTTTATTTACCGATACAAAAATCTTTAAAGATAACTTCCAAATATTCTTCAACATCTACATGGCCAGTTATTTTTCCAATTTCTTGAATAGCTAATCTTAGCTCCTCAACCATAAGTTCAGAATTAACTTTCAAATCGATGCTTCTTGCACTTAGTAAACTTTGCACAGAATTTTGAACGCCTAATATATATCGTGTCTTTGTAGGTATGGTGTCTGTATAACCTATAAATTTATTTGATACCTGCTCAGCAATTTTATCGATTAAATTATCAATACCTCTGCCTCCTAAAACTGAGATATTTATACAGCCTTCTTGTTTAAAATTATTATGCAAGTCGCATTTATTTAAAACTGTAAGACGATCCTCGTATAATTTAACATTATTTGGATCATCAAATAACTCTAAGACTAAATTTGCCTCTTTAATTTTGTTTTGAGTTATCTCAATTCCTTTTTTTTCAATTTCATCTTCTGTGTCTCTTAAACCTGCCGTATCTGTAAAAATGACTGGAAATCCAGCAA
The DNA here is from genome assembly GCA_902570675.1 of uncultured Pelagibacteraceae bacterium. GTDB lineage: Bacteria > Pseudomonadota > Alphaproteobacteria > Pelagibacterales > AG-422-B15 > CACNXQ01. The sequence continues at coordinate 67,965 of CACFYZ010000001.1, forward strand.
TATTTAGCCGAACTTCAATAGCGTCCCTTGTTGTTCCCTCCCTATCAGACACAATGGCAACGTCACGATTTGCAAGTGAGTTAATCAAACTTGATTTACCAACATTTGGAGACCCAATGATAGCAACTTTATAACCATCCCTTAATATCTCTCCTTGATTACGTTGTTTCAAATGTTCATTCATTTCATCTAAAAGTTTTTCAATTTTTAAATTAATATTATTGAGAACATTTTCAGGAATGTCTTCTTCGGCAAAATCTATATCAGCTTCAAGATACGCTACTAATTCTATTAAAGATTTTCTCCACGATAAATATAGTTTGTTTAGTGAACCATTCATTTGAGACAGTGCTTGGTTATGTTGTATTTCAGTTTGGGCATTTATTAAATCACCCATTGCCTCAATTGCTGTTAAATCCATCTTATTATTGATGAATGCTATTTTTGAAAATTCACCCGGTTGCGCTAGTCTCAACTGGTCAATATTTGAAAGTGCTTTGAGTAAAAGTTGAACTGTAGTGCTTCCACCGTGTACATGAAACTCAACAACATCTTCACCTGTAAAACTTTTAGGCTTAGAAAAAAACACAGCAAGACCCTTGTCAATTAAGTTGCCAGTTTCGGGATCATAAAATTCTGATTTTGTTAAAACATTTGGATCGAAGTGACTCTTTCTAGAAATAGTTTTAAGAGCTGTAAGCGCTAAGTGTCCTGAAACTCTTACTACTGCTAATCCAGCAATTCCGCTTGCGGTAGATAGAGCAAAAATTGTCATTTTTTTATTTCGAGATTTTTAGCAATGCGATCATGAATAAGATGTTCTTTTATTACTTGATCTACGTCCTCTTCATTTTTGCACGAATACCAAACATTATCTGGATAGACGACAAGAGTTGGGCCAAATTCACAATGATCTAGGCAGCCTGAAGTATTAATTCTTATTTTTTTATCAGATGCCAATTCTTTTGTTTTTTTCTTCATGTATGCTCGAAGGACTGTTGAATTTTTACTAGCACAACAACCTTTAGGATGTCCGTCAGGTCTCTGGTTTGTGCAAAAAAATACGTGTCTTTCAAAAAATTTATTAGTCATAAAGTCAGAAAATTATAATATCTTATATATATGACCAATTACGTTTTCAAATCAATCATTGGCAATATTGAGCTTGTCTCAAGCAAAAATAGAATAACCGCAGTTCTGAGAACAAGAAAAAAGCCAAACAAAACAAAGGATAAGCTCTTACGAGGATCTGCGCTTCAGATTAAAATGTATCTTGCAAGCAGAAGACGGTCTCTTAATTTCCCTACAAAACAAATTGGCACAAAATTTCAAAAACGAGTATGGGATTATTTACAAAAGATACCTTACGGCAAAACTACTACTTATGGAGATATTGCAAAAAAGTTAAGAACTTCTCCTAGAGCAGTTGGGGGTGCCTTAGGACGAAATAGTCTCATGATTTCTGTTCCTTGTCACAGAGTTGTGGGAAGTGACGGCACACTCACAGGATTTACATCAGTGGGTGGATTAAATACAAAGAAAAATTTATTAAGCATTGAACAAAAAACTATCAAATAAAATAAAAAAAAAAATTAGGGTCATTCCTGATTTCCCCAAGAAGGGCATCCTGTTTCAAGACATAACATCTATTACAGATAATAAGACACTTTTCAGAGATGTGATTCTTGAAATTTCAAAATACGTAAAGAAAAACAAATTTACAAAAATTGCTGCTGTAGAGGCGCGGGGATTTATTTTTGGATCTGCAGTATCATTTAAAACTAAAGTGCCGTTTGTTCCCATTAGAAAAAGTGGAAAGCTTCCTGGAAAAGTTCTGCGGCAAAAATATTCGCTTGAGTATGGTAATGACGAAATTCAAATTCATAGTGACTCAATCACTTCACGAGATAGGGTTTTAATAATTGATGACATTATAGCAACCGGCGGTACTGCTTTAGCTTCAGCAAAACTTATCTCCAAGTGCAAAGTAAAAAAAATCGAATTTTATTTTATAATCGATCTCAAAAATGTTGGGGGTTCACAAAAATTAGGAAAAAAATTTAAACTATCTTCAATTTTAGAGGCTGAAGGGTAATTGTTGTTTCGATTACTTATTCATTGATTGAAAGAAATCAGCGTTATCTTTGGTTTCTTTCAGTTTTCCGAGCAAGAATTCGATAGAGTCCATAGTGCCCATTGGGTTAAGAATACGTCTCAGAACATACATTTTTTGTAGTTCGTCTTTATCAAGAAGAATCTCCTCTTTTCTAGTACCAGATTTAGTTATATCAATCGCAGGATAAATCCTCTTATCGGCAACTTTTCTGTCCAATATAATTTCTGAGTTACCTGTACCTTTAAATTCCTCAAAAATAACTTCGTCCATTCTACTTCCCGTATCAATTAGAGCAGTGGATATAATGGTTAAAGAACCACCATCTTCGATATTCCTTGCAGCTCCAAAGAATCTCTTCGGTCTTTGCAGTGCATTGGCATCAACACCACCCGTTAAAACTTTTCCTGAACTTGGAACAACGGTGTTGTATGCACGACCTAATCTCGTGATAGAGTCGAGTAAGATCACAACATCTTTTTTGTGCTCTACTAATCTTTTGGCTTTGTTAATAACCATTTCAGCAACTTGTACGTGACGTGATGCCGGTTCATCAAATGTTGAACTGACTACTTCACCCTTCACAGAACGTTGCATGTCTGTTACTTCCTCAGGTCGTTCATCAATTAATAATACCATTAAATAACATTCAGGGTGATTATCTGTAATGGAGTGTGCAATATTTTGCAGCAACACTGTTTTACCTGTTCTTGGAGGTGAAACTATGAGAGCTCTTTGACCTTTACCAATTGGTGAAACCAAATCAATCACTCGTGCGCTTTGGTCTTTGTCAGGTTTTTCTGTTTCAAGCTTAATTTGTTCATCAGGATATAGGGGTGTTAAGTTGTCAAAATTAATTTTGTTTCTACTTTTGTCAGTAGCCTCATAATTGATTGTATCGATCTTTAATAAAGCAAAATATCGTTCACCTTCTTTAGGAGCTCTAATGGGTCCTTCAACTGTATCCCCCGATCTTAATCCAAATCTCTTGATCTGACTGGGACTAACATAAATATCATCTGGACCAGGCAAATAATTTGCTTCCATTGATCTAAGGAAACCAAAACCATCTTGTAAGACCTCAAGGACACCTTCTCCATCGATATCCTTCTTGTTTGCCGCAAGAGATCGAAGTATCTCAAACAACATATCTTGGGTGCGCATAGAGCTAGCGTTTTCAACGCCAGTTTCTTCAGCGTATTTAAGAAGTTCTTGTGGAGTTTTTTTCTTAAGTTCTCTTAATTTTAAGCTCATACTGTTTTAAATTTTGGATAAGTTATTTTTGGAAAGTGTAAAAGAAGATGTTTTCTAGCTTTAATTTTTGAGTCTGGCAAGTTTTAAATTGGCTTAAATATTACTAAAAATACAATAATTATCATCAAAACTGTGGGAAATTCGTTAATTATTCTATAATACCGCTCTGATCTTGCCCGCTTATCTTGCTGAAATTCCTTTGTAATTTTAGCTAAATAACCATGTACTCCTGATAAAAGCAGTACAAAAACTACTTTTAACTGAAGCCAAAGCGCACTTAATGACTCCACGCCTAGTGTGGATATAAGGGCTATACCAAATAGCCAGGAAAATATCATAGCAGGATTCATAATTATTCTGAGCAATCGTATTTCCATTAATTTTAAAGTCTCAGATGTTTCAGATCCTATTTCTTTTGTAAAGTGATAAACAAAAAGTCTTGGTAAGTATAAAAGTCCAGCCATCCAGGCGATCACACTGATGATGTGCAAACTCAAAAATAAATTATATAAAAATATACTATTCATTATATTTGCTGGTAGCAGCGTTTAAATGTCGTTGGGCAAATTTTTTCAGCAATGTTTTCATTGCTCGTCTGATCTGATTCGATAACTATTTCAGCTAAGCTATCTATAAATACAGAGTCAATGTTTAAAGACTCTGAACGAAAATAATGTTTGTAGCCCATTTCATCTGCCATTTCTTTATACTCAATATCAAGCTCTACTAGAGTTTCAGAGTGATCTGAAACAAAAGCAATCGGAACAATAATAATAGCAGCATCTTCTTTAATCGCTTTTTCAATTTCACTTGGTGTAGATGGTTCAAGCCACTTAACAGGTGTCACCTTGCTCTGATAAGCTAATACATGATCGTCGTGTCCTTTAAGTCCTGCCATGACAGCACTTACAGTTTGTTCAACTTGCCATTGATACGGATCACCACCTTTAATAATTGAGACAGGCAAACTGTGAGCAGAAAATAAAATCCTGATCTTTTTATCTTTAATTTGATCTATTTTCTTTTGTATTAAACGCTGATGAGACTCAATGAATTTCTTATTCATTGGATAACAGCAAGTGTATTTTGTTGGGGCTAGTAAGTTTTGTTTCTTTGCTTCTTTAAACCAGAGATCTAAAGAAGATTTAGTGGTTGTAGTTGAGTATTGAGGATAAAGGGGAAGTAAAAAAATATTGTCTGGATTGTAATTTTTCACCTCTTTAACGATTTCGGCTGTCATAGGATGCCAGTAACGCATACACACAAACACTTTGGAGGGTATACCTTGTATTGCTAGAGCCCCTTCAAGTGCAGTGGCCTGATCGTTTGTGATGTCTAAAATGGGTGATTTACCACCAATTTCAGAATATATTTCAGTTGCTTCCTTTGTCCTCAAAGTCGATATCAGTTTTGCTAATAAGAAACGGAACGGATTGGGTAACTTAAAAATATTAGGATCATTAAAGAGATTGAATAGGAAAGGTCTCACGCTTTCTTGTTTGTCGGGTCCACCCAAATTAAATAATATTATCGCTGTTTTCATTTTGCTCTTATGGTTTTTACCAGTTCTTCTACTTTCTTAATTGATGTATTTGGCAATACGCCGTGACCAAGATTAAAAATATGTGCTCTATCTTTAAAAGCAATTAATATTTTGTCCACTTCATCTTGGAGGATATTGTTCTCAGCCAATAAGGCTGTTGGGTTCAGATTTCCTTGAATGACTACGTCTGAGTTAAGTTCATTAATGCGGTCCAAGTCAAAATCATAATCTAAGCTAATACAATCAAGCTTTTCTATATTTGAATATTTCTTATATCCCTCATTACTTGTTCTTCTTGGAAACCCAATAATTGGGGTATCCGTTTTACTTTTTATCGAACTAATGATTTCTTTTGTGGGCTCTAGGCACCATCGGTCAAAATGCTCATCTCCTAATTCTTCAGCGGCGGACTCAAATATTTGAAATGCGTCAATCCCCGCGTTTACTTGTTGTATTGCATAATTAGAAATTATATCTGTGAGTTCATCGATGTGGTCGTCTATTCTTTTTTTGTTTTTATTAATTAGGTCCTCGTTTATTTGTGATCTCTCTTGTTTATCAAATAAACAATACAATAATGTTGTCCAGGGCCCGCCCACAAAGCCTATTAAAGGGATGTTCGATACCTTTTTTATGTTTTCTATGCCCTTTATAACCGAGTCCAGTTTGTGTGACTTAAAATTAAATTTATCATTAAATTTTACCTGAGGTCCAATACCTTCTTTAAAACTTACGTCACATCCAGATGCATAAGGTATCATCAGTATGTCTGAAAATAATATGCAGGCATCAAATCCATACCTTTTCACCGGTTGAAGGGAGATTTCAGTTATCGTGTCAGGATCAAGAAACATTTCCATGAGGTCTGTATGTTTTTGTCTAATATTAATATATTCTGGTAAATGCCTTCCTGCTTGCCTCATTAACCAAATGGGGGTTTTTGTTTTGTTACCCTTTAGTGTTTCTATAAGAATACTCATATAATATATATATAAGGTAGTATTAGTTTATGTACCTGTGATGATGTGTATATATATAAACCTCTTATTTGCCCACAAATCAATACACACATATAACAAGGATATTTAGATTGTTCCTCATATTGTTCACAGGGTAGAATTAAAGTTTAATTATTATCCACAGGTGGATGAAAAGCTAGAAAATATAGGGTAAAAAGACCAGAATATTGTAAATGTTTAAATACAGTAAACATATAATATATATCCACACTAATTACCCAGTTTGTTAATAGCTTATGAACACACAAATTACACTAGCCTCTAAAAGCCAAACACGCTCAAGACTATTAAAAAATGCAAAAATAAAATTCAAAACAGTTGATCATGGCGTTGACGAGGATGAAATTAAATTATCCATGTTTGAAAGGTCGCCTGAAGAAATCGTTACAAAACTGGCAGAGATGAAGGCTTTGAAGGCATCCATATCGAATGAAGGTTTGGTTATAGGCTCGGACCAAGGACTAGACCTAAACGGAAAACTCCTCAATAAAGCAAGAAACTTTGATGAAGCTTATGAACAACTAAAAAGCATGAGTGGCAAAGAGCATACACTTATAACAACCACAGTCGTAGCCAAAGAAAACAACATTATTTGGAAATATGTAGATAGAGGCAAAATGAAAATGAGAACCCTTAATGAAAAAACTATCAAAGAGTACTTGGAGAGTGTTGATGAAAAAATACTTGGCTTGGTTGGCGTTTATGCAATTGAAGAAGAAGGCATTAAATTATTCGAGCATGTAGGAAGCGATTTGTTCTCAATACAAGGATTATCAATGATGCCATTAACTCAATTTTTATGGGACAACGGATTGTTGTTTAAAAATAATGGTCATTGATAAAACGGCGGTTATAGGATTCCCGGTCGATCACAGTCTTTCACCGGCTATCCATAATTATTGGATCAAAGAACTAGGACTGGACATAAAGCCATACGAAAAAATAAATGTGAATCCAAATACATTTGAAGAGCAGATCAATAGTTTAAAACAAGATGGCTTTGGAGGATTAAACGTTACTGTTCCACTGAAAGAGATTGCTTTTAACATAAGCGATGAAACGTCTGGCGTTTCAAAAAAACTTAGGTCGGCTAACACCCTTACTTTAGGTTCAGACAAAATAAACGGAGATAATACTGACGCTGCTGGTTTTATTAATTCTCTAGATAAAAAAACAATAGAGGAAAACATTGCCAATAAAAAAACACTTGTTTTGGGGGCCGGTGGTTCCGCTAGGTCTGTAGTTTACGCATTAAACCAATTGGGAGGCCATGTGAGAATATTTAACAGAACGACTGAAAAAGCTCAGATTTTACTTAATGATTTATCAATAAACTCAAGCCCCATTGGGACAGAAGAGCTTGATGACTATGCCAACTCTTCTTCGTTCATTGTTAACACAACTAGCCTTGGGCAAAAGGCAGGAGAGCAAAATAACATTTTGAGTTTTGAAAATATAAAAACGGAGACATTTATTTATGACTTAATTTATAATCCAAAGCGATCCAGTTTTTTAGAAAAAGCTGAAGCAAAAGGTTTAAAGGTTCAAAACGGATTACGCATGCTAATTGAACAAGCGGCTTGCTCTTTTCAGATATGGCACGAAATTAAAGTGGATGTTAGTGATGAATTAATATCACTGTTGGAGAGCATGTAATGTTGTTGATTGGCGTAACAGGATCTATTGGTATGGGAAAATCTACGGTGGCTAAGATGTTTACTGAATATGGTTTTGGTCTTTACAATGCAGATGATACTGTTCACTATATTTATGAAAATGATGAAGAGGTAATCAATAAAATTGAAGAGGCCTTTCCTGGAACTAAATCAGAAGGGAAAGTAAATCGGATTGCGCTTAGAGATATACTCAATAAAGAACCTATGAAGTTTAGAGATCTTGAAAAAATAGTTCATCCGGCTACAAGGCGGTACCAAATTGTATACATTGAGAAATTAATAAGCGACGGTAGCCCAGGTTGCATACTGGATATTCCCTTATTATTTGAAACGGGTGGTGAAAAATACATCGATGTTTCTGTTGTGGTTACAGCATCAGAGGATAAACAAAAAGAAAGAGTTGTTTCAGAAAGAAAAGTCCCTCTGGAAATTTTTAATTCTATAAAAAATCAACAAATGCCAGATCGAGAAAAATTAAAGAAAGCAGACTATATAATTTCAACTGATCAAACATTAGACGAGACAAAACTTGAAGTAAAAGATGTTGTGTCTAAAATAAAATTAATTAATCCTAAGGCATGGAATGCCTTTTACAAGAAATGAGAGAGATTGTTTTAGATACCGAGACAACAGGCCTCAGACCATCAGATGGTCATAGAGTAATTGAGATAGCAGCTATTGAAATAATTGACTTTTTACCAACTGGAAAGACTTACCAGCAATATATTAATCCTGAAAGAGATGTACCTGAGACATCTTTTAAGGTCCACGGTTTGAGTTATGATTTCCTAAAAGACAAACCACTTTTTGATAAGGTTGCTAACGAATTTATTGAATTTATCGGTAATTCTACAATCATAGCGCATAATGTAGACTTTGATTTAGGATTTTTAAATTATGAGCTTAATATGTGTGGTAGAGAGTCTATAAAAAATAATAAAATTGATACTGTATCGATAGCAAGGGAAAAATTTCCCGGACAAAGTGTTTCCTTAGATGCACTGTGTAGACGTTTCTCTATTGATAACAAACAAAGAGAAAAACACTCAGCAACTATAGATACAGAGTTACTAGCAAGAGTTTATATTGAGTTAATGGATGCGCGGGAGCCCAGTCTAAATTTAGACACACAAAAAAAGACTGAGATCGCTGAATCTAAATTTGATATTGCCAAGCTAAAAGATAGGTCTTTGCCTATACGATTAACTGATGAAGAAAGAATAAAGCATAAGAATTTTATTAAAACACTAGGTGAAAAAGCAATTTGGAAAAAAATAAATATCTAAATGAGTGAATATAAAATTAATCATACTCTTCACAAAAAAGGAGAATCTTATGATGAACCAGTTCCTGCAGCCTCTGTAATGCTGGTTCGTGATCATGATAATAAGGTTGAAGTATTTATGATTAAACGGTCAATGAAAACTAATTTTGGTGGTGCCTGGGTTTTTCCAGGAGGAAAAATAGATAAAACCGACGATGCCAAAAATTATGCTGGATATAGCCACTTACTAGATGATGTAACAGCTTCACAAAGATTGGGAACCAAGTCTAATGGCCTTTCTTACTGGATTGCATGTATAAGAGAATGTTTTGAAGAAAGTGGAATACTATTAGTAAACGAAATAGATGGAAGCAAGCAAAAAACTACGTTTACACACAATGAGTTAAAAATAATTAACCAACATAAAGAAAAGCTTTTAAAGGGCAACAGTGCTTTTAATGAACTTTTAGACAAACTTAATTTTTCTCTCGCTACAAATGAACTTGCATATATTTCACATTGGATAACCCCAAAAATTGAGAAACGAAGGTATAGTACAAGATTTTTTGTTGCTCGAACTACACATCAAGAAGCAATTCATGACGGTTCAGAGGGAGTTGAAAGTCAATGGATAAATCCTCAAATAGCTTTAAGCCTATATCATGCTGGAAATTATCCAATGATAATGCCGACGATTAAAAACCTCGAACTCATAAAAGATTTTTCTGATACAAATTCATTACTCTTAGAAATGAATAAAAAAGAAGAGAATGAAATTCCTCGAGTAGAGCCTGTTTTTAAAATCAGGAATGGCAAACCTGAACTGATTAGTTATTAGTTTTTTGCTTTCTATTTTTATAGAGTTCAGCGAAATTAACAGGATCCAACATCAATGGTGGCAATGAACCGTCTGCGTGTAGATCATATATAATTCTTCTCGCAAACGGAAATAACTGTCTTGGACATTCAACTAATAGATAAGCTTCTTTAATATCATCGGTCAAACCTTTAATTTCAAAGAGACCGACGTATTTTAAGTCAATAATATAAAGGTTCTTATCTTTACGCATTGCAGCCACGTTTACATTCAATTCAATTTCATAAACATCAGTATCTTTTCTGTTTTTTGCTTTGACATCTACATTGGCATTAATAGCCGGGCGTTCACTTCCTGATTGAAATGAGGCAGGACCGTTTGGATTTTCAAAAGATAAATCTCTAATGTATTGAGTAATAATTTTAGCACTTACGTCCATCTATTTGTTATCTCCATCAGACTCATCAATTTCAAAATAGTCCGCTTCAATCGTATCGTCTGTTTTTTTCTTATAAACACCATAACGAGAAAGAATAAATGTAGCTACTAACTTTACAAAAAAAATTCTTGTGAATGGTATCAAACCTAAGAATCCAATTGTGTCTGTAAAAAAACCAGGAGTGATTAAAAGGATTCCAGACAACAAAATGACAAGTCCCTCACCGACCGTCTGTATTGGAGTTTCTAATTTCTGTATTTGATTTGCTAGTCGTTGAAAGGTACTTAACCCTTGCTGACGAACAAAATAAACACCGATAATGGCTGTTAAAAATATAAGACAAATGGTGTTAAAGGAGCCAATATTACTACCTATTTCGATAAATAGGCTTATCTCAATGATAGGAATGAGTATAAAAACTGTTACTAATAAAAAAAACAAAATAGCTACAAATGTTGAAACTTTAGTTTAAATACCTACATAAAGTATTCTATAATAAAGTACAGATATGAGTGAAGCTTTTCAATATATTGACATATTAATCCTTGCGATCATTGCTGGTATCGTACTCCTAAGGCTGCGTAGTGTATTAGGTAAAAGAACTGGACATGAAAAAACTGATAAAACTTCTTACAATTATGAGGTTCCACGTCAGTCTCAGACTGAAAAAGTAATTCCAATAGAGCCAGAAAAATCGACAAACTCAACTACTGATAGTTGGTTTGATAACGACGACTTCTTAAGAGGGGCATCAAATGCCTATGAGACGATTGTGACAAATTTTGAAAACGGCAACAAGGATGCACTAAAATCCCTTCTGTCAGAAGATGTCATGAATAGTTTTTCTTCAGTAATTGACGAGCGAAATAGTAGAAACGAAACCGTCGAATTTAATTTTATTGGAATTGAAAAATCTGAAATTGTTCATAAAGACTTAAAGAAAAATCCTATGGAGGTAAGTGTGAGGTTCATATCCGAAATGATCACGTGCATCAAAAATAGTAAAGACGAGGTTATTTCTGGTAGTTTAAATCAAGTGCAAAAAATCACAGATATCTGGACTTTTGAAAAGTACAGTAATCGCAAAGGTTCAAATTGGTTGTTAGTTGCCACTTCGGATTAATCAATTAAGTAGCTATTTAGCTTGTTTTTAATTTTGTTTGGAAGTGATGCAGATTTCATAGTGCTTTGATCAGTGTTAACCCAAGTAATATATGCTTCATTTAAAAGATTGTTAGTGCCGGATTTATATATTTCTTGAAAAAATTTAATACTGGAATTTCCTATTTTTTTTATTGAAGTATAAACTTCAAGGTTGTCATTTAATTCTGCTGGTTTTTTAAAATTCATTTCAACACCAACTGTGTGAAAGTCATTATTTGTCTCACTCACGTATCTAGATTGATCAAACAAGCTGTCAAGCATTTCACTGAGCGAAATATCATAATAAGTTAGGTAATGTGAATTATAAACAATCTTTTGGCAGTCAACTTCAGAGTAACGGACTTTAATTTTATTAATGTGAGATTTGCTATTTTTTAATGTCATTATTATAGAATATACTTTGTAAGATCTGTATCTTTTGACAATTCGCTGACATTATTTTTAACATACTCTGCATCAATTGTAATTTTTTCACCACCTTTGTCCGCAGCTGTGAAACTAATATCCTCAAGTACTCTCTCTAAAATTGTGTGAAGTCTTCTTGCACCAATATTTTCAATTGTCGAATTAATGTCAACAGCCAGTGTAGCAATTGCATCAATTCCGTCTTCACTGAAATTGATCTTTACATCTTCAGTGTTTAGAAGAGCCTCATACTGTTTAATCAAGCTGTACTTTGGTTCCCTTAAAATTCTTTTAAAATCTTCTTGTGTCAGCGCTTTGAGGCTGACTCTTATTGGTAATCTGCCCTGTAATTCAGGCAATAAATCTGAAGGCTTTGAGAGTTGAAATGCTCCAGATGCTATGAATAAGATATGATCAGTTTTTATAGTACCGTGTTTAGTATTTACAGTAGTTCCTTCAATTAAAGGCAAGAGATCTCTTTGAACTCCTTCTCGAGAAACATCACCTCCAACACGCTCAGATCTTGCGCAAACTTTATCGATTTCGTCAATAAAAACTATTCCATTATCTTCAACAGATCTTTTAGCTTCATTAATAATTTGATCCGTATCTATTAATTTATCTGACTCTTCATTTACCAGGATTTCATAAGACTCACCGACAGTTGTCTTTTTCTTTTTTGTTTTTGGACCCATAGCTTTTCCCAACATGTCATTAAGGTTGATCATTCCAATGCCTGCCCCTTGTCCACCTTGTAGGTCTATTGTTGGAAAAGATCCGGTATCCTGAACAGCTATTTCGATTTCCTTGTCATCAAGTTCGTTGTTCCTTAATTTTTTTCTAAAGCTCTCGCGCGTAGTAGGTCCTGCTCCAGGGCCAACTAAAGCATCTAACACTCTTTCTTCTGCAGCTAATTGAGCCTTTGCTTTGACTTCGTTTCTTTTAATTTCCCTAACCATCGTGATCGCTATCTCAATTAAATCACGAACGATTGACTCAACATCTCGACCCACATAACCAACTTCTGTAAATTTAGTTGCTTCAACTTTTATGAATGGAGCTTGAGCAAGTTTTGACAGCCTTCTTGAGATCTCTGTTTTTCCTATACCAGTAGGACCAATCATAAGAATATTTTTTGGTAGAACCTCTTCCTTCATATCGTCAGAAAGTTGCTGTCTTCGCCATCGATTTCTAAGAGCAATAGCTACAGATTTTTTTGCGTCGTCTTGACCAATTATGTATCTATCAAGTTCGGAAACAATTTCTCTAGGTGAAAATGATTGCATTGATTAATACTCAATCTTTTCTAAGGTGATATTACTATTAGTGAATACACAAATTTCACCAGCAATTTTAAGTGACTTAAGTGCTATTTCTTCAGCAGACAAATCCGTATCGATTAATGCTTTAGCAGCTGACAAAGCATAATTTCCACCACTACCAATACCAATTACAGATCCCTCAGGATCCAGTACGTCTCCCATACCTGTGATTAAAAGAGAAGTAGAATTGTCGGCAACAGTTAGCAAAGCTTCTAATCTTCTTAAGTACTTATCTGTTCGCCAATCTTTCGCAAGTTCGACGCAAGCTCGCGTCAATTGTTTAGGGTGTTTTTCCAGTTTTGCTTCAAGTCTTTCAAATAAAGTAAATGCATCAGCTGTAGCGCCGGCAAAACCAGCAATAACACTTCCATCTCCAATTTTTCGAACTTTTTGGGCGGTGCCTTTTATTACAGTATTACCTAAACTTACTTGACCATCCCCAGCAACAACAACTTGATTTCCTTTTCGGACACTTATAATAGTGGTTCCATGCCATGATGGATTTTGATTATTATTCATTACGTCTATTATGTGGACATTTATTTATTAACTTCAAGGCCCTAATTTTTTGAAAAATAATGTTTTTTATAGATAATTCAGATATTTATTGATAGAAACCCAGTTGATTTTGTATGAGAAAAGCTGCTTATAACAGAGAAACGAAAGAAACCTCAATAGCTGTCGATATCAATATCGATGGTACAGGTAAATATGACATTGATACAGGTATTGGGTTTCTGGATCATATGTTGGAACAGCTATCTAAACATTCACTGATTGATCTTAAAGTAAGAGCAACGGGTGATACCCATATTGATTATCACCACACTACTGAGGATACAGGTATTGCAATTGGAGAATGTATAACCAAGGCACTTGGCAATCGCCAGGGAATTACTCGCTACGCACATGCCTATATTCCGATGGATGAAACATTATCACGGGTTGCATTAGACTTATCAAATAGACCCTATTTAATTTGGAAAGTGAAATTCAGTGCTCCAAAAATAACTTCAGCTCAAGGTGACTTTGATACTGAATTATTTAAAGAGTGGTTTCAAGCATTTGCACAGGCCAGTGGAACAACTCTACATGTCGAAAATATTTATGGCGAAAATAATCATCACATTATTGAATCATGTTTTAAAGCTTTAGCAAGAAGCCTTAGGAATGCTGTTATTATAAGCGATCGCGAAGAAAAGAACATTCCTTCAACAAAAGGAAAATTATAAGAATGATTAAAGAGGGTCAAAAGTTACCATTATTTAAACTCAAGAATCAGAACGGTGATGAAATCAAACTTCCTACCAAGGAGGACACAGTTATATACTTCTATCCTAAAGCTGATACTCCTGGTTGTACAAAAGAGTCATGTGACTTTCAGAGCAATTTACGCAAGTTTAATAATTTGAAAGTAAAAGTTTATGGTATTTCAAAAGATCCAGTAAATAAACAAAGTAAATTTGCTGATAAGTATAAATTAAAGTTTGATCTTCTCTCAGATGAAAATGAAAAAATTTGTGAAAAGTTTGGAACTTGGGTAACTAAGAGTATGTATGGTAAGACCTATAAGGGAATTGAAAGATCTACATTTCTTATTTCAAAAGGTAAAGTAATTAAAGTGTGGAGAAAAGTAAAAGTTAATAATCATGTTGAGGAAGTTGTTGATACTATTAAGCTAATGAATAAATGAATTTAGCAATCATTAACTACGGTTCAGGAAACTTACATTCAGTACATAAAGCATTTGAGGTAGTCAATAATGAATTGTCCAAACCTTTTGAAATTATAGTAACCAATAAATCCAGTGACATTGAGAAAGCTGACAAAATAGTGCTTCCTGGAGTGGGAGCCTTTCAGGATTGTAAAAATGCAATTTTGAGAATTGACGGTTTATACGAAAGTATTGAAAAAATGGTCATTGAGATGAAAAAACCTTTTATGGGAATTTGTGTTGGTATGCAATTGCTAGCTGAGAGATCATATGAATTTGGAGAATGTGAGGGATTTGGCTGGATTCCAGGAGAGGTTATTAAATTAGACGCGTTAGACGATTGCAAAATTCCTCATATGGGATGGAATGAAATCATTTCGCAAAAGCATGTATTATTTAATGATATCTTACAAGGGACAGACTTTTATTTTGTACACAGTTACTACTTTAAAACAAAAACTGCTGATCATTGTATTGCTACTACAAGTTATCCAAATTCAATAACAGCCGCCGTATGCAAAGAAAATATATTTGGGACGCAGTTTCATCCAGAAAAAAGTCATAAAAATGGAAAGAAAATAATAGATAATTTCCTTAAATGGGAAACTGTATGATTTTATTTCCAGCAATCGATTTAAAGGAAGGTAAATGTGTTCGGTTAAGACAAGGAGATTTTGAAGACTCAACGATTTATAATACATCGCCTCTTGATCAAGCAAAAATATTTGAGGATTTAGGAATTGAATATTTACACTGTGTTGATTTAGATGGTGCTTTAACCGGAAACTTTGAAAATATTAAATCAGTAGAAGACATTAAAAAAAATACAAATCTTAAAATTCAATTTGGAGGTGGAGTAAGAGATATTCAGAGTGTTAAAAGATTAATTAACACAGGTATCAGTAACGTGATTCTTGGAACATCAGCTTACGATAATAAAGAATTCTTAGAGGCCTCCGTAAAAATGTATCCATCACAAATATCAATTGCTCTTGACATAAAAAAAAATCAAATTGCTACAAAAGGATGGAGAGAATTAAAGGAACTAAATGTTTCTGATTTTTTGAATAGTTTACAAAACATGAATATTAATTCAATTATATGTACAGATGTTATGAAGGATGGGATGAAAGAAGGGATTAATTTTAAATTGCTTGAGGATGTAATGGAACAAACTAATTTTGAATGTGTTGCATCAGGTGGTGTTTCAAATATCTCGGATATAATTCACTTGAAAGAGAAAAATTACTCTAAGATTAAGGGTGTGATTGTGGGTAAAGCAATCTATGACAATAATATTGATATTACTGAGGCATTAAAAATACTTAATTGAAATGTTAAAAAAAAGAATCATACCCTGTTTAGATGTTGATCAAGGAAGAGTCGTAAAAGGTGTAAACTTCGTTGATTTAATTGATGCTGGCGATCCAGTTGAGCAAGCAAAAATTTATAATGCTGAGGGGGCTGATGAACTATGTTTTCTTGACATTACTGCTTCTAGTGATGACAGAGAAACGTTGTTTGAGGTCGTAAAAAAAACCGCAGAAAATTGTTTTATTCCTCTCACAGTTGGGGGTGGGGTAAGGTCTTTAGATGATATTTCCCGTCTGCTACACTATGGAGCAGATAAGGTCTCGATAA
Source organism: uncultured Pelagibacteraceae bacterium (assembly GCA_902570675.1). GTDB lineage: Bacteria > Pseudomonadota > Alphaproteobacteria > Pelagibacterales > AG-422-B15 > CACNXQ01. The sequence goes on from CACFYZ010000001.1 coordinate 84,336, forward strand.
ATACAGCGGCTGTTGAAAATATTAATTTAGTTGCGAAAGCATCAAAAAAATATGGTTCTTCAACAATTGTAATCGCCGTTGACGCAAAAAAAACTGGTGATCATAAGTGGAGTATATTCACACATGGAGGCAGAAAACAGACTGAAATTGATGCAATAAAGTATTGTGAAGAAGTGGCTAATCTTGGTGCAGGTGAGATACTGTTAACTTCAATGGATAGGGACGGAACAAAAATGGGCTTTGACAATGATTTATTAAGCAATGTTACATCAACCGTTGATATACCCGTAATCGCATCAGGCGGTGTAGGTACATTAGAACATTTTTTGGATGGCGTAATTGTTGGAGGAGCTAACGCGTTATTAGCTGCTTCTATTTTTCATTTTGGAGAATATAGTATCAATGATGTTAAAAGATATCTTGCTGAGCAAAATATAGCAGTTAGGATTTAATCATGAAGGGGTATTGGATTGTAAAAGTGAATGATTTGCACCTAGATAAGCAAAAGATATACAAAGAGCTTGCAACTGAGGCAGTTAAAAAATTTAATGGTAGATTCTTAGTTAGAGACGGAAAAAATATTACTATGGAAGGCAGAGAATTTGAGAGAAATGTCATAGTTGAATATGAAACTTTTGATCTAGCTAAACAAGCTTATAATTCAGATGATTATCAAAATGCAAAAAAAATATTAGGTGAAGATAAAGATAGGTCATTTGCAATCGTCGAAGGGGTTGAATGAGTAGTAAAAAAATTGATGTACTGGTCAGGTTATTTGATACAATTGTATCACGTTCTGGTGATGACCCTTCTAAGTCTTATACAGCGAGACTAATATCAGAAGGTAAAGAAAAATGTATTGAGAAATTAAAAGAAGAGTCATTAGAAACCGTTGAAGCAGCCGAGCAAGACGATATAAAACAGATTATTTATGAGTCAGCAGACTTAATTTATCACTTGTTAGTATTACTAAAAAAGTTCGATATTACTCCTGATCAGGTCTATGAAGAGCTGGAAAATAGGGAAGGTAAATCAGGTTTTAAAGATTAATGGCTTACGATAAAGAAAATATTTTTGCTAAAATATTAAGGGGTGAAATACCTTGCGATAAAATTTATGAGGATGATTATGTTTTATCATTCAGAGATATTCGACCTCAAGCTCCCTCTCATGCTTTAATAATTCCTAAAGGTGAATATTTAGATATAAATGACTTTAGCGCAAATGCTTCTGACCATGAAATTGTAGGATTTAACAAAGCTATTTCAAAAGTGGCCGATATGCTGGGCATAAGTGAAACTTCTGGTGGTGGAGGATACAGATTAATTGCCAATGTAGGTAAGGATGCCCATCAAGAGGTACCACATTTACATTTTCATTTAATCGCAGGAAGACCTTTGGGACCTATGGTTTTTCCTGAAAAACAAGAAGATAAATAATTGATATGAATGAACAAATATCTGATTCCGATCTCATTAAGCTATTTAATAAGAATAAATTATTTGATTTATTTAATATGACTGTGCTGGAGGTTGATACTAAAATTGGTAATATCAAAGTAGAGTTCGATGTTGACAAAAAGTTTTGTAATCCTGCTGGTGATGTTCAAGGAGGAATTGTGAGCGGAATGGTTGATGACGCAACAGCTTTAGCTTTTATTTTTCAAAACCATTTTAAAAAAAGACCACCTACTATTGAACTAAAAACAAATTTTTTATATCCAACTAAGCCAGGAAAGGTAATTGGCTATGGTCATGTTGTTAAGTCGGGAAAAAATATTGTATTTTTAGAGGGAAGGTTAGAACAAAATAATAGGACAGTAGTAACAGCAACATCAACATGTGTTAGTGTGGATATGCCACAAATAAATTTTAAAAAAATGATGGGAGATGAAAATGAAAAATAAACAATGGATTTTAAAAAATTTCCCAGTTGGCGATATTAGTGAAGGGGACTTAGTCTTAGAAGAAAATGAAGTATCAGAGCTGTTAGATGACCAAGTCTTAATCAGAAACATATATCTATCTTTAGATCCAGCAAATAGAGGATGGATGAGTGGACAAAAATCGTATGTTGATGCTATGAAGACAGGAGATATTATGAGGGGTGGAACAATTGGTATTATTGAAGAAAGTAAAAATGATAAATTTAAAAAAGGAGAGATTGTTAACTGCATGGGTGGTTGGCAGGAATACTTTATAAGTGATGGAAAAGGCGTAAGGCAGATCCCTCAAGGAACAGGATTTCCACTTGACAGTTATATGAGTGTATTAGGTATGACGGGTCTTACCGCATACTTTGGTTTATTGGATGTAACAGATCCACAGCAAGGTGAAACATTAGTTGTTTCAGCTGCTGCAGGTGCTGTTGGATCTATAGTTTGCCAAATAGGTAAAATCAAAGGGTGTAAAGTTGTTGGTATTGCCGGTTCCGATAGTAAATGTGAATGGCTCACTCGTGAATTAGGAATAGATGCCGCAATAAATTATAAAACTGATAATCTTCGTCAACGTCTTAAAGAAGAATGTCCTGATGGAATAGATATTTATTTCGAAAATGTTGGTGGCTCAATAACTGAAGCAGTTTTAACTCGGATGAATATTAATGGAAGAATAAGTTTATGCGGCTTAATCTCTGTTTATAATTCTAAGTCTTTAGTATCTGGGCCAGCATGGGGAAATCTATTAGTAAAAAGAATTAAATTGAAAGGATTCATAGTTTTTGACTACTTCAAGCGTTATATGGAAGCATATCTTGATTTAACTAAATGGATGAAAGAAGGTAAAATTCAATATAAAAACCATATAATACCCGATATAGAAAACGCTGGTTTAGCAATAAAAAAATTGTTCTCTGGTGAGAATGAAGGAAAGTTAATAATTCAAGTATCTGAGAACTCAACTAAAAATTGAGTGAATGAAAAAAATTCTGATTTTTAGTAATGGCGAGCAAATTGGTGACGGCATTTTAAAACTCGTTTTAGTATATCAATTGAGAAATAGATTTCCTAAACATGAAATACATTGGGCAACTGACAAAATTAAAACTGTTTATGACACAATACTTAAATCATTCGTCTCAGATTATATTGATGTAATTTGGAGCCAGTCAAATCTAAGTCCTTTTTTTTGGAATAATATTTCAGATAAGTATGATTTTCAAAATTACGAATTTGATATTGTTATTGATACTCAAAAAGCTGTTCCAAGAACAATTGCGCTTAAAAGAATTAAATCAAAAAATTTTATCTCTGCGACAGCTAATTGGATATTCTCAGACGTAAGACCTGAGAAAAAAATTATTAAGCATCCTTTTTATGTACGTAATATAATACAAATGTTTGATTTAATCTCCACATTCACAGAAGAAAGAAAATTTAAATTTGATATACCAGAACGACTTAAACAAAAAGTTTCAAAATTATTTAGTAGTAATGAAAAGTATATTGGTTACGCTCCTGGTGCTGGGCAAGAAAAAAAAATATGGAACTTAAATGCGTACCTAACAATAGTTAAGCATTTTGAGTCAAAAGGAGTCAAATCCGTATTTTTTCTTGGTCCTTCAGAAAAGGGGCTAAAATCGCAAATACTTGAAAGATCAAAGACAGCGATTTTCCCTGAGGACCTCATTACTGATGTGACTGGGGTTGAGATAGTAATGGCTACCACAGAATTTCTAGATTGCGCTATAGGTAATGATAGTGGAACATCAAATATGCTATCTACAAATTTATGTCCATTACTAAAGTTATGTGGACCAACTAGTCCACAAAAATTTATTAACGATGATTTTGAAAATGTTCACTTTATCTCATCCAAGGAATTTGGTGGTCAAGATATTAATCTTATTCCAACAGAAGTAGTCATTAATAAAGTTGAAAATCTACTAAAAATCTGAGCGTTTTTGGATCATTCGGTCTAACATTCTGTCACTGATGGTCATTGGAACAGTCCAGTACATCATTTTATTTGGAGTAATAGTGTATCTGGTTTTTCTATTTGGGTTATGAAGAGCATTAAAAATGAGTTTGCCAACCTCGATGGCAGGAAAAGCTATTTTGAGCGCGTTTTTATTTCTTTTAGGTATTAATTTTGCAGCCTTTGCATAGTCAGATTTTTTGAGACTCTCTAGAAATTTTTTATCCACCTTATTAAAAATTTCAGACTTGATCGGTCCAGGGCCAATGATAACAACGTCAACCCCGTATCTTAACAGTTCTCTTCTTAGTGATTGACTCAATCCCTCCAATCCATGTTTTGATGCAGTATAAGCACCAAGCCCTGGCATACCTATTTTGCCTGAGAGCGAGCTAATATTAAATATAACACCTTTTTTATAACTGTTATTTTTTTCAGCTCCACATAAAGGTGCAAAATATTTAATAACTCTAAACGCACCATTTAAATTAATATCAATTTGCTTTTCAAAATCTTTTACTGATTGTCTTAATAAGGGACCTGGAAAAGAAGTACCTGCATTATTAACTAAAGCAAGAAGATTAGAGTCATTTAAATCTTTTTTTATAAATGCTGCAGCTTTTTTCAGTTGCGCAAGTTTCGTTACGTCAAAAATTATCGTTGTTAATTTGTCTTTATAAATTCTTTTAAGTCTATTTGCATCTTTAGTACTGCGAACACTTCCGTAAACGTGGAAGCCCTTACTTACAAAATAATCAAGTGTTCCCCTTCCAATACCAGTTGAAATACCCGTAATCATAATAGATTTTTTGGTCATAATCGCGCTCCATAGATTTGTATCACTTTAGACGCAAAACTTACTCCAGTTGCACCACAATTTTCCATACTTTCATTCTTTAAAAAACTAAGTAAGAATCCCGCAGCAAATAAGTCTCCAGCTCCTGTTGTATCAACAAGTCTCTCAATTTTTTCTGGTTTGATAAGAATTCTTCTATCTTGATTGACAATCATTGCACCTTTTTCGCCAAGGGTTATTGCAAAAATTTTATTTTTTTTATTCAATATTTCTAAACACTCATCAAGGTGATTTTTTTCGTATAGTGATTTAATTTCTTCTTCGTTTGCAAATATAATGTCTGCTTCATTGTTTACGAGACTTAAGAAACTGTCTCGAAATCGCTCTATACAAAATACGTCAGACACACTAAAAGCAACAAGTTTGCCAGCATTCTTAGAAATTTTTATCGCTTTTTTAATCGCTTCTTGAGCGTCATCAAGATCCCATAAATATCCTTCGAGATAAGTAATTTTTGAGTTAGCAATTACATCATCATTAACATCACTGGCATTGAGTTTTTGTGAAATTCCTAAGTAAGTACTCATTGTTCTTTGTGCATCTGGAGTTACCATTACCAAACATCTTCCTGTTTCACTCTCATCTGACTGTGCAGAGTTTTCGAATACAACTTTTTCATTTTCCAACCCTTTAATAAATGAGTCACCTACCTCATCGTTGCCAACTTTGCCAATAAATGCAGTGTTGATATTATTTTGAGCTAGAGCCACAATAGAATTAGCTACTGATCCACCAGAAACATTTGCTTTTATTTCAATTTTTTTTGATAAAGATTTAATACTGTCTAAATCAACAAGTGACATTAATCCTTTTCTCAGTTCTTGTTGTTCAAGAAATTTATCATCTACGTCTGAGATAACATCTACAATTGCATTTCCAATTCCAACAATATCGTATTCTTTACCTACCATGTCTCTACCCAAGGACGTAAATCCAATTCAAATGTCCACGCATTTTTTGGTTGATTATGTAGCACTAAATAGTTTTGTGCAATATCATCTGGTTTCATTAAACCATTGACTTTTTTCTTCTCTTTAACATATTCAGGAAAAAGCTTGTTAACCCAAGGAGTATCAATTGCTCCATCCACAATTATATGAGCAACATGAATGCCTTTGGGTGCAAGTTCTTTCGCCATGCTTTGAGCCAAAGCCCTCTTTGCTTGTTTCGCTCCAGAAAATGCTGCAAAACCCTCTTTTCCTCTTACACTTGCAGTGGCGCCAGTAAATATTATGGTACCCTTTTTTCTTGGTAGCATTTTTCGTGCAACTTCCCTACCCATGAGAAATGCTCCAAAAGCTGCCATTTCCCAAACTTTATAATACTTTCTCGAGGTAGTTTCTAAAATATTGAAGCGTATATTTGCTCCAATATTATAAACAGCTACATTAATTTCCCCTATTTCATTTTCTATCATTTCAATGAAATTTATAACATCTTCCTCTTTGCGGGCATCCAGGCTGAAACTCAAGCACTCTCCACCCTTACTCTCAATTTCTTCTTTTAGTGGTCCAAGCTCATCCCCATTTCTTCTTGCTACTACAGTAGTATAGTTATCACTGGCAAAAACTCTTGCTATAGCTGATCCAAGACTGCTACCGGCACCAATAACAAGTGCTACTTTCTTTTGTGACATCTTAGTTAGGTTATCAGCAATCTTAAAACATATAAAGTCGTTTTCGTAGACTGTATCTAAGCTTTTTTTGTTTTAATTGGCTTCTTTCTTTGAGGGTAACATGTTTTGCAGATTTTACATTCAATTCCGTAACAGCTTCGAGCCTCACAATATTCTCTTCCGTAGAAGATAATTTGTAAGTGAAGTTTATTCCAGAATTTTTTAGGAAATATCTTTTTTAAATCTATTTCAGTTTGTTTTACATTTTTACCGTTAGTCAACCCCCATCTTTGTGCAAGTCGATGAATATGTGTATCCACTGGGAATGCAGGATGCCCAAACCCTTGAGACATGACAACACTTGCAGTTTTATGTCCCACACCAGGTAAGGACTCTAAATCTTCAAAATTTTCAGGTACTTTACCATCAAATTTTTTCATTAAAATTTTAGATAGTTTTGAAATCGCTTTTGATTTCTGAGGAGCTAGTCCACATGGTCTAACAATATTATATATTACGTTAATAGGAATGTTTTTCATTTTAGCAGGTGTATTTGCCTTCTTAAAAAGAAATGGCGTTACCTCATTTACTCGTTTATCAGTACATTGAGCGCTTAACAAAACAGAAATCAATAATTCAAAATTATTCTTATGATTAAGTGGAATAGGTGTTTTGGGATAAATTTTATTTAAAATATTTATTATTTTTTTTGCCTTTTCAGACCTTGTCATTTTTACTTTTAACTAATTCCTAGCACATCAGACATTGTAAACAATCCTGGTTTTCTATTAATGCCCCATTTTACCGCCTGTATTGCACCATTAGCGAAAATTCCTCTATCCTTTGCACTATGTTTTATGATCACATTTTCATCTCCATTAGAAAAAATAATTTCATGATCACCAATTACCTCACCTTTTCGGAATGATGACATCACAATTTTATCTTTAAGGTTTTTTCCTCTAACATTAAGACGAGATACTTTTTTTATATTTTCAAAATTTTTATTTTTTCCTTTTGCTGCAGCTTCTCCCATCATTAGAGCAGTACCAGATGGCGCGTCAATTTTATGTTTATGATGAGTCTCGTTGATCATTATGCTAAATTCATCATTCAAACTAGAAGAACTAAGACTAATTAGTTTTTCAATCAAGTTGATACCTAAGCTCATGTTTCCAGATTTTATTATGGTTGCATGTTGAGCAGCATATCTAATTTTTTTTAATTGATGACTGTTAAAGCCCGTTGTTCCAATGACATGTACTATCCTTGCTTGGGCTGCATACTTTGAGTGATTTATTGTTGCCTCAGGTGATGTAAAATCAATAACAGCGTCGGTCTTAGCAAATAGAGCAATGATATCATCAGTAACTTTTATTTTTACTTTTTTAGTTTTCAATAATTTTCCTACGTCACTGCCAATCGATCTATGTCCTTTTTTTTCAGTTGCACCAAATAAAATTAATGAGTTGTCTTGTAAAACTCGTTCTGCAATTTGTTTTCCCATACGGCCAGTTATGCCGGTAACGACAACTTTAATTTTTTTCATTAAATTAAGATAATTGAAATATTTGAAAAAGTAAGTTTTTTAAGCTTTTCTTTTCCAAAATTCTCGGGCTTTTTTAAAAAATGCTGAACTTAAAGGACTTTCGTTCTTATCACTAGTTTCCTGAAATGATTTTAGAATTTCAATCTGTTTTTTATTTAAATTAACAGGTGTTTCGACTTTTGCTTGAACATATAAATCACCTAAATATCCATTTCGAACATCGGGCATTCCTTTTGATTTAAGTCTGAATTGATCTCCAGTTTGTGTTCCCTGAGGTATTTTTAACCTAGCTTTTCCGCCATCTATTGTTGGAATATCAATAGCTCCACCAACAGCAGCGTCGACCATAGAAATTGGAATTTCAGTAAATAAATTTTCATTTTCACGAGCAAAAATACTATGTTCATTTACATTTACAAATATATATAAATCGCCCTGTTGGCCTCCATTCAGGCCAGCCTCACCTTCACCAGAGAGCCTTATTCGAGATCCATCATCAACTCCTTTAGGTATTTTGACCATTAAACTTTTAGATTTTTGTTTTCTGCCCGATCCATTACATGGGCTACAAGGGTCAGAAATAGTTGAACCACTTCCTTGACATGTTGGACACGTTTGTTGAATTGAAAAAAATCCCTGCTGTGACCTGATTTGTCCTCTACCTCCACATGATTGACAAGTTATAGGTTGACTACCTTTTGATGCACCTGATCCAGAGCACGACTCACATTGAACTTGAGTTGGGATTGTTACTTTGAATTTTTTTCCATTAAAAGCCTCTTCCAGGTCTACCGTAATATCGTATCTTAAGTCTGATCCACGATTGTTTGCTTTTTGTCTGCGATTACTGCCGCCACCAAAAAAAGATGAGTCTCCAAAAAAGTCTTCAAAGATATCTTGGAAAGCAGATGAATTAAAATCAAATCCGAATCCACCCTGTCCCTGGTTACCATCTACCGCCGCATGACCAAACTGATCGTAAGCTGATCGCTTTTCTTTATCTTGAAGAACTGCATATGCTTCACTGGCTTCTTTAAACTTAACTTCAGCATCTGCATCTCCCTGATTTCTGTCAGGGTGATATTGCATAGCAAGTTTTCTATATGCTTTTTTTATTTCAGAATCATCTGCAGCCTTGGAAACGCCAAGAACTTCATAGTAGTCTCTTTTTGACATAAGCTATCTCGCTTACGACTGCTTGTTATCTTCTTTGACTTCTTCAAACTCAGCATCAACAACTTTTTCATTTTTTTCTGATGCCTTATCTCCAGTAGCTTGTTCTTGATCGCTTGGTTGGGAAGCATCTTGTTGTTGAGATTTATACATTGCTTCACCTAATTTCATTGAAGATTGAGTTAGAGCTTCAAGACCTGATTTGATCTTTTCACTATCATCAGAAGCAATAGCATCTTTTAAATTTTTAATGTCGCTTTCAATCGCATTCTTTTCTTGATCACTTACTTTGTCACCAAACTCTTTAAGATTTTTCTCAGCAGAGTGGATCATTGAATCTGCCTGGTTCTTTGCATCAATATTTTCTCTTTTCTTTTTATCAGACTCCGCATTTGCCTCAGCTTCCTTAACCATCTTATCTATTTCATCCTCAGTTAATCCTCCAGAGGCTTGTATTTTTATTTGCTGTTCTTTGCCGGTTCCTTTGTCTTTCGCAGAAACATTAACAATTCCATTGGCATCAATGTCAAAAGTTACCTCTATTTGTGGAACTCCTCTGGGTGCGGGAGGTATGCCGATAAGGTCAAAATTTCCAAGTAACTTATTATCTGCTGCCATTTCTCTTTCACCTTGACAAACTCTAATGGTCACTGCTGTTTGATTATCATCTGCGGTAGAAAATACCTGACTTTTCTTTGTAGGTATTGTTGTGTTTTTATCGATTAACTTCGTGAATACTCCTCCGAGAGTTTCGATTCCTAAGGATAACGGAGTAACATCAAGTAGCAGAACATCTTTTACATCACCTTGAAGAATACCAGCCTGTATAGCTGCTCCTTGGGCAACAACTTCATCTGGGTTAACACCTTTATTTGGCTCTTTACCAAAAAAGTTTTTTACAGTTTCTATTACCTTTGGCATCCTTGTCATTCCTCCAACAAGTACCACTTCGTCAATCTCACCCGCACTCAATCCAGCATCTTTTAATGCTGCTTCGCAAGGTTTAATTGTCTTTTCTATAAGATCATCAACTAAGGTTTCTAATTTTGATCTGGTAACCTTAATATTGAGATGTTTGGGCCCCGATTGATCAGCTGTTATAAAAGGTAAATTAATTTCAGTCTGAGAAGTAGAGGAAAGCTCAATTTTAGCTTTTTCTGCAGACTCTTTTAATCTTTGTAAGGCTAATTTATCCTTTGTTAGGTCAATACTGTTTTCTTTTTTAAATTCATCCGCGAGGTAATTAAGCAGTCTTGAATCAAAATCCTCACCTCCTAAAAAAGTATCACCATTTGTTGATTTAACTTCGAATACTCCATCACCAATTTCCAAAATAGAAATATCAAATGTGCCTCCACCTAAATCATATACAGCAATTGTTTTACCATCTTTTTTATCTAAACCGTATGCTAGCGCTGCTGCAGTTGGCTCATTCACAATTCTTTCAACTTCAAGACCTGCGATTTTACCAGCATCTTTTGTTGCTTGCCTTTGAGCATCGTTAAAGTAAGCAGGTACAGTTATTACTGCTTTTTCTACTTTTTCACCCAGATATCTTTCAGCGTCTTCTTTTAATTTTTGAAGCACAAAAGCTGATACTTGAGATGGTGAAAATTTTTCAGAGCCTGACTCTACCCATGCATCGCCGTTTTCTGATTTAATGATTTTAAAAGGAACCATGTCAGAATCTTTTTGGACCATAGGATCGTCGAAAGATCTTCCCATAAGTCTTTTTATTGCAAAGAAAGTGTTTTCTGGATTTGTAACACCCTGACGCTTAGCGGGCTGTCCGACTAGTTTTTCATTATCACCATCAAAACTTATAATTGAGGGTGTAGTCCTTGAGCCTTCAGCATTTTCAATAACTTTAGGATCTTTCCCATCCATTATGGATATACAACTGTTTGTTGTACCCAAATCAATACCAATTACTTTTGCCATAAATATCTCTCTTTTTTATATGTGATATATATAGGTAGTTGATTTTTCAGTACAACCCCCCGTTAAAAACTAATTTAATTAGATTGGTGAAAATAATTTCGATTTATATTACTGATTTTGCTCGCTTTTTTTTTTAGAAACACCAACAAGTGCAGGTCTAAGAAGTCTTTCTCCAATTGTATAACCCTCTTGAACTACCTCTGCAACAGTGCCTTCTTCAATACCATCTTTTTCTAACTCAAACATAGCTTGGTGCAGATTTGGGTCAAATTTTTCATTTATCGATTTAATTTTTTCAATTTTGAACTTCTCAAATACATTAATTATTTGTTTTTCAGTTAATTCTATACCTTCAATTAATTGTGAAAAATTTTTATCTTTTTTACTAATTTTATCTGTATCAACAGTTTGCAATGCTCGTTCCAGATTATCTAAGACTGTAAGTATTTCCTTTGCAAAATTAGAAATAACATAATTGCTAAGATCTTCTTTTTCTCGATCAAACCTTTTTCTCAAATTCTCGTTATCTGCTAATGATGTTAAAAGTTGATTTTCAATTTCTTTAATTTTTATCTCTAAATCATTGCGAACTCTCTCCTCATCTTTTTGAGATGGTTGATTTGATTTCTTACTTTTCTTTTCAGGACTACTTTTTGTTTTATTTTTAGGCATTTTAAGTTTTCTTTTTTTTAAATATGTAATGATCTATATTATTTTCGTCAATACATAGTATATTTAAATATATATTATGAGAAAAAACAGAAATACTGATAACTTAAGAGAATTATTAATAATTCCAAATTATTACGAAAATCCAGAAGGTTCATGCTTAATTAAAACTGGTGATACTCATGTTCTATGCAATGTATCAGTTGAAACATCATTACCGAGATGGCTTAAAAATTCAAACATGGGCTGGATAACCGCAGAGTATGGTATGCTTCCAAGATCTACATCCGAAAGAATGACACGCGAAGCGTCTAGAGGAAAACAAAGTGGGAGGACACAGGAAATACAAAGGCTTATCGGACGATCAATTAGGTCAGTGGTAGATTTAGAAAAGATAAGAGATTTGCAAATTATTATTGACTGTGACGTACTACAAGCAGATGGAGGAACAAGAACGGCTTCCATCTCAGGTGCTTACGTAGCACTTGAACTTTGCATAAAAAAATTGCTAGAGAAAAAAATAATCAAGCATAACCCCATCAGAGAAAATCTTGCAGCTGTGAGTTGTGGGATTGTTAATGGTGTTCCTTTATTAGATCTTGATTTTAATGAAGATCAAAATGCAGATGTAGATGCAAATTTTGTTATTACTGAAAGTGGTAAAATTGTTGAAATACAGATGACTTCTGAAAAAGAATTATGTTCTGAAGAAGAATTTAATTCAATGTTTTTTTTAGCCAAAGAAGGCATAAAAGACATAATTCAACAGCAAAAAAATATGAGATCAAATTGAAAGATATTTTAATTGCGAGCCATAATGAGGGAAAGGTAAAAGAGATAAGTTCACTGTTGATTCCCATGGGTTATAAAGTTTATTCCGCTAAAAAATTTAATATAAACGAACCAAGAGAAGATGGTAACTCGTTCATTGAAAATTCATTAATAAAATCAAAAAATGCAGCCTTGAAATCTGGTATACCATCTATCGCAGATGATAGTGGACTTTGTATCGCATCTTTAGGAAATCAGCCAGGCATTTATTCTGCTCGTTGGGCTGGACGAAAAAAAGATTTTGATTTAGCGATGAATAAAATTGAATTAAAAATGTTAAAAAATAATTTAATTCATAAGTATCAAAAAAAAGCTTTCTTTTGTTGCGCTTTATCAATTTATTTTCCAAATGGCAAATACCGTGCATTTGAAGGTAAAATTTATGGATGCATTCAATTTCCTCCAAAGGGAAAAAATGGTTTTGGTTACGATCCTATTTTCGTACCTAATGGGTATAGGAAAACATTTGGGGAAATGAATTTTCGTTATAAAGAAAGTATTAGTCATCGTGCTATTGCGTTTCGAAAAATGTCGAAATTTTTAAAAAAAATGTCTAATTAATTAATTGGAATAAATTTTTGATTTCTTATTTGAAAAATTTTTGGGTCCCGAATTACTTTTCCTGTCTCAGTAAATTGAAACCATCCATTTATACCAATAAAACCAGAATTTTTGTTGAGAATAGTACTATTAAAATTTGTTTCATTTAAATTTAAAATACTCAATAAGCCTACAAGGTCATAACTTAATGAGGAAATAGAATGTGACTTTTCATTGAATACTTCACTATAATCTTTCTCAAATTTTTTTCTGCTTAAAATATCTAGTGAACTAAAATACGATTTGTTAAGACCAGGTTCTTTCAGAGAGATTTCATGTGCCCAAACAGAAGTACCCATGTATTGTATATTTTTTGGGTCAACGTCATAATACGGCAGTATTGAATTAAGATTTGATAAGTCACTAAACTTTTCAGTTATTATGATGATTGCTTCAAAGTCAAGTTCTCCATAGGTATCTAGCTTTTTCAATTTCTTGATTTCTTTAAGAGAATTGTCTGTTTTTAATTTTTCTAATTCTCTTATTTTTTCCTCAAGATTTAACTGTCTAGTCTCATAGTCACTAATGGCTCTTGAGACTGCATAAAAGTCAGGGCTAACTGTATCGTAAAATTCATACTTAAATAAAATTGAACTGTCTTTATTTTTTTGTTCTTCAATTTTTTTCTTTACACGTTGCCCAAATTCATTTTCAGGCAATACAACAGCGTATTTCCGAAGCCCTCGATTTATAGAATAATTTAGTAATTTATTAATCTCATCCTCTAATGTAAGTCCAAAGACATAATAATTGTTTTCTTCAAGCTGAGAATTATTTGAGAAAGTAATGACTGTAATTTCTTCTCCATCAATAAGGTCTTTAAGTATTAGACAATTTTTAGTGAAAACTGGACCAATAATTATTTTTATACCCTTATTAATTAATTTGTATGTATTTTGAACTAACTCTTCATCATTGCCTGTATCGACAATATGAAAACGTATATTTTCTTGATTAGTTTTTGATAAAGCAAGTTGTGCTGCATTTAATAATGATCTTCCAATTTTATAATGTTTCCCAGTTAGTGGAAGCATAATACCAATATTAATTATCTCATTATTTTTTTTTGGCATGTTTGCATCCAATACTGTTATTTTATTTGTTTCACTATCTATAGTATTAGATTGGTTATAAGATAAGAAATCGTCTGATTTTAAAGGAGGTGTTTCACAATTAGTAAAAACGAACAAAGCCGTTGTAAGAATTATGAAAACTTTTATTTTACTTGATAACATTTAATGCCATTAAATATAAATTATATTTCAGATTTATTAAATTACGAAAAATTGCAAAGTGGACTCTATATTGTATCAACTCCCATAGGTAATTTGAGCGATATTACTCTTCGCGCTTTGAAAGTTTTATCTAGTGTCGACATAATTTTATGCGAGGATACTAGGATTAGTAAAAGATTAACAATTAAATACGGTATTAACACAAAACTTATTTCTTTTCACAAATTTAATACAAGAAAAATAATACCAAGTATTATAACAAAATTAAGCAAGGGGTTTTCAATTGCTCTTATATCAGACTCTGGCACTCCGCTCATTTCAGATCCAGGTTCAGATTTAATTAATGAATGTAATAATAAAAATTTCAAAGTAACCTCAATACCTGGCCCTTCTGCAACAACAGCTAGCATAGTCCTATCATCGTTTTATAATTCATCTTTTTCTTTTCATGGTTTTTTTCCTAGACAAAAAAAAGAAATAAAAATTGTAATTCAAAATTTAAAAAAAAGTCTTTATCCATTAATTTTTTTTGAGTCGCCAAAACGAATAATTAAAACTTTAAAAATAATTCAAAATGAAATTACAGATTGTCGTGTAACTTTTATTCGTGAATTAACTAAAAAATATGAGGAAATTTTTAATACAACACTTACTGATCTTATAGCAGAGTTAGAAAAAAGAGAAAAAATTGTTGGTGAAATTTCGTTTATCATTGAACCTCTATATGAAAAAATAAATTCAGATTTAAATAATCAGGAAATCATTGAGCTTGCCAATAAATTATTAAATCAAGGTGAAAACGTTTCAAATATATCAAAAGAACTATCTCAAAATTTTGGCATGTCTAAGCGGGAAATATATCAAATATTAATAAAAAATATGAAATAATTGAAAACTGTTATATCATTTAATTTTTATGAGCAAAAAAAAAATATATTTATTAATAATATTTTTATGCGTTCCTTACCTTTTTAGTGCTTGTGCACAAGTATTAACTGGTACAGCCGCCAAAGTTATTACCGTTACAAAAGAAGACAGAACTATCGGAGAATTCGTTGACGATGCTTTAATTAAGACAATTATTAAAAATACATATTTTGATCAAAGCGGTAATTTATTCTTTAATGTTGACGTAGAAGTCTCTCAGGGACGAGTATTATTAACTGGAACTGTTGATAATATGGATTTAAAAATTGAAGCAACAAGAATTGCATGGGGTGTTGAAGATGTTAAGACTGTGATTAATGAACTTCAAATAAGTAATTCAGATAATATTTTTAATTTTGCTGATGACCTCGTGATCAGTACCAAAGTATCCGGTAGACTTATACTTGAAGAAGAAGTTAATTCACTAAATTATAATATCGAAACAGTTAATAAAGTTGTTTATATAATTGGTATTGCTAATAATGATGATGAACAAAAAAAGGTAATTGATATTGCAAGTGATGTATATGGCGTTGAAGGCGTTATTGATTACATTACTATAAAAGCTCCATTAAACTAGTTATACTTATGAATATTGGATTTCAAACTGACCCAGTCGAGAATTTTAATTTTGAAACAGATAGTACGCTCCCTATTATTCGTGAGTCTCAGAATAGAAATAATAAAAACTACGTATTTTTGCCTAATTCACTTACATATAAAAATAACAAAGTATATGGAGAAATTACTGAAGTAAAATTCAAGAACCGGCACTTAAACTCACTTGAATTAATAAAGACCCGACATGCCTGCTTAGATATATTTGATAAGATTTTTATTAGACAAGACCCTCCATATAATATGGAATATATTTCATCTCTTCATATATTAGAGCAGTGTAAGCAAAAAATTAAATTTATAAATAGTCCAGTTGGTATTAGAAATGCGCCAGAAAAAATATCAATGTTGCAGTTCAAAGAAATTATACCTCCGACAATTATTACACGTTCAGTGAGTGAAATTAAAAAGTTTACGTCGTTATATAGCAAATCAATAATTAAACCTTTGTATGGTAACGGAGGTGAGAGTATTTTTATGCTCGATATAAAGGATAAAAATTATAATCAGATTATTGAAAAATTTTTAAAGTCAAATAAAGAACCCTTTATCATCCAAAAATTTTTAAAAGAAATTAAGAGTGGAGATAAGAGAATAATTCTTGTGGACGGGGAACCAATTGCAGCTGTAAAAAGAATACCAAAAAAAGGTGAAATAAGATCAAATATTCATGTGGGAGGGGAATGCGAAAAAGTCGAGCTGTCCATTAATGACACAAAAATTTGCAAAAGAATAAGTGGCTATCTTAAAAGTGAAGGTCTTTTATTTGTTGGAATTGACATAATTGGTAATTATTTAACTGAGATTAATGTGACATCACCGACCTGTATTCAAGAAATAAATAGACTTCATAAGATTGATATAGCTAAAATAATTTGGGATAAGATTTAAAAACTATGAGTATAAGATCAAATTTATTAAATTATATATTAAAAAAATATATCAAAAACGTTCAGCCTCCTGTAGAAGAACGCTCATATCTAGAAGCTAGAAAAATGATGAACCAAAAAGGTTATGTCGATTCTAACCAGCCTGTGGTTGCAAAATTTTTACAGCAAATCATCTTTAATAAAAAGAAAAGCAAAATCTCAATCAATGAAATTAAACTAGGCTCAATTAGAACCCTAGACTTCTATCATTCAGACTTTAACTCTGAAAAATGTATTTTATATTTTCACGGAGGAGGATATGTTGCTGGATCACCAGAAACGCATCAGAATTTATTAATAAGCTTAGCCAAAAAATCTAATATTAGAATTTTTGCCATTGACTACTCATTATCTCCTGAAAGTACTTATCCTGCAGCAATCGAGGATGCTATTGAAAGCTATCAAGCTCTTTGTGCAATGGGTTATGAAAGTAAAAATATTTATTTTGGTGGTGACTCAGCTGGAGGTAATTTAACTTTAGTAACTATACTAAAACTACAACAGATTTCAGAAGATTTACCTGGTAAATCATTTCTGCTCTCACCATGGACGGACTTAACTGGTGAAGGTAGAAGTATTAAAGAAAATTCTTTAACTGATCCATACTTATCTTATGATGACTGGCTAAATACTGCCAGGTCAATGAAAAAAAATGTTGAAGAGTGGTATGCTCCTAACGAAGATTATCATAACCCTTTGATATCACCTGTCTTTGCTGAATTTAAGAATTTTCCAGAAACTTTAATTCAAGTAAGCGATATAGAAATATTACTTGGTGACTCAGTAGACGTTGCAGAAAGAATGAAGAAAGGGAACAATAATGTACATCTCAGTATCTATAAAAATTTACCGCATGTTTGGCAAATATTTAGCTTTCTTCCAGAAGCTCAAAAAGCTGTAGATGAAATTGTTACTTTTTTAAAAAATTAATTTTTATAGGCAGCTAATGCTGCAAGGTTAACAATATCAGATACGTTCGCGCCTAATGGTGCAATTTGAATACTTTCCTTAAAGCCAACTAAATAAGGTCCGACTAAATTACCATCACCCAGTTCTTGTAACATTTTTGTAGATATACTAGCGCTGTGTATGGCCGGCATAATCAATAAATTTGCAGGACCAGATAATTTACAAAAAGGATAAAGTTTCATTAAATTCTGATTAAGTGCAGTATTAGCCCCCATCTCACCATCATATTCAAAATCTACATTCCTTTCATCGAGAATTTTTATAGCGTCTCTGATATAAACAGATCTCTCAGTAAAGGGCTTGCCAAAATTAGAATATGATACAAGAGCAGCTCGTGGTTCAATTCCAAATATCTCTTTTACAACCTCGGCACTTCCTTGAGTTATGTTTGCAAGTTGCATAGCATTTGGCATATCATGTACATTCGAGTCAGCAACAAAAATGGTTCTTCCATTACATAACATCACTGTCATACCAAGAATAGTTTTGTTAGGAATTGGATCTAAAACATATTCAATACTTTCTAATGATGCAGCATAACTTCTTGTCAATCCACATATCATCGCATCAGCCTCTTTGAGAGATACCATGCATGCAGCAAAGACATTTCTTTCTTTAATAAGAAGTTCAAGACAATCTTTCTTGAGAAACCCTTTTCTTTGCAATCGATCATAAATATGATTTGCGTATCTATCATGCTCAGTTTTATTTCGAGTACTATGTATTTCCATTTGTTCAAAAAAGTCTAGACCCATTTCGTTCATTTTATTTTTGATGATTTCTTCTCTGCCAATTAATATAGGTGTTCCCATTCCATTATTTAAAAAAATAGCAGCAGCTCTAATCATGTCTTCTTCTTCACCTTCAGTAAATATAACTCTTTTTGGGTTTTCTTTAACATCTTGAAAAATTTTTTGAAGCAACCCTGCAGACGGATTAAGCCGAGCTGATAGCTCGTTGGAATATCGTTCCATGTCAACTATTGCTCTTCTCGCAACTCCTGTATCCATCGCGGCCTTTGCAACTGCTGGCGGCACCTTACTTATTAACCTTGGATCAAAAGGTGATGGAATAATATATTCAGGTCCATATTGAGGTCTTTCTCCAGGGTAAGCATTAGCAACTTCGTCTGGAACATCTTCTTTAGCTAACTCAGCAATAGCTTTTGCAGCAGCTATTTTCATTTCAAGATTAATTGTTGTAGCCCTCACATCGAGTGCACCTCTAAAAATATAGGGAAAACCTAGTACATTATTAACTTGGTTTGGATAATCTGATCTACCTGTAGCTATTATTGCATCCTTTCTACAATCCATAACATCTTCAGGTAATATCTCAGGTTCTGGATTTGCCATAGCAAAAATTATTGGATTTTTAGCCATTGATAAAACCATTTTTTGCGAGATAATATTACCAACTGATAGTCCAAAAAATATATCGGCATCTTTAAGAGCGTCTTCTAATGACCGACAATCTGTTTTGATTGCATGAGCAGACTTCCATTGGTTCATATTTTCTTTTCTTTCAGAGTGTATTACACCTTTTGTGTCACACAAAATTGCATTTTCATTTGGTAGGCCCATTGCTTTTAAGAGTTCCAGACATGCAACACCAGCTGCACCTGCTCCATTAACAACAATTTTTGCTTCTGAAATTTTTTTTACCTGATAAGTCAAGAGCATTTATCAATGCAGCTGCTGAAATAATAGCGGTACCATGTTGATCATCATGAAATATTGGAATATCCATTAACTCTCTCAGAGTATCTTCAATAATGAAACACTCTGGTGCTTTAATATCTTCTAAATTTATACCACCAAATGATGGTCCCAAATGTTTTATGGAATTTATAAATTCTTCAGCATCTTCGGTATCAACTTCAAGATCAATCGAGTCGATGTCAGAAAATCTTTTAAATAAAACAGACTTTCCCTCCATAACAGGTTTTGAGGCATGAGCACCAAGATTTCCCAAACCTAAAATTGCTGTACCATTTGAAACAACTGCAACAATATTACCTTTACTTGTATAATCGTAAACAGAACTTATATCCTCAGCAATTGCATTCACAGGAGCTGCAACACCAGGAGAGTAAGCGAGCGATAGATCTCTCTGCGTTTCAAGCGGCTTTGTAGCTTTGATTTCAATTTTTCCTGGCTTTCCCCGCGCATGGAAAACTAGTGCTTCTTTTTCACTAAAATGTTCATTTCTTTGTTTTTTTGTCATAAATACTTTTTTGAGACCTTATATAGTTTTTTACCTGCTATTCAAATTCAAAAGATATATATTGAGTATGCACTTATTTTTGACGTGATTTAGAACGAAATATAAGAGTAAATAGCAAGAATATGAATGTTTTAAGGTCATCATTAATATACTCATTTTTTACTTCAATTAGTAGAGTGCTTGGATATGTAAGAGATATCTTAATCGCTATTTTTTTAGGAACTGGTGTACTAGCAGATATTTTTTTTGTTGCATTTCGTCTTCCAAACACATTTCGAAGAATTTTTTCTGAAGGAGCTCTTAACTCAGCTTTTGTACCGATTTACTCAAAACTTCTTTTAAACAAACCCAATGACAGTGCAAAAATTTTTGCTGGTAATACTCTTTTAGTTTTTTTTATTTTTACTTCACTAGTTGTAATAGTCGTCGAAGTATTTATGCCTTACTTTGTTATGATACTAGCACCTGGCTTCTTAAATGATGAAAATAAATTTCAAGAGTTAATTAAGGTTTCAAGAATTGTTTTTCCTTTTTTAATTCTTATTTGTCTCTCTTCTCTTTACTCTTCTATTTTGAATTCTCACAATAAATTTGCACTTTCTGCATCATTGCCAATATTTTTAAATATTGCACTAATAGCATCTTTAATATTAGCATTTTTTTACTCTAGTAATTTTTTACTCTATTTATCGTGGGGTGTAATAATTGGTGGGATGGTGCAATTAATTTTATTAATTTGTGCACTAACTTATAGCAAAATTGAAATCAAATATTTTTCAAAAGTTGTGAAAAATAATATGAAAAAATTTTTTCAATTATTTTCTATTAGTTTCTTTTCCTCTGGATTATTGCAGATTAATATTTTAATAGGAACTATTATTGCTTCCTTTGAATCTGGGGCAATTTCATACTTATATTATGCTGATAGAGTATACCAATTACCATTGGCATTGATCGGAATAGCAATAGGTATTGTTCTGCTTCCTGCAATTTCACTTAAAATTGAAAATAAAATGAAGGATGAGATCAGTCAAACAATTGAAAATACTTTAATTTTTGCACTTTTAGTGGCAATTCCAGCGTCAATAGGCATATTCATTCTACCTGAGCTAATTGTAGAGGTACTTTTTAAAAGGGGAGAATTTAATGAACTTTCGACATTAAATACTTCTTTGGCACTTAAATATTATAGTTTTGGGCTTGTAGCTTTTATATTAATGAAAATCTATAATCCTATTTTTTTTGCATACGAAGATGCCAAGCCAGCATTATATGTGACATTAACTAACTTAATTTTTAATACGATTATAAGTATCATTTTATTTTTAAAAATGGGGTTTATTGGTATTGCAATTGGTACTAGCGTATCAGCATGGCTGTCAGTAATTATGATGCAATATTTTTTAAGTAAAAATAATTACTATAAAATTTCCCATAATTTTTTTAAGCCTTTGTTTATTATTTTTCTCTCTTCAATTATTTTATATTTTTATCTGACTTATCTAGAAATATATTCATCTGAAATATTAGAAAAATTTGAATTAAATAAAATTATATTTCTTTTATTTTCAGTACTTTCTTCGATATTTCTTTATTTCTTTGTTATTTCATTTTACAAGCCTTTCTCATATACAGAACTTAAGAAAGTCATAATTAAATGAGTTTTAAAAATCATACAGTTTTATCTGGTGTTCAACCTTCCGGTAATTTACATATTGGGAATTACTTGGGTGCAATAAAAAATTTTATTAACATGCAGGATGATTTTAATTGTTATTTTTGTGTCGTAGATCTCCACGCCATAACCGTAAAACAAGATCCAGAGTCATTACGTAGTAATACACTTGAAGTAGTTGCTACTTATCTAGCTTCTGGAATAGATCCAAAGTTAAGCGTAATATTTAACCAAAGTAGCGTCTCAATGCATGCTGAGCTTTCATGGATCTTGAATTGCGTAACAAGAATGGGCTGGTTAAATCGGATGACACAATTTAAAGATAAGGCAGGAAAAGACCGAGAAAATGTAAGCTCAGGACTATTTATATATCCTAATTTAATGGCAGCTGATATTTTACTCTATAAGGCAACACATGTACCTGTAGGAAATGATCAGAAACAACACTTGGAATTAACTCGAGATATAGCTGAAAAGTTTAATAGAGATTATAATTGCGAGAATTTCTTTCCAAGCCCCGAACCAATAATTGATAATGATATATCAAGAATCATGTCACTTAAAAATGGTTTACAAAAAATGAGCAAGTCTGATCCCTCGGAGTACTCAAGAATTTGCTTAACTGATGACAATGATACAATTATAAAGAAAATCAAAAAAGCTAAAACTGCTGATGTACAAATGCCAGACAATTTAAATGATGTTCTTGTATTGAGTGAAATTAACAATTTATTAAATATTTACTCAGGATTTTCTGGTATGAAAAAAGAACAATTAATCGATAAATATAAAGGTGAAAATTTTTCTAATTTTAAGTCTGAACTTTCAGACTTGCTCGTTTCTAAAATTGAACCTATTGCAATAGAAGCAAAAAAATTAATGAATGATAAATCGTTTTTATTTGATGTTTTAAGTGATGGAAAAAAAAGGGCTAGAGAAATTGCCACAAAAACGTTAAATGATGTTTACGATATAGTGGGGCTTGTAAGATATGATTCATAGATCGAAATTTTTAGTTATTGTAGATGATTCAGATGAGCTAAATGTTGCAATTAGATTTGCCGCAAAGAGAGCTCAAAGTACCAGGGGTGGTGTTATACTCCTTAATATAATCGAACAATTTGACCCGCAACAATGGCAATCTATTGAGGAAATAATTCTTCAAGAGGCAAGGGACAAGGCACAGGAAAAATTACAAAAATGGTCAAAAGTTATTCATGATTTAACAGATATTGTTCCTGAAGTAATTGTTAAAGAAGGTATACCAAGTGAAAAAATAATCGAAACGTTAGAGTCTGATAATGCTATTAGGTTTTTAGTTTTAGCTGCCGCTAATAGTGAACAGCCAGGTCCGTTAGTTTCACTTTTAGCAGGACAAAAAGCTGGTAAATTACCTGTCCCCCTAGTTATTATTCCACAAGGTCTCACGGATGATTTGATCGACGATTTAGCGTCAAGATCAGAATAAAAAAAACAATAGTTTCAGTTACTTATTATAATAATAATTGAAATCTTTAAAATTTAATGAATCTATCTATATAAATCTCTTAATTATGTTTATACAAACTGAATCAACGCCAAATCCTAATTCTCTTAAATTCATACTTGAAAATTACAAGCTATGTAACGAGTCAAGGGAATTCAACAAATTGACAAGTAGTAATTCAAAACTTGCGGAAAAACTTTTTAAAATCGAAGGTGTTGAAAAGATTTTTTTTAATGAAAATATCATTTCCATAAATAAGAACAAATACAATTGGGATCAATTAAAAGCTTCAATCCTTCAAGTTATCTCTGATTTTATACATTCGGGTCTACCTCCAGTTGGAGATAGCGATCAAGAAATTAAAAATGATAATGAGATTAAGTTTAACGACATTGACAAAGAAATTGTAAGTAACATAAATACTATTTTAGAAACAAAAGTCAGACCAGCGATTATGCAAGACGGTGGTGATATAAAATTTAAGAGTTATGATGAGGGTATCGTTTACTTAACACTACAAGGAAGTTGCGCTGGATGTCCTAGTGCTACATTAACACTAAAAAATGGAGTTGAAAATTTACTAAAACACCATATACCAGAAATTAAAAAAGTAGAACAAGTTGTATAGTAGTGAGTAAGATTATTAATTTTTTTAAAAAAAATAATAATATTAACTTGGTGATAAATATATATTACCAAATTTTCTTTTTGATAACGTTTCTCGTGTTACTTTCATTAATTTTTAGCCAAAAAATTTATGATCTTGATACTAGTGGAGTATTTTCTGGCAAGGTCTTAAAAATAAAAAAAGAAAGTAACTTATATTCAGTAAAACTTTTAGAGGGCAATTATTCAAATAATAATTTTAGTATTAAGAAAATTAGAGAAACTAATTTAGTTCCTAATATCATTATACCAAAACTTCCAAATGATTTAAAAGAAATTAGGTCAACAAAAAATAGAAAAGAACTTTTTATTAAAATAACTCTGCCAATTATCATCAAAGAAAATGAGAGATTAATTTTTTTAAATAAAAAAATTAGTCGATTAAAAAATCAATTTAATTCAACTTCTAGAAGTG
Organism: uncultured Pelagibacteraceae bacterium; assembly: GCA_902570675.1. Taxonomy (GTDB): domain Bacteria; phylum Pseudomonadota; class Alphaproteobacteria; order Pelagibacterales; family AG-422-B15; genus CACNXQ01. The sequence continues at coordinate 108,633 of CACFYZ010000001.1, forward strand.
AAGCTATTTGGCTTAAAAATACAATGAACGCTTATAAGGTAAACACCATTGATAGATTATTAATTAAGGTAGATGCGGTTCCAGTTTCTATTGCTCTTGCTCAAGCAGCGATAGAGAGTGGTTGGGGAACGTCAAGATTTGCCTTTGAGGGTAATGCTTTATTTGGGCAATATATATGGAGCAAATCAGCAAAAGGTATTATTCCTAACGATAGAAACTCAAATGCAACATATAAAATTAAATCATTTGACAGTTTGAGAGACTCTGTTGCTTCTTATATGAAAAATTTAAACACAAATTCTCATTATGAAGAATTTAGGCTTCATAGATTCATTATGAAAAATAATAATGTAAAACCTATTGGAAATATGCTTGCAACGTATTTATATAATTATTCTATTGAAGATGATTATCCCAGCAAAATTCAAGATGTAATTAGAGTTAATAAGTTTGAAGATTTTGAAACTGTCAAAATTATAAAAAAACCAATAATTACGTTTGAAACTATTTAATTGTAAATTGATATCCAAACCAGTGCCATTTGTCTTCAATTTTGGTTGTACAATTTAGTCGCCCTCTGCCACTACTATATGCTTCAGCGAGTTGGATTTGAATACGTTTACTTGTTATTTTGTTAATGATTTGTTTGTTCCATTTACCCCCTGGATTTGAAAAACAGTTCAAATCGTTATTTTTCAAATCATCAATTATTGTGAATTCTATATTAGGTTTTTTATTTTCAACTAAATACATTTCACTTGGAATAAAATCTTCAATCCTTAGAGAATATGCTTTAGCCGCAAAAATAAAACGATCAATTGTACCAAAATTTTCATTTAAAGAAAATCGTGGAAGATAATAATGATTGCTATAACTTGATGTAACCCCAGAGTGTTGTCCAAAAGAATGGTCTATACCAAATTCCTCTAATACATCAATAACTAGTTTGCTTGTTTCTCCATAGGGATAAGCAAATAATTTAGGAATAAATCCTAAGTGCTTAACAAAGCTTTTATGGGATTTTAAAATATCTGATTTAATCGTTTCTTTATCATTTAACGGTAAATGAAGATGAGTTGATGTATGCTGGCCAACTGTCCCGCCTTCGTTTACAAAACTACTTATTTGATCCCAGCTCATATACCCCTTCATTTGATTGTCTACACTGTCTGTAGAAACAAATAATGTTACAGGAATATTGTTTTCTTTAAATATAGGCCAAGCAATATCATAAAATGATCTGTACGCATCATCAACTGAAAATGCAATGAATTTCTCTTCAAAAGTATCATCACTCTTCATAACCTCAATTAATTTTTCTAAACTTATAACCTCAATTTCGTTTGTAATGACAAAGTTGATATGATCTAAAAACTGTTCCTTTGTCACACTTGTTGACGGGTATTTATTTTCATCAAAACGGTGATACATAAAAGTTGAAACCCCAGGTTCATTATCTGCAAAAACGTTTGAAGAAAATATATTTACTAAAAAAATAAAAAATAGTAGGAGGAAACGTCTAAAAAAAAATGAAAAATACCTATTCATCAAACTTTATTTTTAATCTATATGTTTAAAATATCAATAATATGTTCTTAATATTAGACTTTACACGCAATATGAATATGGCACTGGTGACTAACAACCAGTTTTTTTATAAAAAAAGATCAGCCCAAAATCAAATATCTGAATTACTTATCAACGATATAGAAAAATTTATTTTACGTTCAAAAAGAAAACTGGAGGATCTTACTGCAATATATGTGATCACTGGTCCTGGTAGCTTTACCGGAGTAAGATCAGCTCTAACTTATGCCAAAGTACTAAAACTCACTCTTCAAATAAAAGTCTTTGGTGTATCAAAGTTTGAGATACTTAATAATATTGCTAAATTAGATAATAGGAAAAATAAATATATTATTATTCAAAATAGAGAAAAAGATTTCTTTATTCAAAATTTTAATTTTAATAATCCCTCTGGACCTCCACAATTAAGTAACTTTGACCAAGATATTTTAAAATTGAAAAAAGACTCAACAATAATTTGTGATAGTGAAAATTTTAGAGTAAAATTAAATAAAATAGGATCTAGCACTACTCAAATAGATGTTAATTATGTGAAATATAATTTAAAGATATTGTCTCGAATATTAATTAATGTAAAAGAGATTAAAAATGATCCAAAGCCACTGTATATTTCTAATTATTATTAAGTAGTAATATGGTCGATGTAAAAAAAATGTGCCAAGACAAGGGCCTTAGAATGACTGAGCAACGTAACATCATTGCCGATGTTATAAGTCAAATGAGTATAGAGGGTCATCCAGATGTAAACGAAATTTTTCTAAACGCCAACGCAAAAGATAAAAACATAAGTATTGCTACTGTTTATCGTACGGTGAAGCTATTTGAAGAATATAATGTAATAGAAAAACATGAATTTAAAGACGGAAGATCAAGATATGAAGCAATTGAAGAACATCATCATGACCATCTTATAGATATTGAGTCAGGAGAGATTCATGAATTTACTAATAATGAAATTGAGTCAATTCAAAAAGCTGTTGCAAAAGAACTAGGCTACAATCTTGTTGATCATAGACTCGAATTATACGGTATTAAAATAAAGAAATAAAATGTCAGCACTAAGACTAATTCTCATTTTATTTTTACTGACAATTTTCATATTTATTTCGATACCTTTACAAATCATCTTTAATATTATTGGATTTAAGTTACGAAGAATATATCCACTATTGTTTTATAGAATAATCAAATTTATTACGGGAATTCAAATTAACTTTGATAAGAATTCTTATAACAAAAGAATAAAAGGAACCCTTTTTGTTGCCAATCATGTATCTTGGTTTGATATAATATGTCTGGGCACAATACTGAATGCTAGATTCATTGCCAAAAAAGAAGTTTCTGAAATGGGAATATTTGGATTTTTAGCAAAGCTTAGTAATACTTTTTTTATTGATAATTCTGATAAAAACAAAATTATTGAATACAACAAACTAATTAAAAGTAAATTAGAGAAAGGTGAAAATTTTATAATTTTTCCTGAAGGTACAACTTCAGATGGCAATGGTGTAAATCAATTTAAATCATCTATGTTAGAATGCGCATTTAACAATAAAAATGACACCTTTGTGCAACCTATATCCATTTGTTATTCAAAAAAAAATAATATACCAATGGGTTTATTTTTGAGAAGAAATATAGCATGGGTTGGAGATACGCCCATGGTTGAAGCTATGTGGAACTTTTTAAGCAGTGGTCCTATCACAGTAGATCTCGTATTTCACCATGTTCTCGATATTAAAAAATTTAATAACAGGAAAGATTTAACTTCATTTTGTGAAGAACAAATCCTTCAAGGTCTTAATAAAAAAATAAAAATTTAAAAATTGTGAAAAATTCTAAATTTTTTATTAAATCGTATGGTTGTCAAATGAATTTCTATGACAGTCAAAAGATAACCACAATACTTGAGAGCAAAGGTTATCAATTACAAGATAGTGCAGATAATGCTGACTTAGTTGTGTTTAATACATGTAACATAAGAGATAAAGCAGCTCACAAAGTTTATTCAGATATTGGAAGGATTAATAAATTTGATAATAAAAAAACAATTGCAATAGTTGGCTGTGTTGCTCAGGCGGAAAATAGCGAAATGTTTAAAAAGAATCATGCAATCGATATAGTACTTGGACCACAAAGTTACCATCTGTTGCCTCAAATGATCAAAGATCTTAATAAAAAATCAAAATTAATAAATACAGATTTTATTGTTAATGAAAAATTTGACTACCTATCCGAGCAGCATAGACCTCAGGGTATTTCTTCATATATAACCATTCAAGAAGGATGCGATAAGTTTTGCTCGTTTTGTGTTGTTCCTTATACTCGTGGACCAGAATATTCAAGATCAATTGAAGCTATATCAAAAGAAGCAGATTTGTTGACAAGTAAAGGAGCACGAGAAATTGTTTTGCTGGGTCAAAACGTAAATGCTTATCAGGATTTATCTTCGAACAAAGTAAAAAGATTAAGTCATTTAATTGAAAATCTGAGTCAAAATGAGAATCTCAAACGGATAAGATACACAACCTCACACCCCATTAATATGAATAAAGATTTAATAGATTGTCACGCTGAGAGCTCAAAGCTTATGCCATTCTTACACTTGCCTGTGCAGTCTGGTTCTTCAATAATTTTAAGAAAAATGAACCGAAAATATGACTCAAATTTTTATAGAGAAATAATTTATAAGTTAAAAAAAGCTAAACCTTCAATTCAAATTTCATCTGATTTTATTGTTGGCTACCCAGGTGAAACGGACAAAGATTTTCAAGATACACTTGATTTAGTTGATGAAATGGAATTTACTCAATCATATTCATTTATTTATAGTTCAAGACCTGGAACTAAAGCTGCATCAGAGACTGATGATACACCTCTTCATGTAAAAAGAGAGCGCTTAAAGATTCTCCAGGAAAAATTAAAAAATATTCAGCTAAAATTTAATCAAGGGTTCTGCAATAAAAATATTGAAGTATTAATTGAAAATAAAAGCGCAAGTAACCCAGAATATTTTTTTGGACGAACACCATATATGCAATCGGTCTATATAAAATCGTCTAATCTCAAAGACGGTGATATTAAAAATGTAAGTATTTCGACTTGCAACCATAAGAGTTTGTATGGTAGTTGTTAATTAAGGATATTTACCACTTTTGAATAATAAACTTATAAAAAAATCAGTTATAGACAATAATCTACAGAAAGATATTACAACAGTTATTAACGTTGGAAATAATGAAGTAGTTGAGATATTTGGTATTAATAATGAAAATATAGACTATTTTCAAAAACTTCTATCTATCAAAGTTTTTCAAAAAGGTAATCAACTAAGTCTGAAAGGTAGTAGAAAAAATGTAAATATTCTTCGCGATGCAATATCAAAAACACTTTATGAGAAAAAAATATATAAAGCTAAAAATATTCACAACCAAATAATGGAGAACTTAAGAATGCAAATTATTAATGAAAAAGAAAAAATTAAAAACATTAACGTTACCAAAACACAAAAATTAGATGTTATAGGTAAAAGTAAAATGCAGAATACTTATCTTGATATTTTGCAAAAAAAGCAAATTATATTTGCAGTTGGACCAGCTGGTACAGGAAAAACATTTTTAGCTGTTGCTGCAGCCGTTTCACAATTACTAGAAAATAAATTTGATAGAATTATTTTATCTAGACCTGCTGTTGAAGCTGGAGAAAAGCTTGGTTTCTTGCCTGGTGATTTGAAAGATAAAGTTGATCCTTATTTAAGACCTTTATATGATTCGCTTTATGATTTGATGCCTGCAGATTTGGCAATTAGGAAAATTCAGTCCGCAGAAATTGAAATAGCTCCACTCGCATTTATGAGAGGAAGAACTCTAAACAATGCATTTGTTATTTTAGATGAAGCTCAAAATGCTACACATAATCAAATTAAGATGTTTCTTACAAGATGTGGAAAGAATTCAAGAATGGTCGTAACTGGAGACCCTTCACAAACTGACCTTAACAAAAGAAGCGATTCAGGTCTTTTAAAATCAATCCATATTCTTAAGGAGATCGACGATATCGCTGTAATTAATTTTGGTCAAAAGGATATTGTCAGAGATGAAATGGTGACTAAAATCATAAATGCCTACGACTCATATGACGATCAAATAAAAGATTTATTTGACCAAAAATCCTAAAAATGGTTAGCTTAAGTTATAATGTTGATGATAAAAAATGGCAAGAATCGTTTCCTTTATTCAAAAAATATATTAGTAAATCGGTAATCGAGACAATTAAAACTGTAAAAGTAAATTTAAGTGAAAATTCTGAAATAAGTTTCCTTTTAACATCAGATAAAAAAATTCAAAAATTAAATTATAAATATAGAAATAAAAACTTGTCCACAAATGTATTATCATTTCCGATGATGAAAAAAATTAATGGAGTAATGTTAATTGGTGATATTGCAATATCTAATGAAAAAATACTCAAGGAGTCAAAAAATTTTAAAACAAATAAATATTCTTACTTATCTAAAATAACAGTACATGGTGTTTTACATTTACTTGGATTTGATCATCAAACAGATAATGAATTTCAAATAATGAATAGATATGAAAAAAATATTTTAAAGAAATTACAATAAAAAATAATGTTAAAAAAAATATTTAATAAATACATTTCAAAAAAAAACGTAACCAATGGATCATTAAAAGAAAGTATTGAAACCGTATTAGATTCTCAAGGTAAGGGAACCGATGGTATTTCAAGACAAGAACGATTAATGCTATCTAACATACTGAAAATTGATCAAATTAGATCATCAGATATTATGATCCCACGTGCAGACATAGGGGCAGTTGAGGTTAACGATAACTTTAATAAAGTTCTTGAAGTTTTTATTAGAGAATCACATTCTAGGGTTCCGATATATGAAAAGAATTTAGATAATATTGTTGGTATGATTCATATTAAGGATCTCGTGAAATACCAGAACAGTGAAAATAATAAAAGTAATTTTTTAAGTTCAATTAAAAGAGAAATATTAAAAATACCACCATCAATGCCAGCTCTTGATTTACTACTAAAAATGCAAATTACTAGGTTGCACATGGGGGTCGTTATTGACGAATATGGATGCACTGACGGCTTGATTACAATAGAAGATGTTATCGAGGAAATTACAGGAGAAATTGAGGATGAGCATGATGAAAAAACTCTACCTATGTTAATTAAAACATCATCAAATACCCTTGAAGCAAGCGCCCGAGTTGAAATTAATGAGCTTCAAAAAATAACAAATATAAACTTTATAGCTGATTTAGAAAATGATGATATCGATACTCTAGGTGGTTTGATATTTTCAATTGCAGGCAGAATCCCCCAAAGAGGTGAAATAATTAAACATCATTCAGGAACTAATTTTGAGATTAAGGATGCAGACCCAATGAAAATAAAGTCTGTTAAAGTAGTGATGCCAAAGCTGAAATGAGTTTTTCGGATATCAACCCCCCAAAAAAAAAATATCTTTTTATTATTTCGTTTCTGTTAGGGATTTTACATTCATTAAGCTTTGAGCCTTTCACTGTACCTTTTTTTGCATTAATTATTATTGGAATATTTTTTTCTCTAAATGACTATGTCTTCAAAAACTTTGCACGTGTAAGCAGCATTTTTTTTGTAAATGGTATTTTGTTTGGTTTTGGTTTTTTCATTTCAAGTATGTATTGGGTTTCAAATTCAATATTAGAATTTGATTATAATCTTCGTTATTTAATCCCAATACCACTAATCATACTTCCAATGTTCCTATCTCTATTTATTGGCTTAATGCAAATTATCAATTCTTATTTATGGAGTACATCTAACTCAAGGTTATTTATTTTTACATCAACATGGATTATATTTGAACTACTAAGAAGTAATTTATTTACTGGATTGCCTTGGAATTTAATTGGGTACAGCTGGTCCTGGTCACTTAATTATTCTCAAGCAGTATCTATTTTTGGAGTTTATGGTTTAGGTCTAATCACAGTCTTTTGTGCTGGAAGCATATCTTTATTTTTTAATAATATGAGTGAAAAAAAATATATTATCATCCCAGCCTTAATCCTTATTATTATAAATGTTTACGGTTATATTAGAATTAATAACTACGAAGAAGTTTATTTAGATCAAACAATTAGAATTATTCATACTCATTACGATCAAGATAAAAAGTGGCTTAAAGAGTCAATCGATAAAACTGTAGATTTAGGTTCAACAGATCTACTAACTATTTTTCCAGAGTCTTCATTAGGTATTAATCCTAATACACCAATCAATTGGATATCAGGTTTCATAAGAAAAAATGAAAACAAATTTTTTAATTCCCTTAAGTATAATGGCTATATTTATGATAAAAAAATTCTGGTTCCATTTGGAGAATATTTTCCTTTTTCGAATATCTTAGTGAAATATTTTCCAAACAATCCCTTAATTCAAAGCTCTCTAACTAAGGGAAAAAATGAACAAGAGTTTCCCTCAAATATAACCCCATTAATTTGCTATGAGGTAATTTTTCCTAGTTTTGTAAGATCCGGTGTTTCAAAAGACACAGTTCTTTTGGTTAATATAAGTAATGATGCTTGGTTTGGTAAATTCAGTGGACCAAAACAACATTTTGTACAAGCTTGGTTTAGATCAGTGGAGCTTGGAATTCCGATGGCTAGGTCATCTAACAGAGGCTATTCAGGATTAATAAATCCTATAGGAAAAGTAATATCTGAAACTTCTTCAGACAAAAATATGTATATAGATGTTGAAATTCCTCAAAAAATAGAAAGTACGTTTTATCGTAAACATGGTGATTTATTGACGTATTTTTTAATAGTTTTATTTTTTATAATTGGCTATGCTGTTAGAGAAAGCAAGGACAACTAATATGAAAAAGACATACCTTTTTACAAGTGAGTCAGTTTCTGAGGGCCACCCGGATAAGGTTTGTGATATTATTTCTGACTCGATAGTTGATGATTTTCTCTCTCAAGAAAATCCTGAAAACTCAAGAGTTGCAATGGAAACACTTGTCACCACTAATAAAGTCGTGATGGCAGGAGAGGTCAGAGGACCTGATAACTATTTTTGTAATTATGAAGAACTTGCGAGAAATGCTGTGAAAGAAATAGGATATGAGCAAGAGGGCTTTCATTGGGAAAAATTTTCCTTTGACTGTTCAGGCGTTCATAGCCAGTCAGCAGATATAGCGATGGGTGTAGATGCTTCAGGAAATAAGGATCAAGGTGCTGGAGACCAAGGTATTATGTTTGGTTACGCATGTACAGAGACCCCGTCCTTAATGCCTGCTCCAATTTATTATTCTCATAAAGTTCTTGAACAAATGGCCTCAGACAGAAAATCAGGTAAAACTCCTGGCATTCAACCTGACTCAAAAAGTCAAGTAACATTAAAGTACAATGACGGCAAACCCGAATATTGTACGAAAATAGTTGTTTCAACTCAACACGATGAAAAATTAGATCAACAAGGTGTGAGCGAAATAATTGTCCCAATCATTAAAGAGGTTATACCTGAAGAATGGATGAATAGTGAAACAGAGATACTAATAAATCCAACTGGCAAGTTTGTGATTGGAGGCCCAGATGGTGACACTGGACTAACAGGTAGAAAAATAATTGTGGATACATACGGTGGTGCTGCTCCCCATGGTGGTGGTGCATTTTCAGGGAAAGATCCAACAAAAGTAGATAGATCAGCAGCATATATATCGAGGTATATTGCTAAAAATATTGTTGCTTCAAGACTCGCTGAAAAATGTACACTACAACTTGCCTACGCAATAGGGGTGTCGGATCCACTATCAATTTATATTGATACGCATGGGACTTCAAAAATGTCAGACGATGAACTAATTAAAAAAATTTCGTCAAATGTCGACCTTACTCCTCGTGGTATAAGAGACCTGCTTAATCTTCATAAACCAATATACAAAAAAAGCGCTGCTTATGGTCACTTTGGTAGAGAACCTGGAGATGATGGATCTTTTTCCTGGGAGAAAACTGATATGGCCGAAAATTTATAGAATTTTTTGTTTACTCTAAAAGAAGAATTTCCTCAGTATTACAATTATCAAGGTAGAAGAATATCAAAAAAGTTGTCAAATACTAATATTAACTTATTAAATAACCATTATTACAAGTATACATTAGATAAGAAAATTATCGATTATCATAAAGTTAAGGACGAAAAAAAAAAAATTAATTTTAATAAAAGTAATTTTAGTCAAATAAATCTTGAAATTGGTTTTGGTGATGGCGAATATTTGTTGAGAAGTGCATATTCAAAGCCAAAGGAACTATTTATTGGTGTTGATGTATATATAAATGGAATTGTAAAGGTTTTAAAAAAAATTTTAGAACACGGCATAGAAAACATAATGTTGAGTAATGTTAATTGCTTATTTTTTTTAGACTCTTTAGCATCTAAATCCATAGATAACTTAGTAATCATCAACCCTGATCCCTGGACGAAAAAAAAACACCACAAGAGAAGGTTAATATCATTTCAAAATATTCAATTATTTAATCATGTCATAAAATATAAGCATTCAATAAAAATTACTACTGACTCGCCTTCTTACGTTGAAGCAATACAGGAAATATTTAACGAAAAAAAAGAATTCCTAGATGAATTAAAATTTGAAATACTAAATAAGAGCGATGATTTATATGGAATTTCTCGTTATCAGAGAAAAGCAATAGAAAAAGGGCAAAATATTTATCTATTAACGATATGAAATAATTGTACTTTTCTCTACTTGATTTATTGAATTTTGAAGTGTATAGATCATTTAAATTTTTGCAAAATATGACAAAAGTGGGCGTAGCCCACTTTTTTTTTACTTACAAGGAATGCTATGGTCAGTGCCAATAAAATTGAAATTTTAAGAATTGCTGAGGCGGTTGCGCAGGAGAAAATGATTGATAAATCAATTGTTATTTCTGCATTAGAGGAAGCAATAGCAAAGGCAGCTAAGAGTAATTATGGCGAAGAGAATGAAGTAATTGTAGAAATTAATCAAGAAAATGGAGATATTTCAGTTTCAAGAAAATTGCTTGTTGTCGATGAGGTAAAAAATAAATTCTTAGAAATAAATTTAAAAGCTGCAAAAAAAATCAATGGTGCTGCCGAACTAGGTGATGAATTGTTGGATCCATTACCTCCTATGGATTTTGGTCGTATAGGTGCGCAGTCTGCAAAACAAGTAATTAATTCAAAAGTTAGAGAAGCAGAAAGAGAAAGGCAGTTCAATGAATATAAAGATAGAGTAGGTGAAATTGTAAATGGAATTGTTAAAAGAATGGAGTTTGGAAATATAATTTTAGATTTAGGAAAATCTGAGGGTGTGATAAGAAAAGATCAGACTATTCCAAGAGAAAATTTAAGAAACGGAGATAGAGTAAGGGCGTATATATATGATGTGCGATCTGAATTAAAGGGACCACAAATATTCTTATCAAGATCTCATCCCCAATTCATGGCAAAACTATTTACGCAAGAGGTTCCAGAAATTTATGATGGCATTATATCAATTAAAAGTGTTGCGAGAGATCCAGGTAGTAGAGCTAAAATTGCAGTATTTACAGAGGATGGTTCAATTGATCCAGTAGGTGCATGCGTAGGAATGAGAGGCAGTAGAGTTCAAGCTGTTGTTAATGAACTACAAGGTGAAAAAATTGATATAATTAACTGGTCAGAAAATGTTGCTAATTTAGCAATTTCATCTTTATCACCGGCTGAAGTTCTAAAGGTCGTACTGGATGAAGATCAGAATAAAATTGAAGTTGTAGTATCTGAGGAACACTTAAGTTTAGCAATAGGAAGACGAGGCCAAAACGTTAAACTTGCAACAGAGTTAACAGGGTATGAAATTGATATTCTTACAGAAGATGAGGAGTCATCTAAAAGACAAGAAGATTTCTCTAATAAAACAAATATATTTATTTCGTCTTTAGATGTAGATGAGACCTTAGCACAATTATTAGTTAGTGAGGGTTTTGGAAGTGTTGAGGAAGTGTTGGATGCTGAAGAAAGTGAACTTTTAGCCATCGAAGGCTTTGATGAAGAAATTGTTACAGAACTTGTTGATAGATCAAAAAAGTACCTAGCTGAGAAAGAGGAAGAGAATCAATCAAAAATTAATAACTTGCATGTTTCCAAAGATCTAATTGATTTCGAATTATTGTCGAAATCAATGTTAGTTAAACTTGCTGAAAATAATATTAAGTCATTAGAAGATTTTGCAGGATTAACAACTGATGATTTAATTGGTTATTTTGAAGACAAAAGTGATAAGTCTTCCAAGGTTGAAGGATTACTAGAAGAATTCAATCTTACTAAAGACGAAGGAGACCAATTAATAATGGAGGCAAGAAAAATATGGCTTGAGTAGTCATATAATAAAGCTTTATTATGCCTGAAAAAAAAGATGAAAATAAAAAGAAAAAAACTTTAAGCCTGAAGCTTGGCGCAAAACCTAAACTATCTCCAAAAAAAAATATTGAAGCAGGAAAAACTGTTATAGTTGAAAAGAAACGATATAAAAGAAACCCTGTTCCTGAAGAATCAAGAGTTAATACATCCTTTAACAACGTCGAAGAAAAAAAATTACCTGAAACTAATAGTGAATCTATAAAAAGTAGATCAGGAGTGGTTCTAAAACCTTTATCAAAAGATGAACAAAAAAAGATTTTACAAGCTGGTAATAAAAAAGATGCTATTAACAAAATTAGACTCGGAAATGAAACTAAGAATATAAAAAATCAAATTGAAAAAAATGAAGAAATAATAATAGAAAAACCTGCTGCAAATCTGGATTTTAAAAAAGAGACAGAAAGGAAAAAGACTTCTTTAGAGAATTTAAATGATTACAAGGATCAAAAAAGGCCTCAAAACACATTTGGAAGAAAAAAAATAAGAGAGAGAAAAGTTACGATAGTCACCGCCTTAAGTGATGCCGACGAAAGGACAAGAAGTTTAGCTGCATACAAAAGAGCTAAACAAAAAACTAAAAAAAATCAAAGTGAACTAGAACCAGCAAAAAAAATTATTAGGGATGTTTATATTCCAGAGCATATAACAGTAAAAGAACTTGCAAATAGGATGACTGAAAAGTCTGGTGATTTAATCAAATCTCTCATGAAAATGGGAATGATGGCAACTATAAATGAGTCTATAGATGCAGACACAGCTGAGATCCTAGTTACTGAATTTGGACATAATTTCAAAAGAGAGAATATTGAGGATCTTGAAAAAGGCTTGATTTCTCTTGATAAAGAGGCAGTTAAAAAAGATGCTCGCTCGCCAATTGTCACAATTATGGGTCATGTAGATCATGGAAAAACTTCCCTTTTAGATAAAATCAGAAATTCAAATGTAGTTTCAGGTGAAAGTGGAGGTATTACCCAACACATAGGAGCTTATGAAGTTAAGCACAAAAAAAATAAGATTACATTCATTGATACTCCAGGCCATGCTGCATTTACGGATATGCGTGCAAGGGGTGCAAATGTGACCGATATCGTTATTTTGATTATTGCTGCAGATGATGGTGTCATGCCGCAAACAAAAGAAGCAATTTCACATGCGAAATCAGCTAAGGTACCAATAATTGTCGCTATCAATAAGTGTGACAAACCTGAGGCTGATCCTCAAAAAATAAAAGAGCAGTTACTATCAGAAGAGATAATAGTCGAAGACTTGTCAGGTGAAATCCAATGTATTGAAGTATCAGCTGAGACAGGCAAAAATCTGGATAAGCTATTAGATTCTATAGTCCTTCAATCTGAACTAGCTGAACTTAAAACTAACAATACAACATATGCAGAAGCAACTGTAGTGGAAGCAAACGTCGACAAAGGCAGAGGGCCAGTTTGTAATATTATTATAACAAATGGTAAACTAAATGTTGGGGATATCGCCGTTGCAGGCAGTGAGTACGGTAAAGTAAGAGCGATTCTAAATGATAAAGGGGAAAATTTAAAAGAAGCGGTATCATCAATGCCTGTACAAGTACTTGGCCTCAATAATCCTCCTGATGCAGGTGATAGCTTTGTTACTGTGGAAAGTGATGAAAAAGCAAGAGAATTGTGTGATTTAAGAAGTCGGGCAAAAAAAAATAATTCATCACCAAAAAAAATCATAAATTTAGATGGTGAAGCTACTTTTGGTGCATTAGACAAAAAGGAGATCTTAGAGGTAGTTGTGAAGTCAGACACGCGAGGTTCCTCTGAGGCAATCGTATATCAAATTGAAAGTATCAAAAGCGAAAAAATAACTATTAAGGTTATTCATTCTGGCGTAGGTTTTATCAATGAAAGTGATGTTGCTCTTGCTGCGGCATCAAATGCCCTACTTTTATCTTTCAATTCTGCAGCTACGAAGGAAGCTAAATTAAAAGCTAAAATTAATAATTTAGATATAAAAGACTTTAATATTATTTATGAATTGATTGAGTATGTCTCAGATTTTGCAAGCGGTAAGTTAAAACCAACTATAAAAGAGAGCTTCATTGGGAAAGCTGAAGTTTTACAAATATTTAAAGTTTCAAAAATTGGAGCAATAGCAGGCTGTAGAGTTATTGAGGGAACTATTGAAAAAAATGCCAAAGTTAGAGTCATGCGAAATGAAGAGGAAGTATTTGATGGGGATATTCTCAGTTTAAAAAGAGAGAAAAATGAAACAAATGAGGTAAAATCAGGAACCGAGTGTGGTATTAGTATAAAGGAATTCAGTGATTTTAAAGTCGGAGACTTTATTGAAGTATTTAGTACAGAGGAAGTTGCACAATCATTGTGATATTAAAAAGGCAGAAGGAAAAGTCAAATAGATCATTAAAAGTTTCCGAAACTATTAGAAAGGCAGTAAGCGCTGTCTTGGTAAGGAATGAGCTTCCTGTGGACTCTCCATTCATATTTCCATTGAGTGTTATTAAAGTCGAAATGAACACTGATTTAAAAATAGCCTATATATATGTAACAACACATGAGAAAATTGAAAAAAAAGAAATTTTAATTAAGTTAGAGGAATGCAAAAAATATATTGCGAATGAAGTTGTAAAACTTATTGATCTTAAATTTTCTCCAAAATTAATTTTTCGCAATGATGTAACAATTGATCAAGTCAACAGAATTGATCAAATTTTAAACTCTGAAAAGGTATTGCTTGATACTCAAAAAAAATGATTATGAATGGATGGGTATTTATAGACAAACCAAATGGCATAACCTCATTCCAGGTTGTTAATCAAATAAAAAAAGCCTTGGGCGTAAAAAAAATTGGTCATTCAGGAACATTAGATCCCTTCGCAACGGGTGTTTTAGCAATTGCTATTGGAGAGGCAACAAAAACTATTGAATTTTTCAACAAAAGTAAAACATACGAATTTTTGGTAAGCTTTGGAAAATTAAAAGATACAGATGATATAACTGGCAAAACTATTCGAGTTTCCAAGAATATTCCCACAAAAAAAGATATTGGTAGATGTTTAATTAATTTTTTATCTAACTATAAACAAGTACCACCAAATTATTCTGCGGTTAAAGTAGACGGAGTTCGTGCTTATAAACTTGCCAGAATGAAAAAACAATTTTCTCTTAAAGCTAAAAAAGTTCAAATCTCAAATATGAATTTTTCTGAAACAAATAAAAATAACGAATTTAAATTTATTGTCGATTGTTCAACAGGTACCTATATTCGCTCAATAGCAAGAGATCTTGGAGCAATGCTAGATACTTACGCGTATGTCAAAGAGTTAAGAAGAACAAAAATTGGCTCAATCTCTGAAAAAGATATTATTTTACTAGATAAATTTCTAGAATTAGTACATATTGGCGATCATTTTGAAGTGATTAACTCTATCCGAAAAGTACTGGACGACATCCCAGCAGTATTAATGGACAATGAGTTAAGTCGAAGTTTTCAAAATGGTTTAGGCTTTAATTACTTTGATAATGATTTGTCAATAAATGAACTCCTTTTCGAGGACAAAAATAAATTGCTTGGAATTGGTTCAGTAGAAGAAGGTAAAGTAAAGCCGAAAAAAGTTTTTAATTTGTAACTATAAGGAATAGAGATGTCGATTAAAAAAGAAAGTAAAACTAAACTAATAGATGAATATGCCAGATCTGAAAAAGATACTGGTTCTCCAGAGGTTCAAATTGCTATTCTTACTGAAAGAATAACAAATCTGACTGGACATTTTCAATCACACAAAAAAGATAATCATTCTCGAACTGGTTTAATGAGACTTATTAATCAGAGACGAAGTTTGTTAGCGTATTTAAAAAAGAGCAACAAAGACTCTTATGAAAAGTTAATAGATAAGCTGGGAATTAGAAAATAATAATGAATAACAAAAATTTAAAAGGAATATACGAATATGAAAAAAGAAATTTCGAGAGAAATGAATTGGGGAAACCAAGTTTTAAAAATAGAGACTGGAAAAATTGCAAAACAGGCCACAGCCTCAACAATTGTTAGCTACGGAGATACAGTTGTCATGGCTAATGTTGTGGCGGCAAAGGAACCAAAACCAGATTTGGATTTTTTTCCATTAACAGTTAGCTATCAAGAAAAATTTTATGCAGCTGGTAAAATTCCAGGTGGTTTTTTTAAAAGAGAAGGACGACCCACTGAATTTGAAACACTTACCTCAAGATTAATTGATAGACCAATTAGACCATTATTTCCAGAAGGTTTTAAAAATGAAACGCAAGTTATATTGACAGTATTGTCTCACGATGGTGAAACTAATCCAGATGTAGTTGCCATGGTTGCTGCATCAAGTGCTTTAACATTATCTGGGATCCCTTTTATGGGCCCAATTGGAGGATGCCGAGTTGGATATGATGGTAAAAATTATACACTTAACCCCAAAATCAATGAATCAACTGAATTAGACTTAGTTATTGCAGGTACGGGTGAAGCAGTCTTGATGGTAGAGTCTGAAGCTAATCAACTATCTGAGGATATAATGTTAGGAGCAGTAAAATTTGGTCACGAATCAATACAAGAGGTAATAAAAACAATTATTAATTTAGCAGAAGAATGTGCAAATGATCCTTGGGAATTTGAATACTCCATAAATGATACACTTTTTAAAGAGATCAAAGACAGTTGTGAGAGTGATATTAAAAACAGCTATTCAATTGTTGATAAGATGGAAAGACATCAATCTATAAATCAGATAAAAAACAGCTTAGAGGAAAAATATAAAGATAACGAAGATTGTAACCTAATAGAAGTGATGGGTTATTTTAAAAAAATCGAGAAAGATGTGGTCAGATCACAGATATTAAATAATAAAACTAGAATTGATGGTCGTAATCTCGATGAAGTTAGAGATATTAGTTCGGAAGTTTCATGGTTACCGAGAACTCACGGTTCCGCACTTTTCACAAGAGGTGAAACGCAAGCAATTGTAGTCGCTACCCTTGGCTTTGGGGAAGACGAACAAAGAATAGAAGCCCTTCAAGGGTCTTATAAAGAGAATTTTATGCTTCATTATAATTTTCCACCATACTCTGTTGGAGAAGTTGGTAGAATGGGCTCTGCTGGAAGACGAGAAATTGGACATGGCAAGCTTGCATGGCGTGCTCTAAAATCTGTGTTACCTAATAAAGAAGAATTTGATTATACAATAAGACTTGTATCTGACATTACTGAGTCCAACGGGTCTTCATCAATGGCCACTGTATGTGGTTCATCTCTTGCATTAATGGATGCAGGTGTGCCAATAAAGAATTCTGTTTCTGGTATTGCTATGGGACTAATCAAAGAAGGTGATCAATATGCAGTTTTATCTGATATTCTTGGAGATGAAGATCATTTAGGTGATATGGACTTTAAGGTAGCTGGAACTAAAGAGGGAGTCACATCTTTACAAATGGATATTA
Source organism: uncultured Pelagibacteraceae bacterium (assembly GCA_902570675.1). GTDB lineage: Bacteria > Pseudomonadota > Alphaproteobacteria > Pelagibacterales > AG-422-B15 > CACNXQ01. The sequence continues at coordinate 126,152 of CACFYZ010000001.1, forward strand.
AAATTACAGGTATTACATTTGAAATAATGGAAAAAGCACTTGAGCAAGCTAAAGGCGGTAGAAATCATATATTAAGTGAAATGGATAAAGCGTTATCTAGTCCTAGAACAGAGCTTGGTCCCTACACTCCAAGAATAGAAATGATCAAAGTGAAAAGAGACAACATTGGCGAAATTATTGGTAAAGGTGGAGCAACTATAAAAGATATAATTGAAAAATCCGGTGCAAAGATTGATATAAGTGATAATGGAAATGTTAAAATTGCAGGAACAAGCAACGAGTCTATTCAATCAGCAATTGAATTGATTAACTCTATCATTGAAGAACCAGAAGTTGGTCGGGTATATGAGGGTAAAGTTGTTAAAGTCATGGATTTTGGTGCATTTGTTAATTTTTTCGGTAAGCGTGACGGGTTGGTTCATATTTCTCAGCTTTCAGATGAAAGAGTTGAGAAAGTTACTGACGTAATTAATGAGGGTGATATAGTAAAAGTCAAAGTCATTGGCTTTGATAAAGGCAAAGTAAAACTATCGATAAAGGATGCCGAAAATTAATTTTCTAGATACATAATGCAATACACGGTTTCTTCAGAAGATAAACTTCATGAAGAATGTGGTGTATTTGGGGTATTTGGAAGTCCAGATGCCTCTACACTGACTGCATTAGGTTTGCATGCATTACAACACAGAGGTCAAGAAGGCGCAGGTATAGTTTCATTTGATGGCGAAAAATTTCATGGTGTAAGAAGACCAGGATTAGTTGGTGATCATTTTAATAAGCAAAAAGTTATAGAACGACTAGAAGGCAGTAATGCAATTGGTCATGTGAGATATTCAACAACAGGCGACACAATATTAAAAAATATACAACCACTTTATGCCGATTTATCTACAGGTGGCTTTGCTTGTGCGCATAATGGAAATTTAACTAATGCTTCTATTTTGCGAGATCATTTAGTAAGTGAGGGGGCAATTTTTCAATCAACTTCAGACACTGAAACCATTCTGCAACTAGTTGCAAGGTCTTCAAGAAAACAAACCGTAGATAAACTCATTGATGCTCTATTCAAGATACAAGGAGCGTATTCTCTAGTGATTCTCACTAATAAAAAATTAATTGGAGTTAGAGATCCTTTGGGAATAAGACCGTTAGTTCTAGGTGACCTTAACGGTGCTCCTGTATTAGCTTCAGAAACCTGCGCATTTGATATCATTGGTGCAAAATACATAAGAAATATAGAAAATGGTGAAATAATTATTATTTCTGAAAGTGGTATTGAAAGTATTAAACCTTTTCCAAAAGTAAACGAAAGACCATGTATTTTTGAAAGAATATATTTTGCAAGACCAGATAGTATTGTTGATGGAAAGACAGTTTATACATACAGAAAAAATTTAGGTGAACAACTAGCAAAAGAAAATCCAATTGATGTTGATGTCGTAATTCCTGTTCCTGACTCAGGCGTACCAGCAGCTTTAGGATATTCACAAGCATCAAAAATTCCATTTGAGTTAGGAATTATAAGAAATCATTATGTAGGAAGAACATTTATTGAACCGACACAAAGTATTAGACAATTTGGAGTAAAACTAAAGCATAATGCAAATTTATCATTTATTAAGGGAAAGAAAGTTCTTCTTATAGATGACTCAATTGTACGTGGAACAACTGCAAAAAAAATAATTAAAATGATATTTGATGCAGGCGCTAAAGAAGTTCATCTTGGTATTGCGTGCCCACCAATTACTCACCCCGATTTTTACGGAATTGACACGCCAGATTATAATGAATTAATAGCCTCCAAGATGACTGTAGATGAGATTAATCAAACAATTGGATGTAATACTTTATTTTTTTTATCACTAAATGGAACCTATAAAGCTATGGGTCATAATGAAAGAGATGACAAAAATCCTCAATTTACAGATCATTGTTTTACTGGTGACTATCCAACAGGTCTTTTAGATCGAGAACAGGGAAGTGTCTCAAAGCAGTTTTCTCTTCTATCAGAAAAAAATTAAATTTCTTTAGGTACGCCTACAACGTTATAACCACAATCAACATAATGAATTTCTCCAGTGACGCCAGATGACAAATCACTAAGAAGATAAAGTCCAGACTTACCCACATCCTCAAGACTAATATTACGGTTCATCAATGAATTTTTTTCTGACCATTTCATCATATCTTTCCCACCAGAGATCCCGGCCATTGCAAGTGTTTTCATGGGACCAGCTGAGAGAGCATTAACTCTTATATTCGAACTACCTAAATCAGCAGCTAAATATCGCACACTTGATTCAAGAGCAGCTTTAGCTACACCCATAACATTATAATTACGTATGAATTTTCGAGAACCGTCGTAAGTCAGCGTTAAAATAGAACCCCCATTAACCATTAATTGACTTGCTTCACGGGCTACCTCAGTTAGAGAAAAACAAGAGATTAACATTGTATTTTGAAAATTTTCTCGAGAAGTGTTTAGATACTTTCCTTTTAGTTCATTTTTATCGGAGAAAGCAATAGAATGTAAAACAAAATCAATTTTATTCCATCTTTCTCTAACCTGATTAAACGTATTTTTTACAGAACTCTCATTTAATACATTACATTCAATAATAAAATTATTTTGAATTGACTCTGCTAGAGGTTTAACTCGTTTAAAAAGCGCATCGCCTTGATAAGTAAAACAAAGTTCAGCTCCATTATCGGAAAGCTGTTTGGCGATTCCCCAAGCAATTGAGAGTTCATTAGCCACCCCCATAATTACTCCTTTTTTACCAGCTAAATTAATCATTTTTTAAATCTTTCAAATACTAAAGAAGCATTTGTTCCACCAAATCCAAAACTATTACTCATCGCAGTATGAATTTTGTCATCAAGACGATTAGTGAGTATGTTCATATTTTCTGCTTCTTCGTCAAGTTCATCAATATTTGCTGATTCTGAGAGAAAATTATCTTTCATCATAAGTAAAGTGTATATCGATTCATGAACTCCTGCTGCACCCAGAGAATGTCCACTTAATGATTTTGTTGAACTTATAAAAGGTATGGAATCTCCAAAGACATTTTTTATAGCTTTAAGTTCAGCAACATCACCTACTGGAGTAGACGTTCCATGGGCATTTATATAATCAATTTTATCAATATTTTTGGTTGCCATCTTCATACAACGTACCGCTCCCTCACCTGAGGGTTGAACCATATCAAAGCCATCTGAAGTCGCACCATAACCAACAATTTCTGCATATATTTTGGCGTTTCTATTTAATGCTGTTTCTAAATCTTCAAGAACCAAAACACCACCACCACCTGCGATCACAAATCCATCTCTATTTCTATCAAATGCTCTTGAAGCTTTTTCAGGAGACTCGTTATATTTAGAGGATAAAGCTGGCATGGCATCAAACAAAGCTGATAGTGTCCAATCAAGTTCTTCACCACCGCCAGCAAAAATTCTATCTTGCTTACCTAATTGTATTAATTCGTAAGCATTGCCAATACAATGAGCACTGGTTGAACATGCCGAGCTGATTGAGTAATTCACTCCTTTAATTTTAAAATAAGTAGATAATGTTGCTGAATTTGTACTGCACATTACCTTAGGAACACTTGTAGGTCCAATTTTCTTTGGACCTTTCTCTCTTGTAATATCAAATGCTCTGAGCAAACTCTTCGTTGAAGGCCCACCCGAACCCATGATCAATCCAGTCATATTTTCTGAGACTTCATTTTCAGCTAGGCCAGCATCTTCAATCGCCTCCTTCATTGCAATATAATTATAGCTTGCACCGTCACCCATAAATCTTAAAAATTTTCTCTCGATAATCTCTTCAAGATTAATTTTTATCTGTCCACTGACTTGACTTCTAAACCCCATTTCTTTCTGAGAATTATCAAAAGATATTCCTGAGGAACAATTATAAAGTGAATCTTTGACTTCTTTTTTATTGTTTCCAAGTGAGGAAACAATACCTATTCCAGTTACGACAACTCTTCTAATCACTTTATTAATCCTACTTTTAATCCTTCGGCTGAGTATATTTCTTTTCCATCGACACTGACGACTCCATTACCTACTCCAACGATTACTCCCCGTTTAATAACTTTTTTCATATCAATTTTATAATTTACTAGCTTAGACTCTTTTAATATTTCTCCACCAAATTTTACTCCTGCCGAACCTAACGCTCTTCCTCTACCTGGGTTACCAATCCAACCTAAATAAAATCCAACAAGTTGCCACATTGCATCAAGTCCTAGGCAACCTGGCATTACAGGATCCATTTCAAAATGACAGTCAAAAAACCACAAATCAGGTTTTATATCCAATTCCGCATGAATTTCACCTTTGCTAAATTGCCCAGTATTGTCAGTAATTTTTGTGATTCGATCAAACATTAACATAGGAGGAAGTGGTAATCGAGCATTGCCAATTCCAAACATTGTTCCATGCGCGCATTGAAGCAGTTCTTCTTTGGTATAGCTAGATTTTTTTTCCACTGGAATTATCTATCTTATTGTATTATATGAAGTTTATTAAGATTAAAGTATTATCATTGTAAAATACAATAAATTTTATTAAAAAATAAAATTATGAAAGATATCAAGGATTTTTTAAGATCGAATTCTCTAAGGCCTACTAAGCAAAGAGTGTTAATAGCTGAATACTTATTCGATGGTGAAAATAAACACGTTACTGCTGAAAAACTCTCAAACGAACTTAATAGACGTAGAACAGGAATCTCATTAGCAACAGTTTACAACACCTTACATGATTTTTACGAGAGAGGTCTCTTAAAAAAATTATCGCTAGGTTTAGATAGAGTGTATTTTGATACGAATACCGACCATCATCATCACTTCTATTCTGATAAAGAACAACTGCTAATTGATATTAATAATAAGTTAAAGGTATCAGGTTTACCGAAGTTACCAAAAAATAAAAAAACAAATAAGATTGAAGTCATAGTTCATCTAGATAATTAATTGATAATAGTTATCACTATCAGTTTAGAATGATTCTAAACTATTGACAATTTCCAAAAATACTATATTTATAACATCGGTTATTTATTGAGGAGAAAATTATGACTGAATTAAAAGATAGTAAGACACTAGACAATCTAAAGGCTGCTTTCGCAGGTGAAAGTCAAGCAAACCGTAGATATCTATATTTTGCACAAAAAGCTGATGTAGAAGGACACAATGACGTCGCTGCAGTATTTAGATCAACTGCAGAAGGCGAAACTGGACATGCTCACGGACATTTAGAATTTATGGAAGAAGTTGGTGACCCTGCAACTGGAGAGCCAATTGGTTCTACAGAAGAAAATCTAAAAGCTGCTATTGCAGGTGAAACGCATGAGTACACAGATATGTATCCTGGAATGGCAAAGACTGCGCGAGAGGAAGGCTTTGATGAAATTGCTGATTGGTTTGAAACATTAGCTAAAGCAGAAAAATCCCATGCGGGTAAATTTCAAAAAACACTAGAGTCTATAGACTAAATAACATAAGGGACTGTTCGCAGTCCCTTTTTTTTAATCTATGGACAGTAAAAAAGAGGGCAGTTTAGCTGCTCCTACAAGAGATATAATCGATTGGAATTCAGATGAATACTTAGACAAAGCATCTCTGGATACTGAGATGCGCAGGCAATTTGAAGTTTGTCATAGTTGTCGAAGGTGCTTTAATTTATGCGATAGTTTTCCCACTTTATTTGATTTAATCGATGACTCACCTAATGAGTCAGTTGATGATTTAACAAAAAAAGATTTTGAAGACATTACTGACAAATGCACATTGTGTGATATGTGTTTTATGACCAAGTGTCCCTATGTTCCCCCTCATGAGTTCAATATTGATTTTCCACATTTAATGCTTAGATACAGAACTTATCAAGATAAACAAAAAAAATTACCAAAATTTCCTAAAGAGCTTGCAAAAATTGATCGTAATGCATCAACTGCAAGGCTAGCACCAAGTATAGCGAATTGGTCATCAGGTAAGAAAAATAAATTAACGCGTAAGCCTCTAGAATTATTAAGTGGAATTGATCAACATGCTGAACTCCCCAAATTTGAAAAAAAAACGTTTCATGATCAATTCAATAATCTTGAAAATTTAATTAACAAAAATGCGCCAGCTTATGGAAGAAAAGTTGCTATTTATTCAACTTGTTATGTCAATCACAATAATTCAAAGGTTGGTATAGCTGCTAACAAAGTATTAAACCATAATGGTGTTGAAACCATCTCAACATATCCAGGTTGTTGTGGAATGCCGCATTTAGAGCAGGCACAACATGAAAAAGTTAAGACCCAATCAGAGAAAGTTTCAAAAGAACTCTGTAATTTGATTGATCAGGGATATGATATTATAACACTTACTGCTAGTTGTGGTCTAATGCTTAAATTTGAATGGCAACTTATTAACCCTAGCAACGAAAATGTTAAAAGATTATCAAAGCATGTGTTTGATATTGATGAGTATATTGTTGATATTGCTAAGAAAGAGGGTCTTGTTGATGGACTAACACCCTTTGATGAAGGTGTAACAGTACACAACGCTTGTCATGCTCGAGCCCAGAACATGGGAAATAAGGCTCTTGAAATGCTAAAGAAAATACCTGAAACAAAAGTAGATGTTATTGAAAAATGTGCAGGTCATGGAGGTACATTTGGAGTGATGAAAAAAACAAGAAAACATGCTGTTAAGTATGGCAAAAGTACTGCAAGACAAATAAAAAATAAAAAAAATAAATATATGGTTTCGGACTGTCCGCTTGCCTGCAAACACCTAAATGAGTTTTTAAATCAAGACAAAGAAGCAAATTATATTTCTATGCACCCAATCGAGGTGATTGCTAAATCTTACAATATATCTTGATAAGCAATATTTAATTACTATTTAAATAAGATGCCCATACAAAATAAAAAAATTGACAGTTCAGATCTATTAGATCTCAACACATATGCCAAAGAGCGTAAGGCAATTAGAAGTGAACTTGTTGAAATGAAAAAAAATAGAAGAGTAGAATTGGGTCCTCACTCTACATTTTACTTTGAGAACTTTTTCACAATGAAGGCGCAAATACAAGAAATGCTATACATTGAAAAGGGAGGCGACGAACAATTAAAAGATGAACTTGATGCTTATAATCCTCTTATACCTCAAGGTACTGAGCTAGTAGCAACATTCATGTTCGAAATAGATAATCCGGTTACTAGAAAAAAAGTTTTGTCTTCATTAGGAAATGTCGAAAACAAAATATTTATTAGTGTTAATGGAAATAAAATATTTGCAACGCCTGAGAGTGATGTTGATCGCACTGATGACTCTGGCAAAACATCTTCAGTTCACTTTCTGCATTTTAAATTTGAAGATCAACATATCAAAGATTTCAAAAATATGGAAAATCGTGTTGAAATAGGAACTGATCATAAGAATTATCCGCATCTATCTATTTTCACAAATGAAGTTAAGGCAGCATTAATAAAAGATTTTGATTAAATTTTTCCAGTTGAACCAAACCCACTATCGCCTCTTCTTGTTTTTTCTAGATCGTCAACTTCCTCAAATCTTACGTGTATTGTATTAGCAAATATCATTTGAGCAATCCTATCCCCAGGATTAATTGCAAATGAAGTATTACTGAGGTTTATTAAAACTACTTTAATCTCTCCTCGATAATCACTGTCTATGGTTCCAGGGGTATTTAATATTGTAACACCATGTTTGAATGCTAAACCAGATCTTGGTCTTATCTGAGCTTCAAACCCTTTTGGCATTGCGATTGATATCCCACATGGAATGATTTCTCTTTCCCAAGGATGAATTTCTATTTGAGAGTTTATTGAAGCACTTAAGTCGACACCAGAAGCTTCATCTGATTGATAAGAAGGAATTTTAAAATTATCAAGTTTTGAAAGATTTTTAATTGATATCTTAATTAAATGTGATTTTGTCAAACTATGTATATCAATGATTTAATTGAGTAGTGATTTTTTCACAGAGTTTTTGAGCTACCTCTTTTTTTGACATCAATCCCCATTTTTCTGTATATTGTTTAGTCACAAAAAATATTTTATTTGTTTCTTGATTAAATACATTGTTATCAGACACATTATTACCCAGGATCCAATCACAACCTTTTTTACCTAGTTTTTTTATCGCGTTATCCTGGAGATTTTCAGTTTCAGCGGCAAATCCTATCATGAGTTTTGGTCTTAAACTGTTTCTTTTGCTCAATCTTTCTAAAATATCTGGGTTCTCTTCTAATGTAATCTTTTGTTCGTCACCTGTTTTTTTTAATTTTGATGAGATTTTGTTTGCTATTTTATAGTCAGCTACAGCAGCTGCACAAACAGCAATGTCAGCTGGAAGTGATGCTTCACAAGCATCTAGCATTTGATCAGCTGAGTGAACGTTTATTAATTTAGTAACCTTAGGCGCACTTAAGCTAGTTGGTCCTGAAATTAAGGTAGTTTTAGCTCCAAGGTTTTGTAGCATTTCTGCAATTGCGAAACCCTGTTTTCCTGAGGATTCATTAGAAATAAATCTGACTGGGTCTATCATTTCTCTAGTTGGACCCGCTGTTACAATCGCAGATCGATTTTCAAGAGGTTTAAAATTTTGTTTATCAATATATTTTTTAATACCATCGACTATTTGTTCTGGTTCTTTCATTCTACCCTCACCATACTCACCACATGCCATTTCACCACTTTCCGGCCCTATGAATTCAATACCATCTTTTTTTAGTGTTTCAACATTTCGCTGGGTTGATTTATTCAGCCACATTCTTACATTCATTGCAGGCACGACTATTATAGGTTTATTTGTAGCCATCAATACTGTAGATGCAAGATCGTCTGCTACACCATAAGCCATTTTTGAAATTATATTTGCCGTAGCAGGCGCTACTACGATCAGGTCAGACATTCTTGATAGTTGTATATGACCCATTTCGTGTTCTTCGTTAAGATTAAATAATTCAGAATACACTCTATTTCCTGAAATACTTTCTATAGATAAAGGAGTTACAAATTTTGATCCAGATTTGGTAAGTACGCATGTAACATCAAAGTTATTTCTTCTTAACTCTCTAATAGTTTCTAGAGATTTATACGCAGCAATTCCACCAGTTATAATAAAAAGGATCTTTTTATTTTTCATTATTTGTAGAGTTATACTTTTTTAGTCTAGTTGAAAAGTAATATTTATACATCAAACTTAAATTAATACTGAAATAATCGCCAAACTTAGTAATATAGTAATACTACCCACAGCAATTCTACTATAGCTAATATTACTGGGCGCTTTTTCGTCTTCATGCTTTACGATAAGGTCAAAGGCTTGATCTGCTCTTGAAATAAAGTCTGGAATATCTGGAACTTTTCTTGCAATGCTTTGCAATGCTTCTTGTGTCTGTTGAAGTCTATTTTTTATTCCTAATTCATCTTTTAACCATGTTTCAATTTCTGGTTTTGATATTTCCCAAAAATTAATGTCAGGGTTTAATTTTCTTGCAACACCTTCGACTGTAATCATAGTTTTTTGAAGAAGTAAAAGTTGAGGCTGTAATGACATATTGAATTGTTTTGTAATATCAAATAGCTGAAGTAAAACATTTCCCATTGAAATATTTTTTGCTTTTTGGTTTATAATTGGTTCACCTATTGATCTTAATGCTTGTGAAAAATCTTCGACAGATTGTTTTTGATCTATTAATCCTGCTTCTTGATGAATTTTTGCAATATGTAAATAGTCCTGTTTGATAAATCCATAAATAATTTCAGCTAAATAAGATCTATTTTTTTTATCAAGCCTTCCCATTATACCAAAATCAACTGCTAAAAGTTCTCCATTGGGATTGAGAAATAAATTTCCTTGATGCAGATCTGCATGAAAATATCCATCCCTAATTGATTGTCTAAGAAAATTAACTATGAGATTTTCTGATGCTTTTTTAAAATCTACTTTCTTTTCAATTAATTCATCAATCTTATCCGCGGGTGTTCCAACTATTCTCTCCATTGTAAGTACTCTTTGAGTAACACTCTCCCAGTAAATTTTAGGGACATAAAAACTTTCATCCATATTAGTATTTTCTGAAAGTTCAGATGCTGCTGCAGCTTCGTATCTCAAATCGAGTTCAAATTTTATAACTTCCTTTGCTTTTTTTATTATTGAATTTGGCTTTAATCTTTTTAATTCTGTAAAATTTTCCATGAACATCGTTATCCACTCAAGTCTTTCCATCTCTAAACCGATAATTTTTTCAATTTCTGGTCTTAATACTTTTACAGCTACATTGATTTCATTACCCGAAATCTTTATCTTAGCAAAATGAACTTGAGCAATAGATGCGGCAGCAATTGGCTCACTAAATTCTGAAAAAATATTCTCGATTTTTTCACCAAATTCTCTCTCGATTATTTCAATAGCTTTTGCTGTTGAAAATGGCGGTAAATTATCCCTAAGTAATGATAGATCTTCAGCTATAGTGCTACCAACAATATCTGGTCTTGTTGATATAAGTTGACCCAACTTTATAAACGAAGGACCAAGCTCATTCAGTGCATGTGCTATTCTTTGCCCATCAGTATTATTTATTACAGATTTATTATAAGAAACACCAATAGAAAGTAAATTTGTTATAATAGTAAATATAATTTTATATTTTATATTTCTTCTGATTAATAATAAGACATTGTTTTTTTTCAAAACTCTGATGAGCTTTACCAAAAAAAATAAATTACTCAGCATTGACAGCTTTTGTTGCGAAGTGAATAGCAACGATTCCATTGAAAATATTTTTGTAATTTACGTCAGTAAATTCCGTGCTTTCAATTATTTCTTTAAACTCTTTTTGTGAGGGAAACTCATCAATTGTTTTTGTTAAATACTTATAAGGTTCTTCATCACCAACGATTACTTTCCCAATGACAGGTATAATTGAAGAGTACATATTATATATGCTGGAAACAGTTTTATTTTCTACTTTTGAGAATTCTAGACAGAAAAATTTACCTCCAGGTTTTAGTACTCTATATGCTTCTTTCAATGATCTTTTTATATCTGAAAAATTTCTCACACCAAATGAGACAAGATATGCATCAAATGTATTATCTGTGAAGGGAAGGTCTTCAGCAGGAGCTACAACCCATTCAATTTTACTTTTGAACCTATGATTTTTTTTACCTTCCTCAATCATGTATTCATTTGGATCACTTACAGTGGCAAATCCGTTACCTTTAATTCTATTTAAGAATCTTCTTGCAACATCACCAGTTCCACCCGCAACATCTAAAATATGGGTATCTTCACGTGGTGAAAGGAAGTCAATTAATACTTCTTTCCAATATCTATGTGCACCAAGCGACATAATATCATTCATGAAATCATATCTGTAGGCAACCGTGTCAAAAACTTCTTTTGTTTCCATTATAAGTTTTCTTTATTTGTTTAACATCTTATAAACTAAAAAGTATAATTTATATATGCCAGAGCTACCAGAAGTCCAAACCGTTGTAAATGGTATAAAAAGTAAAGTTATTAATCGTAAAATTTTACAATTTAAAAATTATACACACAAATTGAGATATCCAATTAACCGAAATGTAGCTCAACTAGTAGAAAATAGCAGGGCTATTAATGTAAGGCGAAGAGCAAAATACATTATCATTGAATTATCAAACAACAAATCGCTTGTTATGCATCTTGGTATGTCTGGAAGAGTCATCATTACACAAAATGGTTACCAAAAAAAAATAAAACATACACATATTTGTATATTTTTTGACAAAAATATTGTGCTTCAATTTATTGATCCTAGAAAATTTGGATATATCTTTGTAACAGCTACTAATTTGCTAAAGGATCACAAGTATTTCAGACATCTTGGAGTTGAGCCGCTTAAAAAGGAATTCAACCCTCAATATTTTTATAACTTATTAGCTTCAAAAAAGTCACCTATAAAGAATATAATTATGAACCAAAAATATATTGTTGGTGTAGGTAACATCTACGCTTCTGAAGCACTTTTTATAGCAGCTATATCACCGATGAAACTAGGTAATGAATTTACATTATTAGAGAGTGATAAACTAACTAAGGCAATCAAGACTGTTCTTAAAAAGTCAATTAAAATGGGAGGATCCAGCATAAATGATCACACTATGATTTCTGGAAAGATGGGTTATTTTCAAAATAAACTGAATGTCTACGACAGAGAAGGCTTAAAATGTCGAAAAAGAACTTGTCAGTCCAACATAATACGAATAGTAATAGCAAAAAGATCAACATTCTTTTGTAAAGAATGTCAGAAATAAATAAAGTAATAAAATATGGCTAATACTAAATCCGCAAAAGCAAAAGTACGAGAAATAAACAATAAGACAGAGATTAATAAGTCTGTAAGAAATAGATATCGTACATATATTAAAAAAGTTGAACTAAATATAGTTAAGAAAGATAAATCATCAGCGCAACAAGCACTGAAATCAGCTGAGTCTGAGATTATGTCAGCTGTTTCAAAAAAAATAGTTCACAAAAATACAGCGTCTAGAAGAATTTCTCGATTAGCCAGTAAAATTAAAGCACTAAAATAGAATCATCAAATTTTTCCGTAAGTTAAGACTTAAATTAAAAGCTGCATGGAAACAAAGTAGCTTAATTTAATTCTAAATTTTATAAGTATCTAAATTATGTTTCTTATTGCGATTCAAATTTATTAACGCTAACGTACATCCAATTAAAAAAAATCATTTTTAATTATTCAAATAGTTTTTTTTTACAAATTAAATTTTATTAAATTTAATTTAAAACTTTTTTGGCCTAATTTTTATTGTCACAAAAAGTTAAAGAAATAATTATGCTTTTTTTTTAATTTGATTAAGATTTTAGGTAAAATACAAAGGAGATTTAGGAAAATATGTATCAAGATTTAAATAGATCTCAATCATCAAATATTAGTGTTAAAGAAATATGGAATTCAGTCCTTAAAAAGCTCAATGTAGAATACGGCAATGAAGTTTTTAATAGTTGGATCAAAAATATTGCAATTAAAAATTTAGATGAAGACATTCTTTATTTTACAGTACCTACACGATTTATAAGAGATTGGATAACTTCTCATTATTTAGATAAAATTATTTTCTTCCTCAACCAAGAGAATCCTCAAATTAAAAGAGTAAAAATAAACATAGACAACTCACTTACCGCCAACGTGTCAAATGTTGATAATTCAATCAACGGCAATAATTCTGATAAAAATTTACCATTTACAAATAATTTCAGAGATGATTGGCCACTTGACGAACGTTTTACATTTGAAAAATTCATCGTAGGCCCCACTAATGAATTAGCATTCGCGTCAGCAAAAAGACTCTGCACTGAAGAACCTTATGATTTTAATCCCTTATTTATTTATGGAGGAGTGGGACTTGGAAAAACACATTTATTGCACGCAATAGCATGGGAAATTACAAAAAATTCGTTAAATAAAAAAGTATTATATCTTTCAGCTGAGAGATTTATGTTTCAATTTATAAAATCATTAAGGCAAAAAGACACAATGTCATTTAAGCAAAAGTTTAGATCTGTTGATGTACTTATATTAGATGATATCCAATTTATGATAGGCAAAGTTTCTACTCAAGAGGAGTTTTTTCATACCTTTAACTCTTTATTGGATATGAATAAAAAAATCATTATTTCTGGTGACAGGTCCCCAAATGACCTGGGTAGCTTTGACGAGCGTATGAAATCAAGATTGTCGGGAGGATTAGTGGTTGACATTTTGCCTGCAGATTTTGAATTAAGGTTAACAATCATAAAAAATAAATATTTTGATTTAAAGAGTAAAAACAAAAATACTTATGATCTGGATGAGAATATTTTAGAATTTCTTGCTAAAACTATAACCTCTAATGTCAGAGAACTTGAAGGTGCTTTAAATAAAGTTTTTACTTTCTCAAATATACTCGGAAAAAAAATTGATATAGATTTAACAAAATCAGTCCTCAAGGATTTACTTAAATCTAGTAATCGACGAATTACAATTGATGAAATTCAAAATAAGGTTTCAGGCTATTATAATATTAAACTTGATGATTTAATTTCAAGCAGAAGAATTAGATCTTTTGCTAGACCTCGACAAGTCGCGATGTATTTATCAAAGAAACTTACAACAAGATCACTACCTGAAATTGGAAGAAAATTTGGAGGGCGAGATCATACCACAGTCATACACGCGGTAAAAAAGATAGAAGAGTTAAAAGAGAGCCATCCTAAGTTTGACGAAGATATTAATCTCATTACTCAAATGATAACCTCCGTTTAATCGTTACATATATCTTAAATTTCTTTATATTTATGTTATAGTATTTACTGATAGTATTATCTTTAAATGGAAGTCAAAATAAATAGCTCGGAACTGCTAAAAGCATTAAATCATGTTCATGGTATTGTTGAGGTAAGACATACTCTTCCTATACTCTCAAATATTATCCTTATTGCTAAAGATGATATCTTATCTCTCTCGTCTACAAATCTTGATATTTACTGTTCGGATGTGATTAGTGCTGAAATACAAACTGCTGGCGAGATATCAGTATCCGCTATAACTTTTTTTGAGATCGTAAAAAGATTGCCAGCTGGTTCAGATGTAATTATGAGCATGGAATCTACAGATAGTGAATTAGTTATAAAATGCGGAAGGTCTAAGTTCAACCTTTCAACCCTGAAAATTGATGATTTTCCAACAATTTCAGATGCTGACTTATCTACGGCATTTGTGATGACTTCTGAAGAGCTTATCAGACTTGTTGATAAGACTAAATTTGCAATTTCGAATGAGGAAACTCGTTACTATTTAAATGGTATTTTTTTTCATAAAGCGGAGAGAAATTCAATTCAATTTTTAAGAGCTGTAGCTACTGACGGTCATAGATTAGCTCAATATGACATTCCACTTCCTCAAGGAGCTGAGGATATGACAGGAATTATTATACCTAAGAAAACTATCCAAGAACTTAGGAAAGTTTTAGATGACGCGGATGGGGACATTAATATTTCTCTAAATGAAAATAAAATTAAATTTTCATTTAATAATTTAAAAATTATATCCAAGGTTATTGATGGCACTTTTCCAGACTATACAAAAGTTATCCCTAAAGATAATGACAAAAAATTTAGCACAAAGAATACTGAACTCAAAAATGCAATTGATCGTGTATCAGCTGTTGCTGTAAATGAAGAGGCAAAATCTAAAGCAATTAAGTTAAGTATCGAAAATAATAAAATGTATTTAAAAGTAGAGAGTCAATCAAAAGGTTCTGCTGATGAAACTATTGATATTAATTATAACAATGAAAAAGTTGATATAGGTTTTAATTCACGTTATTTAACAGATATATGTAATGAAGTCGATGGTGATGAAATTGATATTAATTTGTATGACTCTATATCTCCTGCAATTATTCTAGATAAAACAGATGAAAATTTATTTTTTGTTTTAATGCCAATGCGTATTTAACTGAATGTATCCAAATGCGTTTATTGAGGAAATTTCAGTTATAAATTTTAGAAATCATAAAAATTTTTTTATTAATAATCTAAAACCATTTGTGGTTTTGAATGGTGAAAACGGCTCAGGAAAAACAAATATACTTGAGGCAATATCTCTTTTTTCACCAGGTAAAGGACTCAAAAATGCTAGCTTAAGAGATATGCCCAATAAATATGAAACCGAAAAAGGTTTCCAGATAAAAATCAATTTGAAGTATGATGCAGGAAAAATTGAATTAAAAAAATATTTTTTCACTAATGATAAAAAAAATAATTTACTTTTATCTGATAATGAAAAAATAAATCAGTCAGAATTACTAAGTTTTATAAATATTTTATGGATTACACCTATTATGGAAAAGGTAATGTTACAGAGTAATTCTGAAAAGCGTAATTTCTTTGATCGACTAATTTTTAACTTAAATAGGAGCCATTTAAAATTATATTCAGTTCTACAAAAATTATTAAGGGAACGACTGGCAATTTTACAAAATACTCAAATTGATAATGAATGGTTAAATACAGTTGAAGCCAAAATTTCAAATAGTTCTTACGAGATAATTCAAAATAGGAATCAATTTATTGTTAATCTTAACAGTAGCTTAAAGATGATTGATAAGCCTTTTACAACATGTTTAATAGAATTTCGTCATGATATAAGCAAAATAATCAGTACTGACAATAAAAACACATTTGTTGAGAGTTATAAATCCTATTTGGTAAATACAAGAAAAATTGATGCAGAACTAAACAAGACTTCACACAATATCAGCAAAGTCAGTATTGATATTTGGAGCAATATCCAAGATAAAATGGAGATTAAAAATTGCTCAACCGGAGAGCAAAAATCAGCTCTTTTATCGATTTTTATTTCAGTTGCTAAACTTATTAAGGAACAAAACGATGGAAGAAGCCCAATACTATTGATTGATGAAGCAACAGCTCATTTGGATCAGAATCATCGAGACTTTTTGTTTGAAGAATTAAAAAAACTTAACTCACAAGTCTGGTTTACAGGCGTTTCAAAAAATCTTTTTGAAAATATTTCTGATCAAACAGTTTTCCATGAGATTGAAAATAATATATAATAAATAAGTGAGCGAAGTCCCCAATAATTATAGTGCTGATTCTATTAAAGTACTCAAAGGTCTTGAGGCAGTAAGAAAAAGACCAGGTATGTATATTGGCGATACCGACGATGGAAGTGGCCTTCACCACATGATATTCGAAGTTGTCGATAATTCAATCGATGAGGCTCTTGCAGGTTATTGTGATACCATAAAAATATTATTGAATCCCGATGGTACTGTTACCGTTGAAGATAATGGTCGAGGTATACCAACAGAAATACATCCTGAGGAGAAAATTTCAGCTGCAGAAGTCATAATGACGCAACTTCACGCA
Organism: uncultured Pelagibacteraceae bacterium; assembly: GCA_902570675.1. Lineage (GTDB taxonomy): Bacteria > Pseudomonadota > Alphaproteobacteria > Pelagibacterales > AG-422-B15 > CACNXQ01. The sequence continues at coordinate 143,134 of CACFYZ010000001.1, forward strand.
GGAGGAAAATTTGATCAAGATTCATATAAGGTATCTGGTGGCTTACACGGTGTAGGTGTTTCAGTAGTAAACGCACTCTCTTCAGAATTAAAACTAAAAATATTTCGGGAAAATAAAGAACACTTAATTGAGTTTAAAAATGGTGAGGCCTTAAATCCGTTAGCTGTAAGTGGAAAAAGTGAAAATAAAAATGGTACTCTTATAACTTTTCTTCCAGATAAAAATATTTTCACTAATACAGACTTCGATTCAAAAATATTAAAACAGAGATTTAGAGAAATGGCATTTCTCAATCAAAAAATTACAATCGTATTTTCAGACAATAGATTGGCAGATAAGCAAGAAACTACTTTTCATTATGAGGGTGGTATAAGCGAGTTTGTGAAATATCTAGATAAATCAAAGAAGTCACTTATAGAAAAACCAATTATCATAGAGGGTTCAAAAAATAATATAGAGTTTAGTTGCTCTTTATGGTGGAACGATAGTTACTATGAGCAAATCTTAACATTCACTAATAATATAAGACAAAAAGATGGAGGAACTCATTTATCAGGATTTCGCTCCGCTCTGACTCGGGTTATAAATCAACATTTAGATAATGGTAAAAATTCAAAAAAACAAAGTATTCAACCTAATAGTGACGATATCAGAGAGGGTTTAACGTCAGTCATATCTGTCAAGGTTCAGGATCCAAAGTTTTCATCTCAAACTAAAGACAAATTAGTATCATCTGAGGTTAGGCCAGTAATTGAGAGTATAGTTAATGAAAAGTTATCTGATTGGTTTGAAAGACATCCAAATATATCGAAGGAAATCGTTCAAAAAATTCAAAAAGCAGCTGAAGCAAGAGAGGCTGCCAGAAAAGCGAGAGAACTAACAAGACGAAAAACCGCTCTTGAAGTGACAAACCTACCTGGGAAGTTAGCTGACTGCCAAGAAAAAGATCCTTCGCTGTCAGAAATTTTTATTGTTGAGGGGGACTCTGCAGGTGGATCAGCAAAACAGGGAAGGGACAGAAAGTTTCAAGCAATTCTACCTCTGAGGGGAAAAATTTTAAATACGTGGAAATCCAGAACTGACAAAATATTAAGCTCTAATGAAATAGGTACATTAATTACTGCCCTAGGGACAGGCATAGGCAACCAAGAATTTGATATCGAAAAATTAAGATACCATAAAGTTGTAATAATGACTGATGCTGATGTAGATGGATCTCATATCCGAACTCTGTTACTTACATTTTTTTTCAAAGAAATGCCACAACTTATTGAAAATGGAAATTTATATATTGCTCGGCCACCTTTATTTAAAATAAAAAGAGGAAAAGATGAAATATATTTAAGTGATGAACAGTCTTTACAAAATTCACTTATTGATTATGGGTTAAAAGATTTAAGATTTAAAACTGCGCTAAATACAGAATTTTCAGGAGAGCAACTGAGTGAGATACTTCTAAAAATATCTGAAATAGTTGATATTTTTAATAAAATCCCTGTTAGGTACGACAAAAAAGTGCTTGAACAAATTGCTATTTCTGGATGCTTAGATACCAATAAGTTTTCTGAAAATCAAAATAATATTAAAGAAGCAGTAAACTATATATCCCAAAGGATAAATATTAGCAGGCCTGATTATGATAGAGGCTGGAAAGGAAGCTTTATTGAGGGTGGTTTTAAATTCACGAGAGAATTAAGAGGTGTTGATGAGAATATCGTCATTGATAAAGATTTACTAAACTCTCAACTTATTGAAAATTTAAACAAAAATTACGTTGATATATTTCAAATGTTTGAAATGCCTGGAATGGCTATAAAAAAAGATGATATGCAAATTGAGATATTTTCACCCTCTCAACTTCTCGAAATTGTGAACGAAAACGGCAAAAAAGGACTAAGTTTGCAGAGATACAAAGGTCTTGGTGAAATGAATCCCGAGCAATTATGGGAAACAACTTTGGACCCAATAAATAGAACTCTAATACAAGTAAGAATAGACGATGTTGAATCAACGAAAGGTATTTTTGAAGACTTAATGGGAGAAAATGTTGTTCCCCGAAAAGAATTTATTGAAAGTAGAGCAGATAGCGTAGTTAATTTAGATATTTAACTAAACCTAATGCTATATAAGTAGTTGTCATTTTTTTTTAACCAATTTATTTGTGATGTATAGTTTGGACAATGCTTCTTTATCAACTTCCAAAACTTATCACTGTGGTTAAATTCAATTAGATGGCACACTTCATGGACTATTATATATCTAACAACTTCATCAGGAGAAAAAATAAGTCGCCAGTTAAGATTTATTTCACCTTTAGAATTACAAGACCCCCAATAATTAAAACTATTTGTCAGTTTTATCATATGAGATTTTGGTCTAATTTCAGAAGAAAGATTACTTAAAATATTTGTACTTTTTTTTAGTAATTCTTCTCTAAGCCATTGATATAAAACTGTGCGATGATTATTCTTTTTTGAAAGTATTAAAATTTTATTTTTTATTATGTTAACATTTGAAAAATTAGATTTTTTGTAAATTATTTTGTATTTTTTATTGCTGATTTTTATTTCTACCCCGTTATCTATATAGATTAATGGTTTAAGTGCCTTTAATTGTCTATAAAGCCAGTCGATATTATCTTTAGCAAATTTGACTCCACTATTAATTGTAATATAGGTTGGTATTGACACTAAACCTCTGAGATTTTTTTTATCGAATGTAAATTTATAATTTTTAGACAGCCTATTTTTCTTTACAGCAACATTTATATCTATGTTTTTATGTCTTATTACAAAGTTTTTTTCAGAATTCTTAGACATTAAAAGACTATAGATTATTATTAAACTTATTTAACCATAAAAGAGATTGACATTGATTGACGAAATAAAAAAAATAAAAAACGAAGATATAAATCTTAAGTTAAGGACATTAAATCTCATAAGATGGATAGCAATATTTGGTCAATTTGCTGCAGTTATTATTGCTTATTTTTATTTTGAAATTTCTTTCAATATTTATTTTTGTATTCCATTGATACTTACAAGTGTAATACTGAATATAGTTGTCAGTATAATTTACCCATTAACAAAAATTTTGAACTATAAGGAAACATTTTTTTACTTAATATTTGATCTTATTCAATTGACTTCATTTTTATTTTTCACCGGTGGACTTAATAATCCTTTTTGTATTTTTATACTTGCTCCATTAGTTATTTCAGCAACGTACCTTGATCTTAAGAGAATAATATTTATAACCTTACTGGCTATAGTATCGCTAAGTTTTCTCCAATTCTTTTATTACCCACTCGAAAGTAATATTAATCAAATTTCAAATTTTAGATTTACAGAATTTGAAATCTTTTCAATTTGGACAGCCTTAATAATAACTTCAATATTTATTACAGCTTATTGTTTTAGAGTAGCAGATGAGTCGAGAAAAACAGAAATGGCCCTAAAGGAAACTCAACTAGCACTTTCAAATGAAGAAAAAGTATCAGCCTTAATGAGTTTAACAGCAGCAGCAGTTCATGAATTAGGCACCCCCTTATCAACGATTTCTATCATTGCCAAGGAACTTGAGAATAATAAACAAGTTTCCGAATATTCAGAGGATATTTCCCTTATTCAATCTCAATTAAAACGATGCAGAGAAATACTTGAAAGGCTTCGATCAAATAGTCTTTCGGATAACAGTAACGAATTTATAAACCAACTAGATTTTGTTCGACTCATCAATGAAATTATTTCTACATATAGCACTCAAGATATAGACATAAAGATTATGGCTGATCAGTCTTTTGATGAAGGTAAAGTTACTGTATCAAGGTCTGCTGAATTAGTTCAATCAATTACAAACATTATTGATAATGCCTATAAGTATGCCAATTCATCAATTGACATAAACCTCGAAAATAAGAGTAACATTATTACTATTACGGTTGAAGATGATGGTCCAGGTTTTGCTCAGGAAATTTATCCATTCTTAGGGGAGCCCTATGTTCAAAATAGCAATAAATTTGCTAAGAAAGGATTAGGTCTAGGATTATTCATATCTAAAAACTTACTTGCAAAGTTGAAAGGGGAGATTAAATTTTCAAACAAAGAAGATGGTGGAGGATGTGTTATCATTAGTTTATTAAAAAGTGAAATAGGTTTTAAAAATGAACAATATTAATGAAGGATTAACAAAAATATCAGATCAGACCTTGATGATTGTTGATGATGATGATGTATTCAGGAATAGGTTAATCACAGCAATGAAAAGAAAAGGTTTTGATGCTTACGGAGCTTCGTCCGTCAAAGAGGCAAAATTATTATTGAGAGAAAATTCTCCTAAATATGCTGTAATAGATCTCAGGCTAAATGATGGAAATGGTTTAGAAATTGTATCAATGCTGTCCGGTATTAGATCTGATAGTAAAATAGTTATGCTTACTGGTTATGGAAATATACCCACTGCTGTTGCGGCGGTAAAAGAAGGGGCATGTGACTATTTAGCCAAACCTGCAGATGCAGATGACATCGAGGCAGCTTTAAAGGCTCCCTATACCTCAACCCCTGAGCCACCAATCAATCCGATGTCAGCTGATAGAGTAAAATGGGAACATATATTAAGAGTTTACGAATTATGTAACAGAAATGTCTCTGAAACTGCGAGACGGCTTAAAATGCATAGAAGAACATTACAAAGAATACTTCAAAAGAAGTCACCTAGATAATTGCAACAATATTTAATTATGAATCTTTTGAGTTAAGCAACTTTCTTACTCTGGTTAATGCGTTCCAGGTTTGCTAATCCCTCGTTAGCAATATCAATACCAGCTACTTCATCGTCTTCGGCATTTAGCTCTTCCATATCAACAAATTCAGCGTATGTTTTTTTGGTCCTTTTTGTAATGATATTTGCCTTGAGCAGAGTTTTACACAAAACTCTAAATATATTATTGCTCTCCATCATTTCTTCTCTAATAACAGAGTCACGATCAAACTCTTCCATAAAAGCCTTTGTTACAAATCTGTGATCTAGACCAACACTTTCATAGATAGCTTTCTTTTCCCACGGATTTACAAGATTATAAAGTAAATCTTTGAAAATCATTGCTGACCAATCTTCAACTTTGTATCTTTCAGCCTCTGATAGCTTTGGTACAGTTCTATCAGCCCAAATTTTTCCAAATTTGTGGTGAAATGCTTCATCACTCATAGTGTATTTTAAAAGAGTCTTTAGCAATGGGTCATTAGTATCCTGATGAGCCATTCCAAAAGCTCCCATTGCAAGACCTTCAATCATCATTTGCATACCGACAATTTTTTTGTAAACTTCATCGGATGAAACAATCTGCTCTAGAGTTCTTCCTAGCGTAGGTCCCACAGGATATGGCGATCCCCATCTCGATTTAATATAGTTTGTAAAGCCAGTAACGTGTCTAGCTTCTTCTCTTGTTTGGTTTGCTGCATATTCTTGAGCGCCTGGATCCTTCAATATATGACATAAACTAGCACTTAGAGATAATGCTCCTTGTTCTCCATGTAGAATTTGAGAGAGTACCCATCTAAAACTTTCATTATTTAATTTTATCTTTTGTTTCTCAGTAAGTTTTTCTGCAATTGATGGAATCCTAAGCTCCATACAAAAGACTCTGGGATCAACGATATATTCGTTTTCCATATCGAATGGTTGATCAAAATCTATATATTTTTTGTCATTTGGATCCCAAAAGTGTTTATGAGTAGCAGAGATCATTTGGTCAAAGCTCTCAACTCTTTCAATATATCTATCTTGCTCAATCATTGGGATGAAATGATTAGGATTAGTAGCATTATAGGCAGGATCTTTATTCATGGCATTCTTACCATTTTGCGATAGTTGCCATTTTCTCTTCAATTTGAAAAATTGATCTTTAATATAAATTTTTGCGAAATCTACTTTTTGACTAAATTCAACCATGACTAAATTATACACGGTTATTTACAAAAGTTAAATAATTAGTGAACATATTCTCATTTTTTTTATATATTAAATCAATAAAATCAATTACTTAAAATAAAAAATAATTATTGTCATATTTTTTTTTAAAATATTTTGACTTATATTTTTTATTATTATGAAAATTTATTATTGTACAAAATGCTTATTTTCTCATATTTTTAGCCACTATTATTTATCCTGTTCTTAAACATGTTGCAAAAAATAGAAGATTGGTTTTTTAAATTTCGATTTCCAGTACTTATGAGCTTTGTCTTGCTCACAATTGTGATGGGATATTTTGCAGTTCAAATAAGAATGGATGCTGGATTTGCGAAGCAATTGCCTGGTAATCATGAGTTTGTAAAAACTTATTATGAATATCAAAATGATCTAAGTGGAACCAATAGTGTCACTGTTGCTCTCAGAACAACTGAAGGCGATATTTTCAATAAAGATTATTTAAGCAGACTCTTTGAGCTCAATCAAACGATGAGATACTTACCCGGTGTCAATCAAGGATCATTACAATCATTATGGACACCAAATGTAAGAGTTTTAAGAGTAACTGAGGAAGGCTTTGAGAGTACCGAGGTTATACCTGGAAACTTAACTCCAGACAAATTATCAGAAGATGAAATAAATAAAATTAGAGAGAGAATACTTACAGGTGGTCACGTCGGTAGTATTGTTTCAAATGATTTTACCTCTTCTTTAATTAAAGTTGAACTGACTGAATATAATCGTTCTACTGGTAAAAAACTTGACTATTTGAATCTAGGTCAAGAGATTGAAGTAATAAGGGATGAATTTGAAACAGGAATTTATAAGGTTGAAATAACTGGTTTCGCAAAAATGATCTCTGACATTGCAAACCAAGCATATAATGTAGTTATATTTTTTGGCTTAGCTTTTCTTTTAACAGTATTAGCTGTGTACTGGTACTCAAGATCTTGGACACTTACATTTTTGCCCCTTCTATGTTCACTGACCTCATTAATTTGGCAATTTGGAATGTTGAAAATACTCGGTTTTGGTCTTGACCCTCTTGCTATACTTGTACCATTCCTGGTTTTTGCAATTGGTGTTTCTCATGGCATTCAACAAGTCAATCAAATTACTAAAGAAGTTATTGAAGGTGGAACTGCTGAATATGCTGCACGAGCTTCATTTTCAAGACTAATTATACCTGGTTCAATGGCATTGGTTACAGACTTGGTTGGCTTCGGAACATTAATCCTATTGCCGATAGGTATGATTCAAGAGCTTGGCATAACAGCGTCTATTGGAATAGCATTTAAAATCGTTACTAATTTGATTATGCTTCCGCTTGCAGCATCGTATGCAAGGTATAATGAAAGTTTTGCTATAAGGGCTCAAGCAGCAATATCATACAGACAAAATCTAATGGGCTTTTTTGCAAAATTAGCGAGACCCAAACAAGCAGTCATTACTCTCTGCACAAGCGCTGTTTTATTTGCAGGAGCTGCATATCTTGCTTCAGATAGACATGTAGGTGACCTCCATGCGGGAGCACCAGAATTACGACCCGAGGCACGATATAACCGAGATATAACTGAGATTACAAAAAGGTACAATGTTACTACAGATATATTAGTTGTTATCACTGAAGCTGGTGAAACTTTTGGAATTAATCCATGCAGATCTAATTACGTGATAGACGCGCAAAATAATTTACATTGGTATTTAGAAAATATTCCAGGTGTTACAAAAGTCATATCTCTCTCAAGTGTGGCACAGACTGCCCTTAGTGGTTACGCTGAAGGAAATTTGAAATGGACTTATTTACCTCATAACGAACCAGCTCTTGCTTTTGCAACAAGTATTGTAGATCCATCAACAGGACTAATAAATCAGGCATGCTCAATAATGCCAATCTACGTTTTTACTGAAGACCACAAAGCAACTACCATTAGTCATTTAATTGAGAAGATAGAAGAATACAATGTGAAATTTAGAGAACTAGGTGAAACTATAACTTTCAAAACACTAATTGCGCGACCTACAGAGGGCACAAATATTATTCCTCTTGTTGAAGCTTTAGGTGGCGAAGAAACAAATATTGAAGATTTACAAAATATTCAAAATCCAAAGATATTTAACGACGATGAATTCACTGACTGGGCGTATGAACAAGGATTTAATTCTAGAAATTTATTTGTTGGAAATTTAGGTAATTACTACAGGGCTATAGATTCCTATGATGAAAGTGTTAATTTCAGAGTAAAAGATATTAAGCAATCTGATAAAGCAATAAAAAATTTCTTTAATAATAATCCTGAATTCCAAAATATTATATATGAGACGGATGAAATAAAACATCGATTGGCTAGTGGTACTGTTGGAATTCAGCATGCTACAAATGAAGTTATTGAAAAAGGAGAGCTCCCCATGATGATAATTGTATATATTGTCATCGTGATTTTAGTATTTGTTACTTATTTGGACTGGAGAGCAACAATATGTTGCACGGTTCCGTTAACTTTTGCGACTATGCTAGGTTATGCCTTTATGGATTTAGCTCAAATAGGATTAAAGGTATCAACTCTTCCAGTTATGGTTCTCGCTGTTGGAATTGGTGTAGATTATGCTTTTTATATATACAACAGAACGCAATTACGACTTAAAGAAGGTATGAATATAACAGAGGCATTTGAACATACATTTGCAAATACTGGCGCTGCTGTGGTATTTACCGCTATAACGCTAGCGGTTGGAGTATCAACATGGTCATTTTCAGCTCTTAAATTTCAAGCTGACATGGGATCACTTCTAACTTTTATGTTCATCATTAATATGATTTGTGCGATGACGACACTCCCAGCCCTAGCTGTGGTGCTTGATAAGTTATTTCCAAGAAAACAATCTAACTCTTAGTAAGTTTTAAAAATACGTCTTCAAGATTGGTCTCATTAATAGACATATCTTTTATTTGAATATCGGATTTATGAATTGCCTCCAATACTTGATTAAAATTAACCTCACTTGGCTTATAATTAATCTCTAAGATATTATTGTTAAAATTAGTTTCAATATTTAACTTTTTAAGTATTTCAAATTTAAAGTTTGAGTTGAAAGTATTTATTACAATTTGTCTATTATCAATCATTGATTTGATATTATAAGTCGTATCTGACGCTATAAGATTTCCATCGTCGATGATCCCGATTTCTTTACATAATTCTTCTGCTTCATGCAAATAATGTGTTGTAATAATAATTGTTTTTCCCAACTTATTTAATTTATTAATATTTTTCCAAAGGTTTGTTCGTAACTCAACATCAACCCCAGCTGTTGGCTCATCAAGAATAAGTATATCAGGATCATGAACCATTGATTTAGCAATTAATAAGCGTCTTCTCATTCCACCTGATAATGTTCGTGCGTAAGCATGCGCTTTATCTTCAAGTGCAAGAAGCTTTAAAATACTCTCTGTTTTTCTATTTTTCTTTGGAATTCCATATAACCCGGCTTGTATTTCTAGTAATTCATATGGTGAAAAAAAAGGATCAATATTTAATTCTTGAGGCACAATACCCATCAGTCCTTTTACTTTTTTTAAATTTTTTTCGTGATCGTATCCCATGACAGAAATTTTACCTGAGGTCTTTCTGACCAGATCAGCCAATATGTTAATAAAGGTCGATTTCCCAGCACCGTTTGGACCAAGCAGTCCAAAAATAGAGCCTCTTTTTATACTCAAAGATATGTCATGTAGGGCTACTTTTTGATTAGGGGTATTAGAACTGTAAATCTTTTTTAAATTTTCTACAGATATTGCTATGTCATTGTCCATTTAAATCAAAATTAAGGAGAACTTATAGTTTTTCAAACTAAATTCTTGTATCATCATGCAAATGAATTCTCCAGAAATAAAAGACAATAACGCGCAAGATGTTGAGCTTGTTGATTATAAAAAAGTAAGCTGCCATGGAATTGATGGTCCCTTGGGACATCCAAAGGTTTATTTGGATATGGGAGATAAGGATTTTGTAGTTTGCCCTTACTGCAGTAAAATTTTTAAGCTTCGATAGATGGCAACTGATAATCACCTTTTTTTAATAGATGGATCAGGATATATTTTTAGAGCGTATTACGCATTGCCACCACTATATCGAAAAAGTGACGGCTTGCCGACTGGTGCAGTTAATGGGTTTTGTAATATGCTCTATAAATTAATTGAGGATACAAATAAAAATATCAGCCCAACTCACTTAGCTGTGATATTTGATAGTGCACGTAAAACTTTTAGAAACGAAATTTACAGTGATTATAAAGCTAATAGAGGAGAACCACCTGAGGACCTAATACCTCAATTTAAAATTATTAAAGATTCAGTAAAAGCATTTGGTATTCAATCAATAGAATTAAGTGGATATGAAGCTGATGATATTATTGCTACATACACCAATAAAGCTGTGCAAAACAATTGGAAGGTTTCAATTGTGTCTTCTGACAAAGATCTAATGCAGATGGTTTCAAAAAAAGTAAATCTCATTGATACCATGAAAAATAAAATCATTGGTCCTAAAGAAGTTGAAGAAAAATTTGGTGTAAAACCTGAGCAAGTAATAGATGTGCAGGCGCTTGCAGGTGATAGTTCTGATAATGTTCCAGGTGCACCAGGCATAGGTATTAAAACAGCGGCTCAACTTATAAATACTTTTGGATCTGTAGAAAAATTGCTAAATAATTTTCAAGAGATAAAACAAGAAAAAAGAAGAGAAACAATAAAAAATAGTAAGAAAAATATTCTTATAAGTAAACAATTAGTCACACTCAAAAAAGATGTGAGCAATATTCCGAAACTTGAAGAACTTAAGAAAAAAGGTCTATCAATTTCTAAATTGGTGCCATTTCTTGAGGAATTAGAACTTAAGAAATTGTCAGAGAGAATTAGAAAAAAAAATCCAGAAACTAATTTTGAAGAGGTCAAAACGAAAAAAATTGTATTTACAATCCCAAACGAAACAAAAAAAGCACCTATGGTCGAGGTAATTGAAAATAAAAAAGGGAAATATCAATTAATTACTAAAATTGATGATCTGAAAAAAATAATTATTAATATCTATAATAAAGGTCATTTTGTATATGATGTTGAGACAGACTCATTGGATATTATTAATGCAAACTTAATTGGTATATCTATTTGTTTTGATAATGAGAGCTCATATTACATTCCACTTCAGCACACCGATGAAAATGGAAAAAAATCAAAGTCACAGCTAGATCTGAATATATTTTTATCATTAATAAAGCCAATTATGGAGGACGAATCGATAACAAAAATTGGTCATAATATTAAATATGATAATTGTATTTTATATAAATATGACATTGATGTGAAATCTTTCGAAGATACGATGTTGATGTCTTATGTTTTAGACTCTGGTGTAAATAGACATAATATGGACGAACTTGCCAACATCCACCTCAAAAGAGATACAATTAAATTCAAAGATGTTGTGGGTAGTGGAAAATCACAAATTACTTTTGATAAAGTTAAGATTGATGACGCACTAAATTATGCAGCGGAAGACTCAGAAATTACTTTTAAACTTTATAACTATCTGAAAAAGAGGATAAATTTTGAAAAAAATAATTATATTTATTCACAAATCGAAAAACCACTAATTCATTCTATTCAAAAAATGGAATTAAATGGCATCAAAGTTGATGAAACTTATCTTAAAAAGTTAACAAGTGATTTTTCAAAAAGAATAGATGAGCTGAAAAAGAAAATTTATAAACAAACTGGAGTTGAATTCAATATTGCATCACCAAAACAATTATCAGAAGTTTTGTTTGATAAAATGAAGATTAAACCACCAAAAAAAACGAAAACAGGTGAAAAGTCTACTGGTATAGATGTCTTAGAAGATCTTGCATATGAAGGTATTGAAGTTGCAAGCAGTATAATAGAATGGAGACAATTATCTAAATTAAAAAATACTTACACTGAGGCTTTGCAAAGTCACATAAATCAAACAACAAGTAGGATACATACATCATATGCTATGGCATCGACAAATACTGGGAGACTCGCTTCCTCAGACCCAAATCTTCAAAATATTCCAATCAGAACAAATGAAGGAAAATCAATACGTAAAGCATTTGTTGCTGATAAAAATTATACCATGTTAGCTGCTGATTATAGTCAAATAGAACTTAGAGTACTTGCGCATATGGCTGATGTAAGTCAATTAAAACAAGCATTTATCAGCAATGAAGATATACATAGTATGACCGCATCAGAAATTTTTAATATAAAATTCAAAGATGTAACTAGTGACTTAAGAAGAAAAGCAAAAGCAGTAAATTTCGGAATTATTTATGGTATCTCAGCCTTTGGTTTAGCGAAACAATTATCAATTCCAAACTATGAGGCAAGTGAATTTATCAAGAATTATTTTAATAAATTTAAGGGCATTAGAGAGTTTATGGAAAACACAAAAGAAATCTGTAGAAGTAATGGCTACGTTGAAACCCTTTGTGGGAGAAAATGTTTTTTTCCACGGATAAAGGATAAAAATTTTGCACTTAGATCTTTTCAAGAAAGAGCTGCAATAAATGCTCCAATTCAAGGTACTGCAGCTGATATTATTAAATTAGCTATGATTAAAATTAATAATAAAATATCATCTACAATAGAATGCAAAATGTTATTGCAAGTTCATGATGAATTAATATTTGAAATCAAAAAAAATAAATTGGATAAATATAACAAAATAATTAAAAGAGAAATGGAGACTGCACTTAAACCAAAATTTACTCTTTCTGTTCCACTTGTTGTTGACAGTAATCATGCAAGTAACTGGAGTGATGCGCATTGATGAAAGAAAAAATTGTTTTAGTAACAGGTGGCTTTGATCCAATTCACAGTGGACATATTGCCTATTTTGATGAAGCAAAAAAGCTTGGTGATAAATTAATTGTAGGTGTTAATTCTGATCAGTGGCTTGAGAAAAAAAAGGGTAGCCCATTTCTTCCAATTGATGAAAGATTAAATATTGTATCAAGTTTATCTGTTGTTGATAAAGTGATTGAATTTGAAGATGATGAGCATAACTCAGCATCGAATGCTATACAAAAAGTTGTCGATATGTTTCCTGATAATATAATTATATTTGCAAATGGCGGGGATAGAACGTCAACAAATATTCCTGAAATGAAAAAGTATAGAGATAATCAAAATATAATTTTTGAATTTGGAGTAGGGGGTGATTTTAAAATGAATTCCTCAAGCTGGATATTAAAGAATTGGAAAGGCTCAAAAGAATTTCGTCCCTGGGGATGGTATCGAGTCATTGACGATAGTACAGACCATAAAATTAAGGAAATTCAGGTTAATAGTAAGTCTAGATTAAGTTATCAATCTCATGCCAAGAGATCAGAGGTTTGGACTGTGATCAGCGGTGAAGCTCATGTTATTATTAATGATGTATCACATACATTGAATTTAAATGATTCAATATTTATACCAGCTGGTTCAAAGCATCGTTTAGAAAATAAAACTGATAAAGAATTAAATATTATTGAGATACAAACTGGCTCCTATTTTGGTGAAGATGATATTATTCGCTATGAAGATGACTACAACAGAGTTTAGTAAGTGAAAATATATTCACCCCATTTTTATTTAGCCTTTTTTTTGTTACTTAATATATTTAATTTTGTAGATAGAAACCTTCTTATAGCTTTTGCACCTCAAATAAAAGCAGATTTCAATCTGACAAATGTAGAATGGGGACTGTTAACCGGCGTGTACTTTCTTTTCTTTTATTCTGTATTTGGCATATTTATGGGCGTTTTAGGTGACAAATTTAGTAGAATGAAGATTGCAGCAGCAGGTGTTTTTTTGTGGAGTCTCATGACAGCGTTTACAGGCATAGCTAAAAACTTTACTCATTTAATAGTTGCGAGAGCGTTAATTGGAGTTGGTGAGTCTGCTTTAACCCCAAACTCAATTTCAATGCTTTCAGATGTGTATGATCAAAGTAAAAGGGGTACTGCTTCAGCAATATACTATCTTGGTATTCCTCTTGGTGTTGGATTTGGGATGTTAATCGCAGCTTATTTTGGTCCTTTAGTTGGATGGCGTACTGTTTTTATTTCACTGGGCATCATAGGAATGATCTTAGGTGTAATTACATATTTTTTAATTGAACCCATAAGAGGCAAATTGGATCATTCAATTCAAAATGATCATAAAATTATGAGTATTCGAGAAATTATAAGTCTTACAAAATCAACATTATATAAATCAAAGTCTTTAACATTTGTTATCGTAGGCAGTATTTTTTTACATATACCACTAGGGGCTGGTAATTTTGAGGTTTTGTGGGCTGTAAATGAAAGAGGTTTTTCATCAAGTGAATATAATTCTCTTTTTGGTATTTTTTTTATTTTGGGTGGTTCAGTTGGTGCAATTTTAGGGGGAGTACTTTCCGATAAATTAAGTCATTATTTTAAAGGTGGTGTCATGAGCTTTTTGACAATCTCTTATTTAATATTGACTCCTCTGACAATAAGTTATCGTTTTGTTGAACCCGATACGTTTATTTTTTATTTTACATTATTTTTTATTTCTTTAAATGTAACTTTTTTTTATGGTCCGGTATTTGCCTCAGTACAAGCTTTGACTCCAGTAAAAATAAGATCAACTATGGTTGCTATCTTTATTTTAGGAGTGAATATTATTGGAATGGGTGTTGGAAGTTTCGTTACCGGATATTTAGTTGATTATGTTTTTAATAATTCTTCTGCACCATATACATATTCATTAATCACTATCGGTGCAACAGGAATAATTTCTATAATATGTTTTTATATTTCAGGGTATTCATACAAAAAAGATACCCATATTGTATTTAACAACTAACTTGAAACTGGACCTGACGCTCTTACGTTTTCTTCTACGTCTGACTCAAACTTTACAAAATTATCAATGAACATCTTAACTAATTTTTTAGCTTGAAGATCATATTCATTCTTGTCTTGCCACGTATTACGTGGATCTAAAATATTATTATCTATATTTTCTACTTCTAAAGGTACATGAAAACCAAAGTTGTTGTCTTTTCGCATTTCTAGGTCTTCAAGTTCACCAGAAAGCGCTGCATTGAGAAGTGTTCGAGTATCTTTTATGGAAATTCTTTTCCCAGTGCCATACACTCCTCCAGACCAACCTGTATTAACAAGCCAACAACTTACATCATATTTTGATATTTTTTCCTTGAGAAGGTTTCCATATTCTATTGGATTCCTTGGCATAAAGGGTGCTCCAAAGCACGTTGAGAATGTTGCTTGAGGTTCATTGGATAAACCCATTTCAGTACCAGCTACTTTAGCGGTATATCCTGACAAAAAATGGTACATAGCTTGATCTGGAGATAATCTTGCAATTGGAGGAAGAACACCAAATGCATCTGCGGTAAGCATTATAATATTTCTTGGATGACTTGTTTTTCCTGAGGCAGTGACACCTGGAATATATTCTAATGGATATGCTCCTCTTGTGTTTTCAGTTAACGTGTTATCATCAAGATCCAGCTCGCCCTTATCATTCATAACAACATTTTCAATTACTGTTCCTTTCATTTTTGTAGTCTTATATATTTCAGGTTCCGCTTCTTGAGAGAGTCTTATTAATTTTGCGTAACATCCTCCTTCAAAATTAAAAAGTCCTCCATCAGACCATCCATGCTCATCATCACCTAAAAGAGCTCTATTTGGATCAGCACTTAAAGTTGTTTTTCCAGTACCTGAAAGACCAAAGAATATTGCTGAATCTCCATTTGCTCCTGTGTTAACAGAGCAGTGCATAGGCATAATGTTTTTCTGAGGTAATAAGTAATTTAAGAGTGTAAACACTGATTTTTTTGTTTCACCAGCGTATTGTGTACCTGCAATCAAGATAATTTTTTCATTTAAATTTACCACTATAGCTGTTTCGCTATTTGTCCCATGCGATGCTGGATCCATCTTAAGATTAGGAAAATTTACAATTGTATACTCAGAATTAAAAGTTTTTAATTCATCAGGTGTAGGTCGAACAAGTAAATGTCTAGCAAACAAACCATGCCAAGCAAATTCTGTAATAATAGAAACATTCAACGAATGATCTCTATCCGCACCACCCATTAAATCATGCTGAAAAAGGTTTTTATTTTTCGCATATTCTTTGAATGAATCAGCAATTTTATAATAATATTCCTCAGATATTGGAACATTAGTTTCGCCCCAATGAATTTGGCTTTCATTTTTGTCTTCCTTTACAAAGAATTTGTCATTTGCAGATCGTCCAGTATGCTTTCCAGTTTTTACGACTAACGCTCCATCAACAGACGATTTACCTTCTTCTCTTTTTAAAGCTAAATCGTATAGTTGTTCAGACGAAAGGTTCGATTGAACCATTTTGGCATTTTTAATAATATGATTTTTTATAGAATTTTCCATCTCTAAGGATGTGATAAAAACATATAATTTAGTCTATGTTAAGTGCTAAAATCTATAATATTTAAATTATTGTGAGTTATATTTTTTTGCCTTTTTAAAGACACAACATATAATTATTTCTGGTAAAATAAATGAAGACTTTAATTGCATTAGTGGATGATGACAGAAATATTCTGATTTCTCTCGAAGAGTTACTTAGAAAAGAAGACTTTGAAATTCATACTTATGTTGATGGCTATTCGGCATTACAAGGAATGTTTAGATACCCACCATCTCTTGCAGTTATTGATATCAAAATGCCTAAAATGGATGGTTACGAACTATTCAGAAAAATAAGAGAAAAATTGAAAATACCTGTAATTTTTTTGACTTCAAAGGATCAAGAAGCAGACAAGTTAAAAGGCTTAATGCAAGGAGTAGATAGCTATGTGACAAAGAGCGGAAATTTCTCAAAAGAAATTCTTATTGAAACAATAAAAAATACGCTTAATAGAGTTAAGATTGATAGAGATGTAGAAGACAATAATTCTATTATTTCAGTTGGTAAACTTCGCTTGGATTGTTTAAGACATATTTGTGAATGGGATGAATATCCATTAGATGAGCCCCTTACGACCACAGAGTTTAAAATTATAAAAGAGCTCGTTGAAAGACCGGGGATTGTTAAATCAAGAGATCGACTTATGGAAATTGCATACCGAGATGAACTAGACGTGGATGACAGAACAATTGATAGCCACATCAAAAGAATAAGAAAAAAATTTAGAAAGTTAGATCCAAATTTTGAAGCAATTCGCACTTTATATGGAACAGGATATCAATGGAAATGATTCTTTGATTTATTTTAAGTGAATAGTTTATTTAAAAAATTTTTATTATACAATTTTTTAGGACTCGTTCTTTTGACAACCAGTATCACAATTTTAATTTTTTACTTAAATAGTTATCAATTAAACAAAAGATTAAGCGAAATTGAAAACCAAAACCTCATTATTTATAATTTTTTAAATTCATCCAATTCCTTTAAGAATTTTGACCCTTTATTTCTTAGTGATCAAATAAAAAAAGTTTTAGAAATTAAAAGTTTATCAGTTTTATTGCTCAATGATCAGGGCGATATAGTACTTGATACAAAAGGTTATGATATCAACGTGGGAGGTATTATCGATCAAGAACCCGTTGAAATTGAAAGTATTAACTCTGAGGATAAGAAAAATTTAGAGAGTTTACTCAAAGCCGATACATTAAATAGATCTTTTTTAAAGGAAAAAAAATTTCAAGAATATTTTATTGCCTCACAAAACGGTATTAAGAGTACTTTTTCAATAACTCAAAAAGATAGTCAATTAGGTCTTTTTTCAATTCTACCAATTAACTTTGATAAAAATATTTTTCATATAGTTGCATATGAAGACAACAGAGAGATTGCCCGAATTATAAATCAAATAAGATTAAATATCCTGCTCACAGGACTGGGTATTGGAGTGTGTCTTATACTTTTTTCAATTTTCTTGAATTCCATAATTATCAAACCTATAAGAAAACTTACATCCACTGCTCAAAATATTGATGCTAATGTAAAGCTCAAGCCTTTGATTACATCTTTAGATAAAAGAGAAGATGAAATTGGGCAACTATCAAAAATAATAAATAATATACTGAATAATTTGTATTCAAAAATCGATAATGCAGAAAATAACTCCGCAGATCTTATGCATGAAATTAGAAACCCTCTTGCATCAATTAAAATGGCTTCAGAAGTTATAACAGATAAGCTTAATGAAGATCAAAAAAAGTTTTTAAACTTAATTCAAAATGATATTTCACGAATAGAAAATATTATTACTGATTATTCCTCAATGATTAAGGACGAAGTCAATCTATATAAAAATAAAACAAATACATTTGATATTAAAATCTTACTTGATGAGGTAATTAATGACTTAGAAAAGAACATATCAAATAATATTTCTTTCAAATTAAGCTATGATAATGGTAGCCATCAAAAAATAGTCAGTGGTCAACGTTCATTTTTATACCAAGCGATTGAGAATATACTTAATAATGCCATTTCTTTTTCACCAAAATCTGGTGAGATTAAAATTTCTCTTTCTTCAACTGAAAATTATGTAAGTATTTCAATTATTGATCAGGGGCCAGGCATCAATGAACCTGACATGATGAAAATATTTGATCGATTCTATTCGCTAAGGGAAAATGATGAA
Source organism: uncultured Pelagibacteraceae bacterium (assembly GCA_902570675.1). Lineage (GTDB taxonomy): Bacteria > Pseudomonadota > Alphaproteobacteria > Pelagibacterales > AG-422-B15 > CACNXQ01. The sequence continues at coordinate 161,805 of CACFYZ010000001.1, forward strand.
AATAGTCAAATTCATTCCGGCTTAGGACTGAGCATTTCCAAACAGATTATAGACGCGCATGATGGCTATATATCTGTTGATAACTTGATATCTGAAAATAGAACAGTTGGGGCAAAGTTTATTATAAATTTACCTTTATCTAATATTAAAAAATAAAATGATTGAATAATTTATTGCTTATCTTATATTTTTACCTATGGAAAATGATTATAAAGTAGCTGATATAAGTCTTGCTGATTTCGGAAGAAAAGAGATTTCACTAGCTGAAACTGAAATGCCTGGATTAATGGCTTTGAGGGATGAATATAAAAGTAAAAAACCACTAGATGGTGCCAGAATTCTTGGTTGTCTTCACATGACAATTCAAACGGCCGTACTAATTGAAACTTTAGTTGAATTAGGGGCAGATGTAAGGTGGTCATCTTGTAATATATTTTCAACGCAAGATCACGCTGCTGCCGCTATAGCCAAGGCAGGAATACCAGTTTATGCCTGGAAAGGTGAGACCGAAGAAGAGTATTGGTGGTGTGTTAGGCAAACTATCGTAGGTAAAGAGGGATGGAAACCTAATATGATACTTGACGACGGTGGTGATTTGACAGGATTAATGCACAAGGAATATCCCGAGCTATTAACTGACGTTAAAGGTCTATCTGAAGAGACAACAACAGGTGTATTGGCATTGAAAAAAATGGAGGCTGATGGGACGTTACTAGTTCCAGCTATAAATGTGAATGACTCAGTTACTAAGTCTAAGTTTGATAATTTATATGGTTGTAGAGAAAGTCTTGTTGATGGCATTAAGCGCGCCACTGACGTAATGATGTCAGGAAAAGTTGCAATAGTTGCAGGTTTCGGTGATGTTGGTAAGGGTAGTGCAGCTTCTCTTCGTCAAAGTGGAGCAAGAGTAATGGTTACTGAAACAGACCCAATATGCGCACTTCAAGCTGCAATGGAAGGTTATGAAGTTGTCCTTATGGATGATATGATTAAAGAAGCAGATATCGTTGTAACGGCTACAGGCAATAAGGATATCGTTACTGCTGATCATATGAGGGATATGAAAGACCGCTCTATTCTCTGTAATATTGGACACTTTGACAACGAGATACAAGTTGATGCATTAAGAAATTATAAATGGGATGAAATTAAGCCTCAGGTGCACGAGATAACATTGCCAGATGGCAAGAGAATTATTCTTCTTGCAGAAGGAAGACTTGTTAATTTAGGTTGCGCCACTGGCCATCCAAGCTTCGTGATGAGTGCTTCATTTACTAATCAGGTAACTGCGCAAATCGAGCTTTGGAATAATTCAGATAACTATGAAAAAAAGGTATATGTACTCCCTAAACATTTAGATGAAAAAGTTGCTAGGCTTCATCTAGAAAAAGTGGGTGCAAAACTTACAAAATTATCACAAGATCAAGCAGATTATATAAGCGTAACTCCAGAAGGACCTTATAAGCCCGAAGCTTATCGCTATTAAGTCTATAGATAGTTGATCAAAAGATAATGCTCCTTAAAAATGAGAGTAATACAAAAGACTTAGCGCTAAAGACCATCAATATATCTAAAAAAGAAAATTTAGTTATTTGCTTAAATGGTGATTTAGGTTCTGGTAAAACAACGTTTGCCAGATATTTTATTCAAAGCTATTTTAAGAATCATAAGATAACAGATATTCCTAGTCCAACTTTCACTTTGCTTCAAGTATACGAATTTCAAAAAAAAAGAATTAATCATTATGATTTTTATAGACTAAAATCTCAGGAGGAACTGATTGAATTAAATTTCTCAGAGTCAATTCTAGATGATGTTTGTCTTATAGAATGGTCTAATAAATTTCAAAATGTCTTGCCAAGAACGAGACTAGAAATAGAATTTAAAATAATTAGTAAAAACTCGAGATCAGTTTCTTTAAATTTTTTTGGTGATTTAAAAAAGTATGGCCAAAAGATTTAATGATTTACTGAAATTTTTAGGTGAATCTGGGTACAACTCAAGCATAACCGCCTTAAACGCTGATGCATCTTTTCGACGTTATTATCGCGGTAATGATAAGAATATTTTAATTATGGATGCGCCTCCTGAAAAAGGAGAGTCAGTTGATAGGTTTCATAATATTCAAAAAATTCTGGCAGCTTACAATTTAAGTGTACCCAAGATTTATAGTCTCGATCGTAGTAAAGGTTTCATGGTATTAGAGGATTTTGGTAATGATTTGTATGCAAAAATTCTTAATAAAAGTAATGAAAACTATTATTATAAAAAAACTCTAGATTTACTTATCGAACTTAGGAAGCGATCAATCAAAGATCCCGAAAAACTTTTAACGTTAGACAAATACTCATTTGATAAATTAAATGAAGAGGCAAAAATATTTTTTGAATGGTATATCGAACAATTTAAGGGAAAAAAAATATCTGATCATGAAAAGAATTCGTTTACTCAAATATTATATGATATTTATAATAAAATATCTCCCCTTGAAGATACGCTTGTATTGAGGGACTACCATGTACAGAATATCTTTTATTTAAGTCAACGTGAAGGCGTTAAGAAAGTAGGATTAATTGATTTTCAAGATGCCTTACTTGGGTCAAATATTTACGATCTTTCCTCACTTTTAGAAGATGTGAGAAATCCGTTAGATTTGAAACTTAAAGAAAATTTAATTCAATATTACGTTGAAAGAACAGAACTTTCTATTGAAGAGGTTATACTTCAAATTAAATTCTTTTCTATTCAGCGAAGTCTAAAAATAATTGGAATATTTTTTAGACTTCATTTGAGAGACAACAAAGATAAATATTTAAAATATCTACCAAATGCCTTTCAAATTATAAAAATTAATATACAAGATCCAATTTTTACTGACCTAAAAAATTGGATTAAAGATCTGCAGCTTGAGGATTTAAAAATATGAAATATGGAATAATCTTAGCAGCAGGCTTTGGTAAAAGAATGAAAAAGCTCTCTGCAAATATTCCAAAACCATTAATAGAAATAAATAATAAACCATTCTTGCAATACTCTATTGATGTTTTTAATAAGCTTGGTTTTGATAGAATTATAATAAATGTTCATTATAAAGCGGAAAAAATAATAAATTACATAACTTCTTTAGATCAAAATAATATTGAAATTTCTGATGAAAGGAATTGTTTACTTGATACAGGTGGAGGCATTAAAAATATTTTTGATAATTTTAATATTAATCAAGCATTAGTAATAAATAGTGATGTAATTTGGAATGAAAGCCATATAAAAAAATTTCAATTCATGATGGACACAATGCCTACTGATGCTAACGCTTATTTAGCTTTGGTTTCGGTTGAACACTTTGTTGGATATCATGAAGAAGGTGACTTTATCTTTATCGATCAATATAATATTAAAAGATATCAACGTGGAGATAGTAATCCTCTTGCATTTATAGGTGCCCAAATAATAGAGAGGAATGCATTCTCAGAAAATGAAGATAAGTCATTTTCTATAAATAAAACGTGGGACAAATGTCTAAAAAATAATAAATTAAAAGGGTTTAATTTTGCTACAAAAGTTTTACATCTTGGAACTGAAGATGCACTTAAAGAATATATAAGCAATGAGAAAAAAATTTAATTTATTTATAACTGTTCTTTTAATTTCATTTACGTCAACGTACGTTTATGCGAATGAGGCCGAAAATTTAGCTAATTTTATTATTAGGAATCATGACTCTCAACTATTACCAGTAGTGGGTAATCTTGAAGCTAACATTACTATTGTAGAATTCTTTGATTACAGATGTGGGTATTGTTCCAAGCAAGCAAATGATTTTCAGAAATTACTATTAGAAACAGATAATGCTAAAATAATATATTTAGAGTGGCCAATTTTTGGTGGTATTTCTGAAACTGCAGCTAAAATTGCTCTTAATATTTGGAAAAGCAATCCAAACCTTTATTTTGAAGTTCATAATGAATTTATGAAATTGGGTACTAGTATAAAAGAAAATAATATTGTGAACTTATTAGATAATCTTAATTTAAATGGCCAATTAATTTTTGATAATGCCAACAAAGAAAAAAATAATAAAATTATTGATGAAAATAATAAACTCGCACAAAGTCTTGGTTTAAGAGGCACTCCAGCATTAATTATTAATGATTCTATTTACCCAGGATATGTAAAATATGAAACTTTATTAGAGTTGGTAGAATAAATAACTTATTTAATACACAACTACATACTTGAAAAGTACATCAAATATAATTATTCTTGTACTAAATGATCAATAAAGCAAAATTTCAAATCGGTTCTATAGTTAAGCATAAATATTTTGATTTTCGAGGAGTGATATTTGATGTTGATCCAGAATTTAATAATACTGAAGAATGGTATCAATCTATACCATTGCAAGTAAGACCAAGAAAAGATCAACCTTTCTATCATTTGTTAGCTGAAGCACCGAGTCAGCCCTCTTATGTTGCATATGTTTCACAACAAAACTTACTCATTGATGAAACTGATGATCCGGTGACGCATCCACTAGTCGAAGAAATGTTTGAAGGTATAAAAAATGGCAAATATATTTCTAAGGCAAAACATAATTAAAAAATATTATTTGAGACATGCGAGGATCTTTAAAACAATTATTTGAGATAGGTCCTTTAGTAGTTTTTTTTTATTACTTTATTAAGACAGGAGAAATACAAGAGGCAATATTACCTCTCATGATAGCTGCAGGTATTGCAATATTAGGTTCTTATATTTTAGATAGAAAAGTTTCCCCGATGCTTTTATTCAGCACAATTCTTATATTTATATTTGGAACTCTTACAATTTACTTTAACGATCCCTTTTTTATCAAATTTAAAGTTACTTTAGTAAATTTAATTTTTTCAACAGCTCTTTTCGCTGGCTTATATTATAAAAAACCACTTTTAAAAAACCTAATGGGATCCACAATCAATTTAACCGAATATGGTTGGGTACAATTAAGCAAAAGGTGGGCTTATTTTTTCCTATTTCTGGCTCTATCGAATGAAATAATTTATAGAAACTTCTCTGATGCAATTTGGGTTAATTTCAAATTATTTGGTATAATGGGCTTAACATTTATTTTCATCTTTTCTCAAGTTTTTTTCATTCAAAAAAATATTATCAAAGATTAACCTTTTATAAATTGGTTAAATCTTCTCTTTCCCAATGAATTGATCGATTAATCTCCACGCGACGAAAGAAAACACAATAAGGCCTCCTACAAGTTCAATAATTGGAGGCTTTTCTCCTATTCCAATCCACGCCCATATAGGAGCTAGTATCGGTTCTAATAAAACATAAAGAGCTGCTCTGTGAGGAGGAATATATCTAGAGCCAACGGTGATAAGTAAGAAACCTAAACCAACTTGAAATGCGCCCATAAATAAAACTATAAATAAATCTCTGCTACTTATTGTGTGTTCCTCAATAAAAATTAGTCCAATCACAATGATCAAAATACCTGCTAGAAATGTAGATGGCATAAAGTCAATATTTGATTTTTTGTTAATTATTGTTAGCTGTGCTGCAAAGCAAATTGGTACTCCAAGGATAATCATATTACCAAGACCTCTTGATGAATCCAACCCTTGAGAGAACATTATCATTATTCCAAACATTGAACCTAAGATTGCAATGATGGTTTTCGTACCAATTATTTTTTTTAAGTAAAAATAACTTGCTACAGCAGCCCAGAGAGGACCTGTGCTCATTATAAATACAGCGTTTGCTACAGACGTATTGCTCATACCAAATACAAAAAAAATATTACTTAAAGTTAAAATAAGCACTAGTAGTAATCCGCTGGGTCCAATTTTGATAAATGCCTGCGGTGTTTGCTTTTTAAATGTTATTAAAATATAAATTAATGCGACTAAAGAAAAAGTAATTGAACGGTATGAGGTAATCTGCATTGTTGATGCTTCATCAACAAGTTTAATTAGTAAACCTCCAAAACTTAGAAAAAATCCTGCAGCTAATAAGCACAGTGTTCCAAGAATTTCATTATTGAGTTTGGTCATATTTTAGGCCATTATAATTTTAATGATAAAAGTTTTTTTTACAAAAACATTAGCTTTTCTTCTGATTTTATTTGTCTTTTCAACATGCAGTGAGACTGAACAGTCTAATAATACATTTGATAATGATCAAGGAATGTCTTTTGAACACAAGAATGAATTCAGAAAAGAATTAATACAAGTTACTGACGGAATTTATGTGGGTGTAGGTTATGGACTGGCAAATTCAATTATGGTTGAAACATCTAACAATGTAGTAATTATTGATACTCTTGGATCTGAAGATAATGCTCAAGAGTTATATGATAAATTTAGGGAAGTCACTGATAAACCAGTAAAGGCAATAATATATACACATAATCATCTTGACCATGTAGGGGGAGCAACTGTTTTTTATGATGAATTCAAACCTGAAATTTATGCTCAGGAAAATATAACTTATAATTTAGACAATATCACTACAACCATAAGGCCAATAATTTTTGAACGATCAGCAAGACAATTTGGTATACCACTTCCAGAAAAAGAAATTATTCATCAGGGGATTGGAGGTTTTTTAGAAATCAATAGTTCTTCCGTTTTAGGGATTGTAAGACCCAGTATTTTATTTGACGATAAACTAACATTAGAAATTGATAATTTAACATTTGAATTGGTTCATGTTCCAGGTGAAACAGATGATCATCTATACGTCTATATTCCTGAGAAGGAAGCTGTAATGGTTGGTGATAATTTCTACAGATCATTTGCAAATTTATACGCAATTAGAGGCACTAAATTTAGAAACCCAATGGAATGGGTCAGGAGCTTGGATAAAATTAGAACCCTGGATGCTATGTACTTAGTTCCAAGTCACAGTCGTCCCATTTCTGGAAATGAAAATGTTAAAAAAGCATTAACAGATTATAGGGATGGTATTCAATTTTTACATGATCAAACAATCAGAAATATTAACAAGGGCTTAACTCCCGATGAGATTGTGCAAAAAGTCAAATTGCCCGAGCATCTTGCAAACTCTCCTTATCTTAAACCATTCTATGGTTCATTAAGCTCATATATCAGATCTACATTCAGCGGCTATTTAGGATGGTTTTCAGGAAATATTACTGATTTACACCCTTTATCCCCTGAAGAAAGAGCTATCAAAATATCAAATCTAGCTTCGAAGCAAGTTAAGCTTCTTGATGAAGTTAAATTAGCAATTTCAAATAGAGAATATCAATGGGCACTTGAATTGGCAGATATGATTTTAGCAATTGATCCTGAGGATAAAGATGCAAAAAATTTAAAAGCGGATGCATCAGACAAACTAGCTTTGGTGCAAACAGCTTCCAATGATTACTATTTTTATAAAACAGTTGCCGGTGAACTTAGAAATGAAATTGATGTACAAGACACAAGTAATACAATTACTTCAGCACAACTTCAAGCAACGCCTCTAAAGGCAATATTTAGATCACTCCCTGTCAATCTTAATCCTGAAAAGTCAGCCGATATTAACAAAGTATACGAATTTAGGTTCAGTGATACTGATGAAATTTACTCTGTTCACATTCGAAAAGGTGTGGCTGAATTAAATAATGCTCCTTCTTCAAACTCTGAAGTAGTAGTTGTGACAGATCAACAGACTATTAAAGAAGTATTTGCGGGTTTAAAAAATGTAGCCTCTATTACTCTTGCCTTAACTAATGGAACAATTCAAATTGAGGGAGGAAGACTTGAGTTTCTTAAATTCTTAGGCTTATTCACAGATTAATAATGGGTCAACAACAATCTTATATATTAGGTTCGCTAGGTTTAATTCCATTTATCGCAATAATCCTTTTATGTGTCATTTCTCCCCCAGATAGTAAAGTTTACAGTTTATTAATCTTTATTTATATTGCTTACGCTGCAGTAATTTCATCTTTTCTTGCAGGAATTCAGTGGGGATTAATTACATCTTTTGCAGATAAAATTTATTACGTACTTATTCCATTAAGTGTATCAGTGATGCCACCTCTTATTTCATGGGTGGCTCTTCTTTTAGTAGATGGCCAAAGAATTTCTTTATCTCTTGTTTTAGGAAGCTTTTTGCTAATCAGTTTTCATGATTACTATCTATACCAACAACTAAAAATCACCCCTCTATGGTTTATTAGGATGAGACTTATATTGTCGATAATTGTTATCATACTTACCTCGCTACTATTTATTTATGCTGTTTAAAACATTAATCTTTGAATATAAAAATATAACCCTAAAGAAATAATAAATACAAAAGCAGCATTTTTTGCTATAGAAATTATTCTATTCATTTTTAATAAGCTTAAGATTTTAAAGGTCAATAATATGAATAAAATGAAAGCAATTTGACCAAACTCAACTCCCAGATTAAAGCCAAGAAGACCTGACACAATATTTTCGTCATTTACACCTGAACCAAGAAGGAAACCACCAAAACCTAAACCGTGTATAAGTCCAAATATTATTGTTATTACCACAATGAACTTATTTTCGCTTTTGTAATTATTTATAAAAAATAAATAAGAGATAGAAAATATAACAACTCCAAATATCAGGGCAGTAGATATACTTATGCCTAGCATAAGACTCACAATCAACAATAACAAATTCAGTAAAATTACAAATGTTACACTACTTACAATATTATTATTTTTTTTAGTAAAGTATTCGAGACCGACAAACATTATCGTATAACCAATTAGAGCCTCAACTAATCTTGAGTTAATTTGAATAAGATCAAAAACAGCAAGAGATAATGTTAAGCTATGACCAATTGTAAAACCAGTAATAACCAAGATTAATTTTCTGAAATGACTTACAATAAGTAATAATCCTAAAATAAAAAGTAGATGGTCATAACCAGACAAAATATGGTTCATGCCAGTATTAAAAAAGCTCCCAAAGCTTTTGATAAAACTATTTTCATTGACGTTTTCTTTTATCTCTAATGATTGGTCATTAAAAAAAAGAGCTTTTTCAATGAACAAGTTATTATCAACATATACTCTCGCGATATGAATATGGCCCTGTATCAAATTAAACATGGCATTATTGATAATTTTAATATTTTCTTCAGAGTCACAATGAAATTGAATTTCAACGTTCAAATAACCTTCTTGTGATGCAATATCACGAATATCATCTTTCATTTTACAGACATTATTTCCTGAAAGAACCCGGATGTGCTGTCTTAAATATATTTTAAAAACATCGCGTTCACTTAGTTTATTTTCATACATAATTTTTTGATAGCTATCTACTTTGAAAATTCTTGTTGCTTCAAGTTCAAGTATTGAATACTGCGCAACAACGTTTGTTCCGTTTATATTCCATTTAGAAAAAGACTCACTAAAGTAATGCGACTTTACAGGTATCGTCATGGATAATAAAAAAAATATAATAATAAACTTGAAGGATTTCATCTTTATTGAAAGGAGTATCGTTTAATGTCAGAATTTACCTTCAAGTACTCTAAATAATCCTTTAATTTATCATCATCAATTTGATTGTTGTAATCAAAGACAACTCTTTCTTTAACACGATTAAAAAAATCATTGTCTATAATAGCTTTCTCAATGTCATAAAGAATAAAAATAAAATAGCCCTTATCAAAAAAAATAGGTTCAGATACTGACCCCAATTCCATCTCTGACAGGTCATTGCAGATTTGCTTTCCGAAATACTGATAACAATTCTTAATATTTGTTAACTCTTTAGGTATTTGATAAAATTCATTTTCATCATAAATATCTTTAGCTTTAGCAAAATTAGTCGTTTCTATTTCTTTAAAAATTTTTATAAACTTTTGATCTAGTGTTTTTTGATCTGATGAAGTTCCGAGTAAAACAGATTCTTGATTTTTTGATTTAATATAGATTGCATCAAAATAAATATTTTGAGTAGGAATATATTTACCTTGATTAATATTATAAAATTGTCTGATCTGTTCTTCACTCGGAGTTTTATTTTCGACCTGGATAATAAAATCAATGACTTGTTTGATCATTTCTTTTCTGACACCAATATCTTTTCTATGAAGGTCAAGTTCAATGCCTCTCTGTACGAGTAGTTCTTCTTCAATCATCCTTTCAAGTAGAAGATCTAATATTTCGGTATCGTCATCAATTTCAAACGAGGCACCCAAATTAGTAACGTATTTTAAAAACTGGTCTTCACTAATTATTGTATCATTAACAATTGCTACCGCTTTTCTTTTTCCAAGAGAGATGTTACTAGCATTGAAAGTTAGTATTTCATAAAATATTAATCCTAGCCCCAGAAATACCCCAAGCAAAAAAAGTATATTTATATTGTTGAGATATCTTAAAATTTGCATAACAAACTTGAAGTCCTTTATTATTATTGACACTCATTATGCCAATAAACTAATATTTATATTTATAATCTATTCATTATTTTTATGAGTATCATTAAAGTTATAAGATATTTTTTAATTCTCTCAATCCTTTTCATTATTAGTTGTCTGGTTGTCTTACAATTTAGTTTATTTAGTGAAGATCTTGGACCTGGTGAAATTACAGGATCTGTAAATACCCCAGAATTTATTGCGGATAAAAAAAGTAGGCAGCTTGCTGCATTTAATTCTCTGAATGAAAAACCAACAAAACAAATTTTATTTGGTGATCTTCATGTTCATTCAACATTTTCAGCAGACGCACAAATGATGAGTTTGCCAATAACGGGTGGAAATGGAGTGCATCCGGTTGCTGACGCTTGCGACTTTGCAAGACATTGTTCAGCACTTGATTTTTGGTCAATTAACGACCACGCAGAGGCCTCAACACCTAAACGGTGGCAGGAAACAAAGGAAACAATCAGAAAATGTAATGCATTAAATCTTGATCCTGCAAATCCTGACTGCGTAGCTTTTTTGGGTTGGGAATGGACACAGGTTGGAGTTATAAGAGCTAATCATTGGGGGCATCACAATGTTATTCTTAAGGAAGAAGATGACGATCTTGTCCCGCCGCGTGCAATTGCATCTTTATCAATAACACGCCAGGCCATGACAACTCGTCCACTTCTGCCTCAAACTCTTTTTCCATTTGTTGATTTTGCTAATTTCAAAAGATATAACGACTCTTATAGATATGCCAAAGAAACTGTTAAAGTTCCTAATTGTGATCTTAGAACTCCCTCAATAGATTTACCTATAGACTGCCACGAAAGAGCAGTTACACCTCTTGGTTTAGTCAATAGAATGGAAATGTACCCAAGTGATTATATGATCATTCCTCATGGTCAAACATGGGGACTTTATACACCTGCAGGTTATACATTAGATAAAAGTCTAGAGCACTCAAAAAAATTTCCAAAAATGTTTGAATTACTGGAAATATACTCCGGTCATGGAAACGCTGAAGAGTATAGAACTTGGAGAGGTGTCGATGTTGTTAGAAATGGCCAGGATGAATCAAGGCCTTTTACTTTCACTATGGGTGACATTGATTTAACGCAAGGAACATTCACAATCAATAATCCAGACGGGAGCGAGGAGGTAGTTGATATTGGAACTCAGGTATGTCCTGATCCATCAGATAACTACATTCCACAATGCTGGCAGGCAGGTAGAATAATATACGAACGCTGCATTAATGAGGGCATCAACACCGAAGAATGTGAAAAAAGAAGAATTGATACTATGCAGAGTGTCGCCGATAGAGGCAGAGCTGGCTACAGAGTGGTACCCAACAATACCTTTTTAGATCGAAATATTTCTGGTCAATGTTTAGATTGTTTTAGTCCCACAATGAACCATGTGCCAGGTGGAAGTTCCCAATATGGCTTGGCATTAACTAAATTTAAGGATGATGGCACTAAACATCGTTTTAGATATGGTTTTATTGGATCAAGTGATAATCATTCAGCAGCTCCCGGAAGTGGTTATAAAGAATTATTTGGCAACAATGTTGATGGCAATGGACCACCAACTGAATTTTTTGATCGAATTCTTCACATGGAGCCATATTATTTTCCTGCTAGTGAAAGTCCAACTGGAAAAAATAGTGACCCAATAGGAGACTCTTTTATTTCGTTAGCTCATCCTCAACAATATGAAATCCCAGAATTAATAGTAGGGTTTAATACAATTGAATGGGAAAAACAAAGAGGCTTTTTTACAACTGGTGGCCTCGCTGCAGTTCATTCAGAAGGGCGATCCAAGGAAGAAATTTGGGATGCATTAAAAAGAAAAGAAACCTATGCAACAAGTGGAACCAGAATGCTTTTATGGTTTAGCTTATTGAATGGTGAAGAAAGAATACCAATGGGATCATCTATAGAAATGCAAACAGCACCTTTATTTGAAGTAAAAGCAATGGGTTCATTCGAGCAAAAACCAGGTTGTCCTGAAGATGCGTATAACGCATTGGGAGATGAAAGAGTCGAAGAGCTTTGTTATAATGAATGCTATAATCCAAGTGACGAACGTAAATTCATTCAACGAATTGAAGTAATTAAAATTTTACCACAGGAATTTGCAGATCAACCTTTGAAGGGAAGAATTATGGATCCATGGAAAGTTCATTATTGTAATCCTGACGATATTGGATGTTCGTTTACTTTCAATGACGAAGATTTTTCCAAAAATCAAAAAGATGCAAGTTATTACGTTCGGGCTATAGAGGTGCCGACTCCACAGATTAATGTCAAAGGGGGTATATGCACTTTTGATGAGGAGGGAAATTGTGTTGAATATAAACTTTGTACACAAGATTGGAGACACCCACGAAACATTGAAACTTGTTCGGAAATTGACGAACACCGAGCATGGTCTTCACCAATTTATGTAGATTATTTATTATAACTATTGTTAATTAATATTTATGAAGTATCTAATCCCTCTTATTATATCAGCAGTCGTAGGCGTTCTCTTTGGATGGGCATATATAAAGGCATACGGCGTCAATTTATCTTTTTTTATCTATTTATCGATGATGATTGGTGTGGTTTTTCTTGCAGCTGACGCATGGCGCAACCGGAATTAGTAAAAGCATAACTTTAGATTTAACCATCTTAATTCTTGATTTCATTGAATTTTATTAAACTTTCCACAACTTGTCATATTGGCATGTATCACTAATTGTGAATCTGCACATATGGTAAAAAATGCGATCAGAAAATTAATAAAGGGAGAATAAATACATGTTTAAAAAAGTTATACTTTATACAGTATTATTTTCATCACTATTATCTGCTAATGCATTTGCGGCTGTTGATGACGAAACAGCATACGCATTAAATACATTACTCTTTCTTATAAGTGGATTTTTGGTGATGTGGATGGCTGCCGGATTCTGTATGCTTGAGTCTGGTTTAGTTACATCGAAAAGTGTTGCGACAATCGCGGCAAAAAATATTGGTTTATACTCAATTGCTGGAATTATGTTCTGGCTTGTGGGTTATAATCTAGCTTATGGAATTCCAGAAGGTGGATACATTGGATCGTTCACGTCATGGAGTGATGGCTCTGCAATAGCAACTGGATATTCAGATGGATCAGACTGGTTCTTCCAGATGGTATTCTGTGCTACCACTGCTTCAATTGTCTCTGGAACATTGGCTGAAAGAATTAAAATTTGGCCGTTCTTTTTGTTTGTAGCAATACTGACAGGAGTTATTTATCCAATCGAAATGGGTTGGCAATGGGGTGGAGGATGGTTATCTTCTGCTGGTTTCTCAGATTTTGCTGGTTCAACACTTGTTCACGCAGCAGGCGGTGCAGCAGCATTAGCTGGTGCTATCGTACTTGGACCAAGACTGGGACGTTTTGATGGTGAAGGAAAGTTAGTTCCTTTTGCAAGCTCATCAATTCCATTGGCTACACTTGGAGTCTTCATTCTATGGCTCGGTTGGTTTGGTTTCAATGGCGGTTCACAGTTAGCTCTTGGTTCATTTGATGATGCAACAGCAGTGGCAACAATCTATATTAACACGAACTTAGCAGCTTGTTCTGGTGTCTTAGTTTGTGCCGCAATAACAAGATTAGCTAGAGGTAAAACTGATGTTGTAATGATGCTTAATGGTGCGTTAGGCGGTCTAGTTGCAATTACAGCTGAACCATTGATGCCTACTCCACTTATGGCTATTATTATCGGAGGCATTGGAGGTGCTCTAGTTTTCTTTGGAACAGAACTTCTAACTAAATTAAAAATAGATGACGTTGTAGGAGCCATTCCTGTTCACCTAATTGCAGGTGTTTGGGGTACTCTTGCAGTGCCAATCACTAATCCTGATACCAGCTTCGGAACACAGTTCCTAGGCACAGCATCAATTTGTGTATTCGTATTCGTTGCGTCCATTATTATTTGGGCATTAATGAAAGCCACAATTGGTATAAGAATAAGTGAAGAGGCTGAAAAAGAAGGAACAGATGTCGCTGAGACAGGGGTAATAGCCTACTCAATTAGAGACTAATTTCTCTCTTTAATTTAAAAAAAGGGTCTGCTTTTTTCCCCCTGAGATAAATATAGCAGACCCTTTTTTATTATTTGTATAAGATTTAATTTCATTTAAAGTTCACCAATATGTTAGGAAATTCAAATCCGTTTGAAAAAAAAACAGAAGGTGTATTTTTTTTTAAGTCCTCAAATCCATACGAATTTTATGATTTGTTAAATGATAAAAATATGGATGATAAACAAGATGTATGGGGAACACTCATCTTTCCTCAAAATGCTAAAAAGCCATGCCCTTTAATTATTCCAATTCACGGAAGTGCAGGTCTGAGAGAAGGTCATCATACTCATATGGTAAATCTACTAGAAGCAGGTTTTGCGGTTTTTAGGATACATCATTTTGAGTCAAGAGGAGTTATTTCAATTGTTGAAAATCAAACAGCTGTAACATTAGCAACCATGATTACTGATGCTTTCCGTGCACTGTCAATGTTGACCCTCCATCCAGAAATTGACAGTAGTAAAATTGGTATAATGGGTTGGAGTTTAGGCGGAAGTACAGCTTTCTATGCAGCGTGGCAGCCAATCATAGAAAGGTTAAGCAAAAATGGAGAGAAGTTTGCTGCTCACTTACCAATCTATCCTGGAACTTTATTAAAACCAGAAGATAATCGCTGGTCTGATTCTCCCATACATGTTTTATTCGGTGAAGACGATGACTACACTCCACTTAATTTATGTAAGCGTATTATTGATTATATGAAGCCTGTACGAGACGTTGAGCTTACAACTTATCCAAATGCTCATCATTCATTTGATTCAATTGACCCTGTTGAATATATTCCTTATGCAATAAAACTAAAAGATATGTTCATTGACTTAAAAATGGATGGTAAACAAGTTTTTGTAGATGAAAATAACAACACATTTCATTTAGACTCTCCTGAAGAAAGAGTTCGGCTTTTAAAAGAAACACCCAATATTCTTGGTGCACACGCGGGTGGCAATTGGGCTGCTCGAAAGCAGTGTCATGAAGACACTATATCTTTTTTCAAGAAGCAATTTCTTTCATAATATTTTTCTACGCAGTATTGACTCTTTTATTGAGTAATGCAATAATTAGAACAAAACAAGAACAAAAATTTAATTTATCCAATGTTTTTAACATTTTATAAAGAAGCTGTAGAATGTGGCTTTCCTTCACCGGCAAGAGATTTTACTGAAGGAACCATCGATCTAAATGAAGAGCTTATTCCGCATCCGAATGCAACTTTCATAGTTCGTGCACGCGGCGACTCCATGATTGGTTCAGGTATTTATCCTGGCGATCTTCTTATTGTCGATCGGAGTATCAAACCCCGAAACAACTCGATAATCATAGCAGTTCTGGATGGTGAGTTAAGTGTTAAAATTTTAAAAATCGACAATAAACAAGTCTGTTTAGCATCTTCTAATACAAACTATGCTGATGTCTCAGTTGCTGAAGAAATGGATTTCACTATATGGGGAGTGTGTACAAATGTTGTTCACAATTTAAGCCCAAGGAGTAGACCATAAATGAAAGATAAAGTTTTTGCGTTGATTGATTGCAATGCCTTTTATGTTTCGTGTGAACGTGTTTTCAATCCAAAACTTAATAATAGACCAGTCGTAGCTCTATCAAATAATGATGGTTGTATTATATCACGCTCTAAAGAAGCAAAAGTTCTTGGAATTAAAATGGGTGTACCACTTTTTAAAGTTAGAGATATCGTAGAAAAAGAAAATGTAGTTGTATTTTCTTCAAATTATACGTTGTACGCAGATATGTCACGCCGAGTGATGAATATTATTTCTAGTTCATCTCCTCACACAGAAGTATATTCAATTGATGAGGCATTTGTAGAGCTAGGCAATCTATCAATTGACTACGAAAAATATGCTCATCAATTAAGACAAACTATTTTACAGCATACAGGAATTCCAGTCAGCATAGGTATTGCTTCAACAAAAACTCTTGCAAAGGTTGCTAATCACAAAGCTAAAAAAGATGAGTCTTTAAATGGTGTTTGTTCATTGGTCAATCATGCCAATATTGATCAAGTACTTGAATTAACAGAGGTGGGTGATGTTTGGGGAGTAGGTAGACGTTTATCGAAAAAACTAATCAATCGTGGCGTACACAATGCAAAACTATTAAAGAACTGTAGTGACTCGTGGATACGAAAAATGATGAGTGTTAATGGTCTCAAAACAATTACTGAACTAAGAGGGATTTCTTGTATTCCTCTCGAAGAATATTCAATGACAAGAAAAAGTTGTTGTACCACAAGATCATTTGGGAAACTTCTGACTAATCTAGAAGATATAGAGCAGGCTGTTACAACTTTTGCACGACGAGCGGCTGAACGTATACGCTCTGAAAGCCTTGCAGCGTCTTGTATTTCAGTCTTTGTAAGAACCAACCCCTTTGACAAAAAGAGCACTTATTATTCAAATGGGGCATCAAAAACACTTTCTCATCCAACACATGACAGCATAACAATTATTGAAACAGCCTTATCTCTTACAAAGAAGATTTTCAAAAAAAACTATCAGTATAAAAAAGCAGGAGTACTTCTTAGCGGTTTATGTGATGAGTCAGAAATTCAAGAAACTTTGTTTGAAAAAAACTATAACCTAAATTCCGATCTTATGTCAGCAATTGATACAATTAATTATCGTTATGGTCGAGACACACTTCAGATGGCATCAGAGTGTAAAGTTGGAAATTGGAAACAAAAACGAGAAAGCTGTACGAGAAATTACACAACGCAGATCGATAGATTATTACTAGTTTAAACTTTTACGAAGAAAGTCAGTAAACAAATTATTGAGTTCATCAACAATAAATCCACCACCACCGTGACCACCAGTAAAAATAAAACTTTCAGCCCTTGGTATTAAATTCAAAACTTGCTGAACAGTTTTAGGATCGATTTCATCATCATCACTTGCATAAGATATATGAATAGGAATATCTAATTGTGAAAACATTTCATAGTCAGGTAAGAAGTTTTTGTTCACAATATTACGTATAGAAGAAAGTATCGATTGCTCAGTTCCAGGTAATGTGAGTTGTAAAATATATCTATTAACCAAATCTTTTTGCGCAGGGTTATCAGTAACCCATTGTTCAGCTCTACTTTTAGCAAAAGGAATTCCGAAGGTTCTTAAAATGAGATTGCCAAGTGCAGGTACCTTCATCATATGAAGTAACTTACTATTACTGTTGACTAATGGAACTTGTAGACCAACAGCGGATACTTGATTTGGATATTGATTAGCATAACTGATCGCAATTGGGGCACCCATCGATGAACCGTATAAAATTGATTTTTTTATATCCAGATAAGTTAATAGCTCATTAAGCTGCCCTAAATATAATTCCATATTGTATTTGGAAACCGGTCTATCTGAGTAACCCCTTCCGTATTGGTCATAGCAGATAACTCTGTAACCTCTTTTACTAAGTCCCTCGCAGAAGCCAACATAACCCTCTGAAGGCAACGTAGCTCCATGAATAACAATTATTGTAGGATTATCAGAATTCCCATAATCTTTGTAAGCGGTAAGTCCTTTAGATAAATTTGCATAACTATAGCTAGAATTTTCTTGATAGGATTTTAAGTCGCCTTTTTCAAAGCTAGTTAAGAAGTAAATAGCGGTCATTACTACTAAAATAAGTAAAATTACAAGAAGTGTACCTGATAGAATACTATGAAAAATGGTCATTTTTATTAACTATAATAATTTAAATAATAAAATCAAAGTTGATCCGCATTACCTGATTTGTTAGCATAAAGGTCAATATAAATGGGAGATTAATAATGAAAAAGACAATATTCAGTTTGATCGCAGGAGTTTTGGTTTTAGGGCTGTTCTATGGATGTGATAGACAGTCGGATCAGACATCTGCTGATGAAATAAAAATCGGAGTAATTCTTGGATTTACCGGACCTATTGAGTCATTAACACCAACTATGGCAAGTTCAGCTGAACTCGCTATGAAAGAGGCAAGTGACTCTGGATTACTTTTAGGTGGAGCAACTGCAAGTGCGGTACGTGCTGACTCAACTTGTGTTGATGCAGGCGCAGCAACTTCAGCTGCTGAGAGATTAGTGACTTCAGATAATGTTGCAGCAATAATGGGTGCAGATTGTTCAGGGGTTACAACAGCAATTGCAAACAATGTAGCTGTACCTAATGGAGTAACAATGATTTCTCCATCAGCTACGTCCCCAGCATTAACTGATATCGATGATAAAGGTTACTTTTTTAGAACTGCGCCTTCAGATGCAAGACAAGGACAAGTCTTAGCACAAGTCGTAATGGATAGAGGTATTAGTGAGGTAGCAGTTACCTATACTAATAACGACTACGGTAAAGGACTGTCAGACAGCTTCGTAAATGCTTTTAAAGCGATGGGCGGTTCTGTTACTACTGAAGTACCTCATGAAGATGGAAAAGGTGATTATTCAGCAGAAGTATCTACTCTATCAGCTTCAGGCGCTTCAGAAGTTGCTGTTCTTGGTTACGTAGATCAAGGTGGTAGAGGAATCATTCAGAACTCAATGGAGACAGGAGCATTTTCAAGATTTATTCTTGCAGATGGAATGATTGGTGACAGTCTGATTGAAAATGTAGATGGTGATTTGACAGGAACTTTTGGAACTTTACCGGGATCTGAATCAGAAGGGGCAAACATGTTTAAATCAATTGCATCGTCAAACGGCATTCCGGGCGATGGACCATTCGAACCAGAGTCCTATGATGCTGCTGCATTAATTTTGCTAGCAATACAAGCAGGTAATTCTGTAGATAGATCTTCAATAGCTCAAAATGTAATGGGCGTTGCAAACGCTCCTGGAACCGAAATTTTCCCAGGTGAATTAGGCAAAGCATTGCAAATCTTAAAAGATGGAGGCCAAGTTAATTATCAAGGTGCAACAAATGTTGAGTTCTCTGATGTTGGTGAAGCTTCTGGTTCTTATAAAGAGCTTGAAATAGGTAACGGTAAATTTAATACAGTTACCGTTCGTTAAGTTCTTAACATTTAACTAATAGGGGTCGATTTCGGCCCCTATTTTCTTTGGATTTTCTCTGGTATTACCCCTTTTGGCATGAACCTCAGTGCCAATAAAAGCAATAACCCCATTATAAATAATCTAAGATGTGCGGCGCTTCCCAGCAGATGCATTCTAAGAGGATTGTCATATTCGAGCCCACCAGCCAACATGTTCATAAAACCAATGGACAATGGTTCCGCTTCAATCCAAATAAACCAAATAAAAAATCCACCAAAAATTGATCCTAAGTTATTACCCGATCCACCAATGATAACCATTAACCAAATAATAAATGTAAACCTTAATGGACGATAAGACCCAGGTGTAAATTGGCCATCTAAGGTAGTGAGCATCGCTCCTGCTATACCAATTATTGCTGAACCAATTATAAAAATTTGTAAATGTTGTGCGAAAATATTTTTGCCCATTGCACTAGCCGCTTCTTCATTATCTCTTATAGCTCTTAACATTCTTCCCCAAGGTGAGTTTAAAGCAAGCTGACTTAGATAAAAAATTAACAAAAGAACAGAAAAAAATAATCCTGCATAACAGAGTTTCACAAATATTCCTGAACTATCAATGACAAGATCATTCAGTAAATCTTGTCTTGATGAAAGAGATTGTATAGCTTCTAGTTTTGAAAAGTTTATTCTCTCAACTAAATTCAGGAACCATTTTGATTCTTGAAGTTCAATTTCATATGGAACAGGCCTATCTAAACCTGAAACATTTTTTACGCCTCGAGATAACCAATCTTCATGTTTAACTACTGCTATTACAATTTCTGAAATTCCAAGAGTTGCGATAGCTAAATAGTCCGACCTTAATCGTAGTGTAATTTTTCCTATTACCCATGCAACAAGTCCAGCGACTATTGCAGCAATCAGCCAAGAAAAAATAATTGGTAAACCCAATCCTCCAAGAAAACCTGTTTTAGCAGGATTAATCGACTCGACAATGTCTATTGAAGGTCCGTAAAAATTATTAATACCAATTAAGCCAAAAACAATTATTAAGATTATAAGAGTGTTTCTTATTTGTTTATTTTCAATATTTCTGAATACAAACAAGAGCGCAGTGATTGATAATACGAAAATAATTGCACTAATTACAATTCCGACACCCGCTTTATCCCACGCTTCATAAATTGGATCGTGTGAAACTAATACCGCTGTCAAACCTCCAAGTGCGGTAAAACCCATTACTCCTGCATTAAACAAACCCCCATATCCCCATTGCAAATTGACTCCAATTGCCATGATAGAAGAAATAATACAGAGATTAATAACACTAAGAGACACAGACCATGATTGAGTAAAGCCGACAATCGCAAGCAAAATCGCCATTATAGTGAAAGCAATTGGAGCTCTTAATTCATCGTTCATATTATTTTACCTCTTACAATTCCTGTTGGTCTGACGATCAGCACAATCACTAAAATAATGAAAGAAATAGCAAACTTATAATCTGTTGAGAGAACTTGCATCAATCCTGAAGGTTCTAAACTTTCTGGAAGAAGATACACAAAGAATTTTTTGTAAGCATAGGTTAATGTAATTTCAGAGAACGCAATAACATAACCTCCAATTACTGCCCCTATTGGGGATCCGATTCCGCCTACAATTGCTGCTGCAAACATTGGTAATAGCAAATTAAAATACGTAAATGGTTTAAAACTTTTATCTAAACCATAGAGAACCCCAGCAGTAGTAATCAAGATTGAAGATATAATCCAAGTAACAATCACTATTTTTTCAGGATTAATTCCAGACAATAACGCCAGATCTTCATTGTTAGAGTATGCTCTCATTGACTTACCCAGTTTCGTCTTCTGTAAGAAATAGAATAAACTTATCATTGCAACTAGAGCGACAATGACTGTAATTAATTGAGTTGATTTGATTGTTAATCCTTCTTCTAATCCAAAGTAATTTTTAAAGTCTAAGGCGTGTACTATATACTTTTCACCATCAAAAAACTTTCTATCATTTGGTCCTATAATAAATCTAACTACTGCCTGAAGAATAAACATAACCCCTACGGAAACGATCATGAGTACAATAGGTTGACTTTTTTGTTTACGATAAAAACTGTAAACTGAACGATCAATAAAAAGACAAAACAAAGCTGTTACTATAATAGCAAAGGGTAGAGCAAGTAATGCGGTAGGAAGAATTCCAGCACTTATTCCTGCGCTCTGAAATAACCATGTAAATAAAATTGTTGTCATCGTTCCAAATGACATCCAATCAGCTTGAGCAAAATTTGAAAATCTTAATACACCATAAATAATTGTTAAACTTAATGTAGCCAATGCAAGTTGACTTCCATATGACAAAGCTGGGACAAATACAAAATTTGCCAATAGGACCATTGCATTAATAAATTCAAAATTTTCCAACTTATCCTCCCAAAAAACTCTTTCTTACTTCCTGATTATTTAATAACGCTTGTCCTTCGCCACTAAATTTGTTTTCTCCCCCGACCAGAACATACCCAAAATCTGCAATATTTAATGCTTGTTTAGCATTTTGCTCGACGATTACTGTTGCAACTCCTGAGTTCTTAATTGCTATAATTCTCTCAAAAATTTCCTTCATAACTATTGGTGAAACACCCGCTGTTGGCTCATCGAGCATGAGAACCTTTGGTTTTGTCATTAATGCACGACTAACAGCAACTTGTTGTCTTTGCCCACCGGACAATTCACCTGCGAGCTGATTTCTCTTATCTTTCATTGCTGGAAATAAGTTGTAAATTTCTTCAATTGTTTCTTTAACATTATCTTCTCTAAGAAATGCACCCATTTCTAAATTTTCTTCAACTGTTAGCTCACTAAAAATGTTCATTGTCTGTGGTACAAAAGCAATACCAGCCGCAACTCGATC
>CACFYZ010000002.1 GCA_902570675.1 uncultured Pelagibacteraceae bacterium
TATAGTTTTAAGAACAGGAATAATCACTAAAAAGAAACTTTATGTTCAAGCGGGTGGAGGCGTAGTTTATGATAGCAATCCTGAATATGAATATTTAGAAACGGTTAATAAGGCAAAAGCTGTTTTAACAGCAGCTTCTATAGTTTTGGGAAATAAAAAATGATATTGCTAATCGATAACTATGACAGTTTCACATATAATCTTGTCCACTATGTTGAAGAATTAAATGAAAAAGTTGAAGTTTATCGAAATGATAAAATAAGCTTAAAGCAAATTAGAAAACTAAAACCAAAAAAAATAATTATTTCTCCCGGACCATGCACGCCTAATGAAGCTGGCATTTCCCTAGAATTAATTAAAACATTTTATAGGGATATTCCTATACTTGGAGTTTGTCTTGGTCACCAATCAATTGGTCAAGCATTTGGATCAAAAATTATTAGAGCTTCAAAAATTATGCACGGTAAAACATCTTCAGTTACTAATTTAGGTTCAAAACTTTTTAAAGGGTTACCTAAAAGATTTGAAGCAACAAGGTATCATAGTCTCATTATTCAAAAGAATACTCTGCCAGAGGATTTTAAAATTATTTCAGATACTTTTGATAATAAAAGTAAAGTAATTATGGGTATTGAGCATAAAATTTATCCGTGTTTCGGAGTCCAATTTCATCCAGAAAGTATTGCAACTGTTCCTTATGGAAAAAAAATAATTAAAAACTTTTTAAAATTATGAGTATAGATATAAAAAAATATTTGGAGTTAATCTTTGCAGATAATTTAGATCTAGAGTCAACAAAGGAAGTATTTAAATTAATTATGGAAGGTAATGTAAATGAAGTGCAAATTAGCTCATTTCTCTCTTTGCTTCAAAAATCTGGTATAAAAGCTCATCATATAAACGGAGCTCTAGAAGTAATGAAATCTAAAATGATTAAGATAAAATCACCTAAAGGTTCATTAGATACTTGTGGTACAGGTGGCGATGGTAAAAATAGTTTGAATATCTCTACTGCTACAGCATTTGTGTTGGCAGCCAAAGGCATACCTATAGCAAAACATGGAAATCGTGCCTTAACATCTAGCTGCGGATCTGCAGATGTCCTGAAGTCCTTAAAAATCAATATTGATATGAATATTTCAAAATTAGAAGACTGTTTGAACAAAACAGGTATTTGTTTCATGTTTGCACCTAATCATCATCCGGCTATGAAATATGTAGGCCCAGTTAGGCAGCAGCTTGGTTTTAGAACTATATTTAATATGCTTGGACCATTAATGAATCCAGCAGGTGTACGAGATCAACTTGTGGGCGTTTATTCAAAAGAGGTGTTTGATATTTATAAGGAAGTTTTTCAAAATGATCCAAATAAGAATGTTTGCCTAGTTTCTGGTTTTGATGGAAATGATGAGATATCCCTTGATGGATCAAATTTAATTTTCACAAAGAAAAATGGACTAATTGACTTTGATCCAGAAACAATAGGTTTACAAAGAGCTATCAAAGAAGAAATTACAGGCGGTGATGCAAATTATAATGCAGACAGAATATTAGAAATATTTAATGGTAAAATTGACTCATTTTATCATGCAGTTTGTATAAATTCAGCTTTTGGAATATTGGTAAGTAAAAATATTGAAATTAACGATAAAAATATTCAAGATTCTCTTGATGAAGTAAAGTTATTAATAAGAGATGGAATACCAAATAAAATTATTGAAAAGTTATCAACATTCACAAATAGCTAATGTCAATACTAAAGGAAATATATGAATATAAGAAAAATTTTGTTGAACAACAAAAAAATAAATGTTCGCAAAAAAAAATTGAAAATCAGTTAATCATAGACAAAAATAAAAGTTTTAAATTTTACGAAAAATTAAAAAAAGAATGTGATCAAATTTCAATTATTGGAGAAATAAAAAAAGGTAGCCCTTCATTGGGTAAATTCGTAGACGATAATATAAATATAATTCAATTAGCAAATATTTATGAGAAAAATAATATTTCCTGCTTATCTATTCTTACTGATGAAAAATATTTTAATGGTAAATTAAGTGATCTTGAAGAAATTAGAAAAAGTACAATCATACCAATTCTTAGAAAAGATTTTATAGTAGATGAGTATCAAATATACGAAAGTAAACTCAGTGGTGCCGATTGTATATTAATAATTTTATCAATGTTAAAACAAGAAGATGCTGATAAATTTTCAATTATAGCCAATGATTTAGGTATGGACTCGATTGTTGAAATTCATAATTTAGATGAATTAAAGAGATCAAATAATATGATTTCTAATATGATTGGAATAAATAATCGAAATCTGAATAATTTTGAAACTGACTTAAATACTACGATTAAACTTTCAAAAGAATTGCAAAATAATGAGAAATTATTCATTTCTGAAAGCGGTTTTCACAGAAAAGAAGATATTGATATAATTTGTAAAAATACCTCGATAAATAATTTTCTAATTGGTGAGTATCTAATGAAATCACAAAATTTGCCCTCTCATATCAGAGAATTACTAAATTAATAGTTTATATAAATTATCTTAATAATTGTTTTTAATAGCTTTTTTTTTATTGAAACTTAATGAGAACATTGGTAGAACATACTTAGTGGAAACGAATCAATGTTAACAAGAAAACAAAAAGAACTACTAAATTACATACAAAACTTTCAGAGCAAAAGTGGGGTTACCCCATCTTATGAAGAAATGAAATCTGCGCTCAGATTAAAATCTAAATCTGGTATTCATAGGCTGGTGATAGCTCTTGAAGAAAGAGGGTTTGTAAAAAGACTTGCTCATAAGGCTCGCGCTCTTGAAGTAATTAAAGATGGTATTTCAAATATTAAAGTTTCTGAACAAAATAAGAAAAATTTAGTAATAGGTAATTTTAAAAATAGCATTGGTGAGGAGTCTAATAATAAGTTAAGCACACTGCCTCTATTAGGAAAGATAGCAGCTGGAACACCAATAGAAGCAATTCAGCAAAATGATACTTCGGTTGATGTCCCAAAGGAAATGATGCCAATAGGAGAAAGCTACGCTCTTTCTGTTGAAGGAGACTCAATGATTAATGAGGGTATACATGATGGTGACACTGTTTTAATTAAAAAAACAAATATTGCTGATAACGGAGACATTATTGTTGCCTTGATTGATGATCACGAAGCTACTTTAAAAAGGATTAGAAAAAAAGGACAAAGTATTGCACTTGAAAGTGCTAATCCTATATATGAAACAAGAATACTTTCCGCACATAGAGTTAAAATTCAAGGTAAGTTAATTGGCCTCCTCAGGAAATATTAAAAATATTTTTAACTTTTATATTTTTATAAATAGTTTATTTAGTACATGAATGGCTAATAAAAAAATTATTAAGAATAAAAAAATAGCAAAGTTAACAATAGCTGATAATTCCTACGAATTCCCAATATATAGTTCTACTGAAGGCGAATCTGTCATAGATATATCAAGACTATACTCAGAAGCAAATATATTTACATATGATCCTGGATTTACATCTACTGCATCGTGTGAATCAAAAATTACCTATATTGATGGAGAAAATGGAATTTTAAGATATAGAGGATACGATATTGAAGATCTTGCACAAAAAAGTGATTTCATAGAAGTTGTTAATCTTTTAATTTACGGAGATCTTCCAAATAAAGAACAACTAAAAAAATATAGAAGATTAATTTCAAGACATACGCTACTACACGAGCAAATAATTAACTTTTTTCAAGGTTTTAGACGTGATGCTCATCCAATGGCTATGATGGTAGGCGTTATGGGAGCACTATCATCATTTTACCAGGATACTTTGGACATCAGTGACTCACATCAGAGACAAGAAGCAACCAGGAGAATTGTAGCAAAATCAGCTACTATTGGCGCAATGGCCTATAAATATTCAATAGGACAATCATTCGTTTCACCCAAAAATAATTTATCTTTTTCAGAAAACTTTTTACATATGTGTTTTAGCAATACAGCCGAGGAATATAAAATTTCTCCAATACTTTCAAAAGCAATGGATACAATTTTTATTTTACACGCTGATCATGAACAAAATGCATCTACTTCTACAGTAAGACTCGCTGGCTCTTCGGGTGCTAATCCATTCGCTTGCATAGCAGCAGGTGTATCGTCATTGTGGGGGCCTGCTCATGGTGGAGCCAATCAAGCAGCCTTAGAAATGTTGGAAGAAATCGGTTCTACAAAAAATATAAATAAATATATTAAAAAAGCAAAAAATAAAAAAGATCCGTTTAAGCTCATGGGATTTGGTCACAGAGTCTATAAAAATTATGATCCTCGCGCAAAAATTCTTAAAGGCATCTGTCAAAAAGTATTAAAACATGTAGGTATTAAAAATGATCCAATATTAAAACTTGCTATGACCTTAGAAAAAATTGCTCTAAAAGATAAGTATTTCATTGAGAAAAGACTTTACCCTAATGTAGATTTTTATTCAGGTATAATTCTAAGAGCAATTGGCTTTCCACCAGAAATGTTTACTGTAATTTTTGCCATTTCTAGAACAGCTGGTTGGACTGCACAATGGACAGAAATGATTGAAGACCCGATTCAAAAAATTGGTCGTCCAAGGCAGTTATATACTGGCAATAAATCACTGAAATATGGAACAATCAGATCTAAGAAAAATACTAGATAATTACTTAACACAGATCATATATTCTTAAATCATTTTCATTGGTAATTTTTAATAATTCAGTTTTTTTATAGACCATTGTCAGCTTCGTGTTTATTGCAATGCCCCTTAAATTTGCTTTTAATATTAACTTTATTGTTTTCGGACCAATAACTGGCAAATCAATAAGTTTACTTTGATTTTTTTTTGGAATTTTAGTTAAAAAACCTGACTTCTTATTAAGCTGTTTTAAATTTTTTCTAATATTCACAGTTCTTTTGATTAAATTATCAGTACCTTCAGCTGCTTCAATTGCAATGATATATCCATCAACACTAATTATTGATTGCGCATTATCATATTTGGAGAGTGCATTAAGTATCTTTATTGACTTATTGATGTCAATTTTGTCGTTTTTATTTATTGATGATCCTATTTCCGCCTTTGAAAGAAAAAAATTTTTGGATATTTTTTTAGGTGATAATACGCTAAAGCCGTTTTGAGCAAAGATTTTAACTACTGTTGATAGTATATTACCGTCCCCCTTTTTAAATGACTCCATTAATAATGGTAAGTAATTTTCTACAATCCCATCATTCTTAAAATCAGATAAATTGGGTCGATTAATTTTTCCAAGAAATACCAATTTTGAAATTTTATTTTCTTTAAGTGTTCGTAAGATTTTTTTTAATTCAAATATTTTAAAATTAAATACCCCTCTTCTATTAATGTATCTTGTATCATCTACATTAATAAAAATTGACAAATCTTCTTTTTTTTTTAATTCAGAATAAAAAGCTTTTGCTAAAAGATCGTAACCACCAATTACACATACTTTGTTATCGCTCATATTTACATAGCCCCCTTGGACTAACATTTTCTATGAAACTTATTAAATCATGTATTAAGTCACTTTTAGTAATATCGATTTTTTTAATTTCTTTAGAGATTGATTGCCCAGTAAATATTTTATCTACAGATTTGGTATATTCTCTAATATGTTCTTTTGAAATACCGGCACGTTTTAACCCAATAATATTTATACCAGTTACTTGTGCCCTATTCCCAATTGCTAAACTGTAAGGAATCACATCATTTTCTACGGCGGACATACCGCCTATCATTGCAAGCTTTCCTATTCTACAAAATTGATGCACAGCAGACAAACCTCCTATAACTGCATAATCATCAACATGAACGTGACCGCCCAAGGTTGCCTGGTTTGCAAAAATTGTTTTATTTCCAACAATACAATCATGTGCAATATGTGCACCAGTCATAAATAATGAAGAGTCACCAATAAGAGTTTCCATCCTATCTCCTTGAGTGCCTATATTAGCAGTACAATATTCTCTAAAAATATTATCTTCTCCAATAATTAATCTGCTTTTTTCTCCATTATATTTTAGATCTTGTGGAATTGAGCCAATTGAGCAAAAAGGAAAGAAAATATTTGATTCACCTATGTCTGTATCGCCACATATGTTTACTGAAGATTTAATAATATTATTATTTGCAATTTTAACGTTATCTTCAATAATTGAGTAAGGACCTACTATAACATTGTCACCAATCTTACAATTGTCACCAATGATTGCTGTTTTATGTATTTTTTTCATTCTCCCTATCCATTATCATCGCACTCCATTTAGCCTCACAAACTCTTTCTTCATTTATATCTAATGTAACTCCTTCAAAGCGCCATACTCTACCTTTGGACCTAATTGCTTTTACATTGGCAAATATTTTCTCATCAGGAAAAACCGGCTTTCTAAACTTTGTGTTTTCTATATTCATCAAGTAAACAATTTTATCAAAAGTTTCATCTCTTATACTATACGCAATTAATGCGGCCGCTGTTTGTGCCATCAATTCAACAAGTATTACACCTGGTACCACGGGTTGACCTGGAAAATGTCCTTTAAAAAATCCTTCATTTCTTGTAAACGTTTTTACTCCTGTAGCAGTTTCAAGCTTTTTAATATTTTCTAGTTTATCAATGAATAGAAATGGTTCGCGATGAGGAATTAGTTCCTTTATTTGATTGGTCTCTATTGTATTACCCATAAGTTTTTTTAAATTGTTTAATATATTTATACTTATTAACTGCTGGATTACCCATTACCGAAGCATTATCATCAATATCATTTATTACTCCACTCTTAGCGGCAATTTGAACATTATTTCCAATTTTTAAATGACCAGCAATGCCGACTTGTCCCCCTGATAATACGCCGTTTCCTACTGTTGTACTTCCAGCTATTCCGTTCATTCCAGTAAATACACAATCATTACCAATAGATACATTGTGAGCAATATGACATAAGTTATCTAAATACGTATTTTCTCCTATTACAGTATCACCAAAGCTGCCTCTATCTAAAGTACAATTGGAACCAATTCTTACTCTAGATTGAATTATAACCCTACCCACATGAAATATATTTTCATTATTGCTTCTTTGAATAGAAAAACCAAAACCTGGTTGCCCGATAGAACAATTTCTTCCTATCTTGACGTCATCACCGATAATCGAGTTTGAAATTACACTGTTACAGTCAATAAATGAGTTATTTCCAATTATGCAACCGCTCTTAATTACTGCTCCATTACATATTTTTACATTACTTCCGATTATACTTCCATTTTCAATTATTACTTTATCTTGAATTATTGAATTTTTTCCAATTTCTGGAGAAGGAAAAGTATTGATTTCTTCCTGGCTATATTCTCGATAGAACAAATTGGAGAGTATCGAAACGGCATGATGCACATCCTTCACGACTATTTTTTGAATATTTTTATTAATTTTTTTTGAGCTTTCTTCAGTACAAATAATTGCGTAATTGATTGTATTATCAAACTTATAATTTTTTAATTCTTGATTATCATATAAAAAAGAAATCGTATTATTTTCTAAACTAGTAAGACCGACTAATTTAGTAAACTCAGCATTTTTTTTATTATCAGCCGTACAGTTAATCTCTGATTTAATAGTTGATAAGTCGTGAGGACCTAAGTTCTTAAAGAAACTTGGTTTCATTAATCAATCTTGAGATATTTTTATACTAGGTAATTCTTTATTAAGAGCTTTGAGAACTTCTTGAGTTATATCCATACTTTCGGCACTTAAAAGAACTGTACTTTTTTCTAACATGACCGTGATACCTTTTTCGTTAGAAATATTTTCTAAGATAGGTTTAAGTGCGTCTAGTACCTTATTTCTCGAGGAACCTAATAAATTGTCAATTGATCTTAGTTTTTCTTGTCTTGATGCATTATAATTTTGGACTTTTTTTTCATATTCCTGTCGTTTAATTTCAAATGCTTCAGGTGCCATTACTGCTTGTGACTCAATCAATTTATTTTGTTCGTTTATCATTTCTTCATCACTGACTTTGATTTCTTCTTCAATTTTTACAGCGATTTTTTCAATTTCCTCCGCAGCATCTTTTGCGGCATCAGCTTCAAGCAAAATCAAATTTAAATCAACAATGCCAACTGATGTATTTGGATAGTCGGCTTTAGCGGTATTCAAAAGCAAAACAAAAGTTATTAAAAAAATAATTGTAAGTTGTTTTAAATTAAATATTCTCATTAAAAATTGTATCCTATATCAAAATATAAATTATCAGTTGTATCAGTTGATACGCTGTCAATTACATTTGCATATACTATATTAATCGGCCCTATTGTTGAGTCCCAATTAAAATTCACTCCTATTGACGATCTCATCTTATGATCGTCATTAATAGATGAATATGCTGGATTTTCTAATCCCCATACACTTCCTACATCAACAAACAGAGTGGTTGTAATATCAAACGGCTCAATACTTAAATCAATATTTGTTTCAAGAGATGTCAAATAATAGTATTGTCCACCTGTGTATGAATTGCCTGATCTTGGCCCAACTTTGCCTGATTTAAATCCCCTCAATCTTTTCCCCCCTAAAGTAAAATTTGAGGATAATGGAGCATATTTATCATTATATCCATTAACATTACCAGCCTCTAACTTTAAAGCTCCAATGAATCTCTCAGAAAGAGGTTTATAAATGTTAAATTCAAAACTATTTTGAATGTAGTAACTTGTACCACCTAATCCAGCTATATCTTGATTTAATTGTATATTATATCCTCTTGACGGCTTATATCTACTGTTACGATTATCCAAATTAAGAGTATAACCAAATGCAGATACTGTATCTGTGCCTGCAAGTAATTGTTCATATGTGGTAGCTCCTGTATCCGCCTTTACTTTATTAGTGTATAATTCATACCTCATTGACAAAAACCGATTTGATGCCAGTGGAAATCCTGCTGACAAGCCAAATCCCAGCTCTTCAGTTTCATAATTTACACCAGATGGATCAGAAAAATTACTATATAATTTCGTAGTTAATGATAGTGGCTTATTATTAAAGTAAGGTTCTGTGAAAGAAATATCATAGAGATTTCTTGTATCTGATAAATTGCCAGAAAAATTTAAGCGTTGACCTTTGCCAAGAAAATTTGTTTCCTTCAAACCAAACATTAATGTTGCAGATGTTGAGCTTGAATATCCTGCACCAATTGTTGCCTCTCCGGTGTTTTTTTCCTCTACTTCAACTAAAAGATCAATTTTATCATCATAAGTTGTTCTTACTTCATCGATTTCTACGTCAGAAAAAAAACCTAATGCCCTTATAGAATCTTTAGAGTAATTTATAGCATACTTGTTATAGGCATCTCCTTCTGAAAGAGATATTTCTCTTCGAATTACTCGGTCAATTGTTCTTGTATTTCCAATAATATCTATTTCATTTACGTAAACTCTCGGTCCTTCATTAAGTAAAAAGTTAACATTTATTAAATTATTTTCATTGTCTTGACTAATTACAGGATTTATTTCTATGAATGAATAACCTTCCACCTCAGCGACTTCTCTGATATTTTTTATACCAAGCTTAATTTTACTTGCATCATATAATTCGTTATCTTTAATCGGGATAGTTCTTCTAATTATATCTGAATTTAGCTTTTTTAAGTCACTTGTTACTTCGACAGTGCCATAATTATAAAGTTCACCTTCATCAACTTTAATAATAATTTCAAAACTGTTTGAGTTTGGAGTTAACTGTGCAATCGATGATAATATTTTAAAATCTGGATAACCCGTATCATTATAAAATTGTGCAATTAATTGTTTATCATATTCAAGTTTATCAGGATCATAGCGTGAGGCAGATGAAAAGATCCTTAATAGTCTTTTTTCTTTGGTTTTCATCACTGATTTTATCTCAGTTGACGAGTAAACTTTATTGCCAAGAATAATTATATTTGAAACTTCTGTGATATCTGACTCAGTGATCTCGTAAATTAAATTTACTCTATTATTATTGAGAATTTCTACAGTTGGGTTTATTTCAGTCGATAATCTCCCTGATCTTTGATATAGGGTCAGCATCCTTGTAATGTCTTTTTTTACTCTTGATCTAGAATAAACAGACCTCTCTTTTAAAGATATTTCTAGCAATAGATCTTCATCTTTTACTTTTTTATTTCCTTCAAATTTTACTAAATTTATAGTTGGATTTTCTTTAACGTATATGTTCAATACATTATCAGTAAATGAAATTTCAATATTACTAAATAAATTTGTATCAAATAAATTTTTTAAAATTTTATCACCAAGGTCATCTGTATAATCTTGACCAATAACAACTTCTGAATATGAAATTATGGTATCTACATCTACTCTCTGTTCACCTGATGCTTTAATTTCTAGTATTCTATTATCAGTCGCGTATACCACTGTATTTAGAAAAAAAATAGATATCAATACTATTATAATCTTATAATTTTTCATAATTTTACTATAATGTATTTATTAACCAATAAATAAATTTTTATCAATCCAGCAATTAATATTGTTAATATCATTAATATTTGGATTTGCTATATTGCTATTTTTATTAAATGTTTTATCAAGATTTATACGATTTAAAGAAATAATATCGGTAAATTTTATTGAACCATTCAGAAATTTATTTACCAATAATTCATTGATATAATTAAAAGTATTTGGAAACAGCCCCCCTTCGTTCATTACCTCATATCCCAACTTTATGGCTGGAAACCGTTTATTATCTATATCATAAAATTCTAAGTTCTTGATTTTCTTTAAATCAAGAACTTTATTAACTTTTGAGTATGTTTCAAATTCAAAAAAAAGTGATGCTATTGGTATTTGCATACTTGGTTGACTTAGAAGTGCAGTGGTAGATCCATTATTGTAATTGATCATTGCATGAACAATAGCTTGTGGATGTATTATTGCATTAACTTTTTCTGGCGATAAATCAAAAAAAGATGTTGCCTCAATCAATTCAAGTGCTTTATTCATCATTGTTGCAGAATCAATAGATATTTTTTTTCCCATTTTCCATACTGGGTGCTTTAAAGCATCTTTAATTGTTATGTCTTTAAATTTACTTAGTTTTAATGACCTAAACGGTCCACCGGTTGCTGTAATTGTTACTGAGTTGAAAGTGTAATTATTATATTTTGATAAATGATAAATAGCATTGTGCTCTGAATCTAAAGGTATAATTTCAGTATTATATTTATTGGCTAAATTAAATAAATTTTTTCCTAATGAAATTATACATTCCTTGTTTGCTATACCAATTTTCTTACCCAAGCATACAATTTGTAAGAGTAGGTTCATACCCTCTAGTCCTGAAATTGCAAAAATAATAAAATCAGTCTTTGGAGTTATTATTTCTTGAAATTGCTTAATATTATCATAAGCTTTTAAGCGAGATGATATTTTTTCTGATTTATTTTTTATTTTTTGTGAATTAAATCCAACTTTTTTTATATTAAACTCTTTTGCAATCTTTATTAATTTTTTAATATTTGAATTGCAAGTAACTCCTTCAATATTAAATAATTTTGGATTTTTTTTAACTATTGCTAAAGTTGATTGCCCTATACTCCCTGTAGCACCAAATATTACTAAATTTATCTTTTTCATATGGAAGAAATAATTTGGAAAATATTAAATACAAAAAAAACACCAATAAAAGAGTCCATTCTATCTAAAAGCCCCCCATGTCCAGGCATTATATTCCCACTATCTTTTACATCAGCAATTCTTTTGACCAAGGAAGCAATCATGTCTCCAAAAAAGGCAGAAAAAATAATAACTATAACAAAAAAAATCGAGGTTTCCGATAAGTAAGGTATGTAAGTCTCAGCAATTTTTACAACAAAGAGTGTTATAACTATACCACTGATGAGTCCACTTATTGTTTTACCTGAACTTACTTTTGGGAATAATTTTCTCCCTCCAATAATTTTACCTCCTAAATATGAAAATGTGTCAAACAGCCAAATAATTATAATAATTTTAATAAATAATATTTTAAGTATAGGGGCAGTAATTTGAAGAATTAAAAAAGAAAAAAAAATAAATATTACGGCAAGTATAAAAATATTAATGACGAATTTATTTGTATTATTTTTCATTTTATCTAATTCAAATAAAATAATCGAATTGATAATTAAAAAAACTAATAAGGCTAAATAATTATTTAACAATAATGGAGCAATTATTAAGGGGACGAATACTAAAACAGAAACTATCCTCTTAAATAATTCTTGATTAAACAGTTCTTTCACTTGCCTAGCTTTCTAGCTCTTTGAGAATATGCGTGAAGTATATAATTTAGATGTCTTAATTTAAAATCTGGCCATAACGTTTTTGTAAAATAAAGTTCTGCATATGCACTTTGCCAAAGCATAAAATTACTAAGTCTTTGTTCTCCACCAGTCCTAATTATTAAATCTGGATCATGGGAATTCTTTGTATACAAATAATCACGAATATTTTGTGCTCTTTTTTTGTTTTTTATCATTTTTGTAAATGCATCACTTATTTCTTTTCGTGATCCATAATTAAACATTAAGTTAATAAATGTACCGCTATTTAACTTTGTACGCTCGGTTACTAAATCAATAATTTTTTTTATTCTTCTCGATAAATTATCTTTTGAACCATAATGTCTAATTACAAGATTGTTATCATCTGCTGTATTTGAAAAATTCTCATAAAACTCCTCTATTAAAGAAAAAAGGTTATTAATCTCGTATGGTGATCTTTTCCAGTTTTCTGTCGAAAATACATAAAAAGAAATTTCCCTAATGTTATAATCAAGTTTACGTAGTGATTTGCAGATTTGAATACAATTTTTTATTCCAGTCTCGTGACCTTTTTTTTTACTGACTTTATTTTTCAATGCCCATCTGCCATTGCCATCCATTATTACGGCAACATGATTAATTGATTTTTTTTGATTAGATAAGCGACCCACAATAAGTCAAATCTTTTTTAAATCTTCTTCTTTTGACTTTAATATATCATCAATACTATTTATTTGCGAAGTAGTTATAGACTCAATGTTATCTTGGAATTTTTTAGAGTCATCTTGACCTATTTCTTTATCTTTTTCCAATTTTTTAACTTTTTCAATTCCATCGCGCCTAATATTTCTTATTGCGATTTTTGTATTTTCTGAAATCTTCCCAGCCATTTTTAAGAACTCGACTCTTCTTTCCTCAGTAAGTTGAGGCAATGGTAGTCTTATTAAATTACCCTCAACCAATGGATTTATTCCTAAATCAGATTCTCTTATAGCTTTATCAACTAAAGTCACGTTTGCTTGATCCCACACATCAATATTTATTGTTCGAGCATCTGGTGTTGTTATATTTCCTATTTGGTTAATACTCATTTTTTGCCCATACGTTTCTACTTTTATTGAGTCAAGCATGCTTGGAGAAGCTCTGCCAGCTCTGATACCTGCCATTTCACTCCTTGCGGATTGAACAGATGATATCATTCTCACCTCTAAGTCATTTTTTATCTCTTCAAACATTATCTAATCTCTGAAAATTTTAATTCATTATTATACACTTTTTTTAAGCAATTTTTCTCTAAAATAGAGAAAATTCTAATTGGAATTCTGTTTTCTCTTGCAATACTTATTGCTGCACTATCCATTACTGCTAAATTTTTTGATAAGTAAGTAGTATATGAAATTGAAGGGTATTTCTTTGCTTTTCTGAATTTTTTTGGATCTTTATCATAAATTCCATCAACTTGGGTGGCCTTATATATATATGAACAATCTAGCTCAGCAGCTCTCAAAGCCGCAGCAGTGTCAGTTGAAAAATATGGATTACCTGTGCCTGCAGCACAAATAACTATTCTATTTTTCTGCATATGTCTTATTGCTCTTCTGCGGATGTATGTTTCACATACAGATTGTATTGGAAAGGCAGACATAACTCTTGTATCAAGGCCTATTTTTTCAAGTGAATTCTGTAATGCTAAACTATTCATTACAGTAGCTAACATGCCCATATAATCAGCATTAGCCCTATCCATTCCCTTAGCTGAAGCTGCAAGTCCTCGAAAAATATTTCCGCCACCAATAACTATGCAAATTTCTAAATTTTCTTTTCTTAATGATTGGATGTTTTTAGATAGTTTATCAACTGTAGACAGCTCAATACCGTATTTACCTTTACCCATAAGAGACTCTCCGGATAACTTAATAAGTATCCGTTCTTTATTTTTTTTAGCCATGATTATGATCCTATTTCGAATCGAATAAATTTCTTTATAGAAATGTTGACATTTTTCTCTTTAGAAATTTTATCTAGATATTCTGATACGCTTACTGATGGATCTATTACAAATTTTTGACCTAGAAGAGTATTTTCGTTAATAAATTTGGATATTTTACCATCCATCATTTTTGCTTGAATATCGTCTGATTTCCCAGAGTCTTTAAGTTGTTGTTTAATGATCTCTTTTTCAGACTCGATCAGATTAAGATCAAAATCATTCTTTGAAATTGACACTGGGTTTAAGGCAGCGATATGCATACACATATTTTTACCTACTTCATTTGCATTTTCCAATTCCGTATCTAAATCTACCAAAACACCAATCTTACCTAATCCTTCACCAGCACTATTATGAATATAACTAAATACATTTCCTTCAATACACTCATAACGTTTAAAAACTATATTTTCACCAATTTTAGCTACAGCTTCATTTATTAAATCTGTAGATTGTTTACTCATTTCGTCTTTATCAGAGAAGTTGGATAATGTTATATCTAAGATTGATCTTACCAAATTTTGAAATTCAGCATTTCTTGAAACAAAATCAGTTTCCGAATTTATTTCAATAATTGCCGCTTTATTGTCTGTACACTTTATCCCAATTAAACCTTCATTTGCATCTCTAGAAGATTTCTTTTCAGCTTTTGCAATACCTTTTTCTCTCAATAACTTAAAGGCTAAATCTAAATCACCATTCGACTCAGATAGAGCTGTTTTGCATTCCATCATTCCAGCGCCAGAGATTTTTCTTAGTTCTTGGACTTCCTTAGCACTAACTGCCATTTTGTTCATTTACATTGTTTGAATTTACATTCATTTCAGAACTCACATTCTCTTCACGTATTTCAGGTTGATCTAATTTTTTGCTTTCTTGAAAACTAATTTCATTATTTGAAGAATTAATTGTTTCTCTGATCAAATTGCAATAAAGATCTATAGATCTACGCGAGTCATCATTACCTGGAATTGGGTAGTCAATCAAATCAGGATCACAATTGGTATCCACAATTCCAATAATAGGTATATTCAAATGATTTGCTTCAGAGACAGCAATGTGTTCTAGTTTAGTATCAATGATGAACAACAAGTCTGGTGATTTTTTCATTTCACTAATACCGCTTAGTGATTTTACTAATTTTTCGTGTTGATTAGATATCTTTAATATTTCTTTTTTGGTAAATTCATTATTTGGATTTGATTTAAGTGTCTCTAACTCTTTCATTTTCTTTATCGATTTTGTAATTGTCGACCAGTTTGTTAACATTCCTCCTAGCCATCTATGATTTACAAAATACTGATTAGTATCTTTTGCTAAATCTGCAATTTTAGATGCTGCTTGTTTTTTTGTTGCAACAAAGAGAACCTTGCCACCTTTAGAAACAACACCATCTATTACTGCAAGGGCTTCTTGCATCATTTGAACAGTTTGATTTAAATTAATTATATGAACATTTTCTCTTGTGCTATGTATATATTTTAACATTTTAGGATTCCATCTTTGTGATTTGTGTCCAAAGTGAACTCCCGCATCAACGAGATCTTTAAGAATTACATTAGGTATACTCATTATATTTTCTCCGGTTATTCATCCACAGCAATTTGACCTTTATCAAGGACCGGACAGCAAACGCTATCGCTGTGTGATTAATTATGGAAGTGATTTACACGAAACCAATTATCAATTCAACAAGTAAATTAAATGAGGTCAATCTTTTTAACACCATTAAGATTTTTCATCTTACTGATCATTTCTGAACTTATTTCGAACTGGCCAGGGATCTTAAGTAATTGATTATTAATGATTATTTGAACATTGCTCTTGCCCCTAATCCATTTTAATTTTGATAGCTCATCTTTTGAAAAATTACCATCTGTGTAAATACTGACTGTTTGTTGGGCTGAAGTAACCTGTTTTACATCTGCAGCAAAATTTTTTGTATCTATTTTTTCTAGATCATCAAATTTGAATACTTTTTTGAGTTCACCTCTGAGAGTCCCATTTTGTGTACTAAAGTCTACACCTACAATAAACGACTCTCCTTCATTTAGTATGTCACGATACTTTCTTAAATTACTTTCAAATATAATTAATTCATAGATTGATGTGAGATCTGAAAAATTAAGAAAAGCATAACTATTACCTCTCGCTGACCTTTTTTCTTTCTTTGTTAATAGCGTGCCACTTAATAAAATATCTTTTTGATCATGATATTTACTATTACTTTTTATGTCTGAAAATGATTTGATAAATAATTTATCAAAATTAGCTTTATATTGTTCTAGCGGATGACCAGATAAATAAAACCCTAACATTTCATATTCTTTCATAAGTTTATAACCTGTATCCCACTCACTTTCAGAAGTTAATTGTATTACTGGTAAAGTTTCGCTACCAAACATATCACCTTGATTGGTCGCACTACTCTCCTTAAAAGATTTATGAAATTTTACGATATCAGAGGCTTGATTAAATATTACAGATCTGTGAATTTTAAATTGATCAAATGCCCCGGCGCAAGCTAGAGCTTCTAGTGTTTTTTTATTAATAATTGAGTTATCGGACCTATTTATAAAATCATTGAAGTCTTTAAAGGGACCATTTTTTTTTCTTTCCCTAACAAGTTCCTTCATGGAATCTATTCCAACGTTTTTTATTGCCCCTAATGCATATAAAATTGAGCTATTTTTTCTTGCAAAGTATGGATCAGATTGGTTTATATCTGGTGGGCTTAGTAATATATTGAGCCTACTTAATTCCTGCTGAAAAATAGATATTTTATCAGTGTTATTAATGTCCAGTGTCATTGAAGCAGCGAAAAATTCAATTGGATAATGTGTTTTTAAATATGCAGTTTGAAATGCAATCATTGCGTATGCAGCAGCATGGCTTTTATTAAACCCATAATCAGCAAATTTTGACAAAAGATCAAATATTGTAAGCGCTTCATTTGGCTTGATATTTTTTTGCCCACATCCGTCTACAAACCTTTGTTTTTGAGCATTCATTTCTTTTTGAATTTTTTTACCCATTGCCCTTCTTAACAAATCGGCTTCTCCGTCAGAATAGCCAGAGAGCTCTCTTGCTACACCCATCACTTGCTCTTGATATATTACAACTCCATATGTCTCTTTAAGTAAATTTTCTAAAAGAGGGTGAATATAATCTGGCTTTTCTCTCTCATGCTTTCTTTCAATATAAGCAGGTATGTTTGCCATTGGCCCTGGCCGGTATAGAGCAACAATTGCTATTATATCTTCAAACTTATCTGGTTTTAATTGCTTGAGAGTTTCTTTCATCCCAGCACTTTCAAGCTGAAAAATTCCAGTAGTCTCGCCTGTGCTTAAAAGTTCGTATGTTTTTTTGTCCTCGATTTCAATTTTATCAATGTTAAATTGAGGATTACTAATTTGAATAATTTTTATGCATTTATCTATTAGCGTAAGAGTTTTTAAACCTAAAAAATCAAATTTAACTAACCCAGCATTTTCAACCCACTTCATATCAAATTGTGTTAAATAGATATTACTTTCAGGGTCGCTATAAAGTGGTACATCTTGATAAATTTTATCTTTTGATATCACAACTCCCGCGGCATGAATTGACACGTGTCTTTTTAAACCTTCTAATTTTAGAGAAATATCTAACAATTGTTTTACTTTTTCATCTCTTGCAGCTTCCTCACTCAACTTTGGTTCTTCATCAATATACTTTTGAAGTGTCATTGGCCTTGATGGATCAAAAGGCATAAGTTTACAAAGATAATCTACTTGGCCATAAGGTATACCTAAGACTCTCCCTACATCCCTTATGACGGCTCTGGCTTGTAGTTTTCCAAAGGTTATAATCTGGGCAACATTGTGATTGCCATATTTTTTATGAACATATTCTAGAACTTTGTCTCTACCATCTCTACAAAAGTCTATATCGAAATCTGGCAAAGATACCCTCTCAGGATTCAGAAAGCGTTCAAAAATTAGTCCAAATTTAATTGGATCTAAATCGGTAATTTCTAAACACCAAGCTACAAGTGATCCAGCTCCCGATCCCCTACCCGGGCCAACAGGAATATCGTTATTTTTGGCCCATTTAATGAAGTCAGATACTATTAAAAAATAACCCTCATACTTCATGTTCGTAATTATTTTTAACTCTTTATCAAGCCTTTGCTGATAATGCTGCGTAATTTTTTTCTGGTCTTCTGTGGTTTGATGCTCTTGTTTAAACTTGAAATCTAATCTTTTTGTTAGTCCATCGAATGATAGCTTATTTAATAACATTTTTTCTTTGTCTAGATCTTTATCAAAAACCGGGAGTATGGGCATCTTTGTGTTTGGTCTATGAGAACATCTTTGTGCGATCTCAAGTGTATTATTAATAGCTTCAGGCAAATCAATAAATAACTCAGACATTTCTTCTTGTGATTTAAAATAGTGTTCACTAGATAGTTTATTTCTGTCAAGTTGAGATACATATAGTTTTTTTTCTATACACATTAATGCGTCATGTGCCTCATAATATTCAGGTCCTTCAAAGTAAACATCATTTGTTGCTACTAAAGGTACATGATGATCATTAGCTAAATTTAAAATCGAATTTTCATTTAAGCGATAATTCGACTTACCTAGTCTTTGGATTTCTATATAAAAATTATCTTTAAAGATTTTTTTAAAATCCTTTATAAATAATGATGATTGAGATGTTGTATAAGAGTCATTTGAATGAGCTAAAATAGAATTATTTCCTCCTGATAAAACTATAAGTCCATCATTATATTTTTTTAGCTCATCAATACTAAGATATGCATTAACGTTATCAGTCATGTAAGATGTTGACATCAACTTCAACAGATTTTCATAACCTTTTTCATTTTTTGAATAAATGTTTAAGAAAAAATATATGTCATTATTTTGTATATTTTCATGTAAATATTCTTTAGGTGTTTTGATTTTAATATTACAACCTACTATTGGCTGTACTCCAACTTGTGAAATTCTTTCACTGAACTCTAAAGCTCCAAACATATTGTTTGTATCCGAAATTCCAACAGCGGGCATTTGAAATGATTGACACAATTCAGCAATTCTGCCTATAGGCAAAGCACCCTCTGATAATGAATATTCTGTTTTATTTGTTAAATGGATAAAATTACTCATTTAGTTAATTCAATTTTTTTTGTTGATTTATCTTTCATTTCATTGTTATGCGTTGCGATAACAAGCGATATCTTTTCAGATTCTACGTAATCTATTAAGTAATTAAATATCTTCTTTGAATTCTCCTTATCTAAATTGCCAGTTGGTTCGTCTGCTAATATTATCCTAGGCTTATTAATCAGTGCTCTAGCGATCGCAACCCTTTGTTGTTCTCCACCTGATAAAGTATTTGGATAGTGTAACTCTCTTCCTTTCAAATCTAAGATTTCAAGCATATCTGATGCTTTTTTCTTTGCGTTAAACAAACTTTCATTATTTAGAATCAACGGAAGTGCGACATTTTCAATGGAATTAAAATGATCTAATAAGTTATAGTTTTGATAGATAAATCCAAAGTATTTACGTCTTATCTGATTTTTTTCCTCACTCGATATGCCTGTAATCTCTTCACCATTTAAATAGACTCTACCTTTATCAAACTTATCAATAAAACCAATAATATTAAGTAAAGTTGTCTTTCCTGAACCTGAGGGTCCAGTAATAATTATAAATTCACCACTGCCAATCGATAAATCAAAATTCTCAAATAAACTTATGCAAGTTTTAGCTTGATTATATTTTTTAGAAATTTTTTCTAATGATAAAATTTGATCAGACATTGTTCAATATTCCTCTAATCTCCATCTTTGATGCTTTATAAGCAGGATAAATTGTTGATATTATCGATACACCAAGAGCAAATAAAATAATAATTACAATTTGCTCAATATCTATGCTGGTAGGCATTTTATCTAAATAATAAAATTCAGCAGGAAATAAATTTAAATTGAATGTTTGATTCAATAAATTGCGTATTGCATCAATATTAATTGTAAACAAAACACCTATAATAGTGCCTATAATAGTTCCGCTTACACCAATTATAGAGCCAACTAGTAAAAATATTCTTAAAATTGATAAATCACTTGAACCAATTGTTTTTAAAACAGCAATTTCTTTTGATTTATTCTGCACTAAAATAAATAAACTTGTAATCACATTAAATGCCGCAATAATTACAATTAGAGAAAGAACCCAGAACATAAGCTCTCTTTCTGTGGCGAGGACTTCCCAAAATGAACTGTTTACCTCTATCCAATCACGTATATAAAAGTTATCTGTATAAATTTGATTTAATTGGTTCTTAACTTTATCAAGCTCAGCAAGATCATGAAGGTGAATTTCAATTGTAGAAATTTTATTTTCGATACTTAATAGTTCCTGAATATTTTTAAGATCTATAAATGCAAAATTTTTATCATACTCACTCATTCCAGATAAAAATATACCAGCTACATTAAACGTATCAGTCTTTGGAATATTTCCAATTGGTGTTGAGATTAAATTTGCTGTTAATAGTTTTATTTTATCTCCTGAAGAAACTCCTAAGGTTCTAGCTAAGCCTGAGCCAAGTATTATTGATTTATTATCCAAAAAATTTTTCTTTGTGGAATTCTCAATGAATGGATAATTCTCAATATTTTTACTATTAATAGATTTAACTATTGCTCCATTTGTGTTTTGATCAGATGATATAAGTGCTTGAAGTGTTAAAACAGGATCCTCAAATTTAATGTCTTGAATATGAGAAAGATCTTTATCGTGGACGAAATAATTATCAT
The DNA here is from genome assembly GCA_902570675.1 of uncultured Pelagibacteraceae bacterium. Taxonomy (GTDB): domain Bacteria; phylum Pseudomonadota; class Alphaproteobacteria; order Pelagibacterales; family AG-422-B15; genus CACNXQ01. The sequence continues at coordinate 21,166 of CACFYZ010000002.1, forward strand.
AATTTTGAACAAAAATATGACCATTAAAGCCAATTATTCTATTTTTTAACTCTAAGTGGAAACCATTCATAACAGACATCACAATTATTAGAGTTGCTACACCAATACATATTCCTATGAAAGACAGCCATGAAATAAGTGATAAAAGCCCTCCCTTTCTTAGAGGAACCAAGTATCTATATGCTACAAATCTCTCAAAATAATTGAATGGCACTTTAAGTATTCAGTTTATCAATGAAATTGCTTAAATTTGAAATTTTAATAAGCTCTGTAGCACTAGTTTTTCTATTTTTGTATTCAACAACATTTTCAGATGAGGCTTTAGAACCAATGATAATTTGGTGAGGTATTCCAATTAGATCAATGCGTGAAAATTTAACACCAGGATTATCTTTTTTATCATCATAAAGTACTTCATAATTTTTATTTAATAACAAGTACAGTTCATTAGCTACCTTGGTTACCTTTTCATCTTTTGGTTTTAAATTGACCAAACCAATTTTAAAAGGCGCAACTACTTCAGGCCATATAATTCCATTTTCATCGTGTGATGACTCAATTATCGCTCCCACCAATCTTGAAATGCCAATTCCGTAAGAGCCCATATGAACAGATTTTTCTACACCATCAGAATCAAGTACATTCGCTTTCATAATTTTTGAGTATTTAGTCCCAAAATTAAAAATATGACCTACTTCAATTCCTTTTGAGTGCATTTGGTATTTCCGATCAACTATCTCATCAAACTTTTCCCTATTAAATTTATCGTCTGAAGCTGAATAATAACTTTTGAATTTATTTACATGACTGGCTAAATCTTCAGAATAATCAATCTTATTTATTTGGTCACCTTCTTTAAGAATTCTCTCATCAAAATAAATATCACTTTCTCCTGTTTGTGAAATAATGATAAATTCGTGAGATAGATCTCCTCCTATAGGGCCCGTATCTGCTGCCATAGGAATTGCTTTTAGCCCTAAGCGTTCAAATGTTTTGAGATAGCAAATAAAAAACCTATTATACGATTCTTCTGAACTTATACTATCAATATCAAATGAATAAGCATCTTTCATAAGGAATTCTCTTCCGCGCATTACTCCAAATCTTGGCCTAAGTTCATCTCTAAATTTCCATTGTATATGATAGAGAAGTTGAGGCAGCTCCTTATATGATTTAATTGAACTTCTAAAAATGTCAGTTATTTGTTCTTCATTAGTTGGACCGTATAGCATCTCTCTGTTTTGACGATCATTAATTCTAAGCATCTCTTTTCCATAATCTTCATATCTTTCGCTTTCTTTCCACAAGTCTGCTGGTTGAATGGTTGGCATTAAAATTTCATTTACCCCAGCAATGTCTTGTTCTTCTCTAACGATATTTTCAATTTTTTTTAAAACTTTAAGACCAAGTGGTAACCATGAATAAATACCTGAACTTGATTGTTTGATCATGCCTGATCGTAGCATATATTTATGAGATATAATCTCAGCATCACTGGGGGTTTCTTTTAAAACTGGCAAAAAATAACTAGATAACTTCATCCATGTAAAAAAGTTTTAAGATAAACATCAAAAAACCATCATTATTTAGAAATATGTATATGATAGACCAGATTGCTATCGATACAATTGTTGTAACAAGAAATTTTTTAAATAATTGTGGATTATTGGGCGCTCCTGGATCCTCGCCATCAATTCCATTACTAACATCGCTGTTTTTTATATTAATGGGTAGAGATAGAAAAAATATTAACCACCAGATTAAGAGAAATATAATTATAGATCCTGTAATCCCCAATTTTTAAACTTCTTCAAGTTCAATCAGGGTACCATTACAACTTTTAGGATGCAAAAATACCACGGGCTTTCCATGTGCTCCAATTCTTGGTTTACCTGTTCCAGTAATTGATACCTCGTGCGTATTTAATTTATCAATTGCTGCATTAATATTATGAACTTCAAGGCAGATATGGTGCATTCCACCTTTTGGGTTGTTATTAATAAAGTTTTTTATTGGCGAGTCCTCGCCCAAAACTTCCAATAGCTCTATTTTTGTATTACCAAGATCAATGAAAACTGTTGTGACTCCATGATCTGGTTGCTCTACCGGGTCAGATACTTTAGCGCCAAATATATTTTTGTATTGTTCTGCAGCCTCTTTAATATTTGGAACTGCAATTGCTATATGATTTAATTTTCCGATCATGTATATTAGATATGAACAATACTTATGTTTGTCAAAGGTTTTTTGCGTGCATGCTTATAAATAAAGTTACGTGATAATGTTTCTAACTTTTGATGGACTTTTTTTTCTTTTTTTGAAATATTGGATTTATCATCAAAAAATTTATAAATTTCTTCCTCTAACAAATAAACCATTTCGTCATTATCATATTCTTCATCACTCACAATTCCACTTGTAAAAATAATTGGAGTTTCCTTCAGATTCATCTTTTTGTCTAAGAGACAAGTAATATTCAAAACACCATTATAACTCATCTTTTTGCGATCTTTCATATGACTACTGTCGCTTTGAACTAATCTATTTCCATCTAAATATTGTCTTCCAGACTTACATTGATCAAATATATATGGTGGTCCTGGTGCAATTTGTAAAATATCTCCATTAGAGATAAGCATGGGATATTTTATTCCCATTTCTTTTGCCAGATTTGAATGTCTTTTTAGATGTCGGTGTTCACCATGTACTGGTACTGATATATTAGGATTAATATAGTTATACATATCAATCATCTCCTCTAAACATGGATGGCCAGAAACGTGTATATCTTCATCATATTCTGTTATCACATTTGCTCCAAGTTCAGACAAACGATTAAATAATTGAAAGATTTTTTTTTCATTACCCGGAATTATTTTAGAAGAAAATACAATTGTATCATCTTGATCTATATCAACATGGGGAAAGTCCTGATTGGCAATCCTCATCATTGCTCCTCTCGGCTCTCCTTGACTGCCAGTGCATAAGTATAAAACCTCTTCTTTTCTTTTTTTAGAAGCTTCTTTTTCAGATAAGATAATATCTATTTCTGCTAAAATGCCATTTTGCCTAGCTACAGATATCATTCTGTGCATTGATCTTCCTAGTACAACTAGTGATCTTTTTGACTCCTTAGCAGCAGCGGCAATAGTCTCAAGACGCGCTACATTTGATGCAAAAGATGTTACGAAGACTCTATTTTTCTGATGTTTTATAAGATTAATGAGGTTTCCCTTCACCTCAGACTCTGAGCCTGACCTGCCTTTGGTTAAAACATTTGTTGAGTCACAAATCATGGCTAGTATTTCTTTCGAGTTTGATTTAAGGGTGTCTAAATCTATTGTCTCTCCAACAACAGGATCGAGATCAATCTTCCAGTCCCCTGTGTGATAAACTGTTCCAAGTTTAGTTTTAATGAAGATTGAATTTGGCTCAGGAATTGAGTGAGTTAATGTTTGAAATTTTAATTCAAAAGGGTTGATTTTGATTTCTGATGACAAATCGATGGTATTTAAATACCCCTCATGATTTATGCCCCTTTCCTCAAACTTGAGCTTGATAATAGAGGAAGTAAAAGGAGTTGCGTAAATAGGACATTTTAAATCTGGCCATAAATAAGCTAATCCTCCTACGTGATCTTCATGGGCATGTGTGATAATTATAGCTTGTAGATTTTCCCGTCTTTCTTTTATGAATTCATGGTCTGGTAGTATAATATCAATCCCCGGGGTTGTGTCATCGCCAAATGTGATGCCTACATCGACAATTATCCATTTCATATCATCTATTTCATTACCATAACCATACAGATTCATGTTCATCCCAATTTCACCAGTTCCACCCAATGGAAGAAAAACTAATTTATTATTTTTACTCATTCTATACTTTCACTAATTATGCTTAGACCTCTTAGAGTAAGGTCGTAGTCAAAATAATTAATACATTCGAGATCATTTTCAAACAATCTTGATAACCCTCCTGTTGCAAGAGTATTAGCATCTGCTAAATTTTTACTTCTTTTAAGTTTTCTTACTAATCCCTCAATCATGCTTATGTAACCCCAGTAAATACCAGACTCCATGGCTTGGATGGTGTTTTTTCCAATTAACTGATTAGATTTCTTAAATTTAATTAGTGGAAGCATAGCTGTTCCTTCTGAAAGTGACTTAATAGATAAATTTACCCCAGGACAAATCATTCCTCCAGAATATTTGCCTTCATAATTTACCACATCAATTGTTGTGGCTGTTCCAAAATCAACAATTATAATCGGGGATGAATATTTTACTTTTGCTGCTATAGCATTAATAATCCTATCGTCTCCAACCTCATTTGGGTTTTCTAAATCAAATTCAATAAATCTACGTAAATAATCAGTGCTGACATTAAATATCTTAATTTCTTTCGATATGACTGATATTATTTTATTAAGATGATGCTCTGCAACTGGTACAACGCCTGATATGACCACAATCTCGCCGCCTTTGATGAAATTCTGAATAATATTAATTAGATTATCACTGGCTTTGATTTCTAATAGTTCTCTTGTTTCAATTCTAAGCTGGTCAATAATTTTATCTTTATCTAATCTTCCTAAAAGAGCATTTGTATTGCCAATATCGACTACAATTTTCATTTTAATATCGAAATGATATTTCCCCAGCACTAAATTTCATCACATTATTATCAGTATTTATCAATATTTCAAAATCATCTGTAATATCATCAAATGTACCTGTGTATTCCTCGCTATTTAAAACCAAAGTTATTTGATCATTATATCGCCAAGAATACTTTTTATATAATTCGATTAAGTCACGATGCTTATTTAACTTAATCATATTTAAATAATAAAAAAAGCACTTATTCAATAGATGAATAATATTCTTCAAACCGACACTTTTGTTTACGATAGAATTTAAATACGTAGTTTTAAAATTTTGAATATTAGGACTAGAGGTAATATTAATACCTATACCAATAATTGAAAATTGTTTGTGAGCTGTAAGAGTATTCTCAATTAATATCCCAGAAATTTTTGCATTATTATATAGTATATCATTTGGCCATTTAATTTTTAAAAGTTCTTTATCCTCTATTAATTCAGAAATACATTCATAAACAGATAAAGATGAAATACATGAAATCAAAGGAAGCTTACTTAATGGAAATTCTATCGGAAGCGCTAGAGAGATGAGTAGATTGCCCGTTTCCGATAGCCATTCCTTTTCGTTGCGGCCCCTACCAGCTGTTTGATAGTCAGCTTGTACCCATACTGGATCTTTTATAACATTTGCCTCTATCAGTCTTTTACATTCTGTGTTGGTACTATCTAATTCTTCAAAATGAATAATCTTAGGTTCCAAATTATCCATTACTTAGAAAAAAGACCTGACTGCATATTCTGCTACACTAAGTACAGGTACAGGATATATAAAGAATGCAATTATTAAAAATGAAGAGGTGTAAAATAATATATTCAAAGATCTTATCGAAAAACCATCAAATTCATCTTTAGGTTCATCAAAATAAATAATCTTTACAATACGTAAATAATAAAATGCACTTATAACACTTGCTATAATACCAATGACCGCCAAGAAAGTCATATTGCTTTCTATGGCTGCCACAAAAATATAAAATTTCCCAAAAAAACCAGCAAGTGGTGGAATGCCTGCTAAAGAAAACATCAAAAGAGCAATTAAAATAGTTGAGAACGGATGGTTTTTGTACATGCCAGACATGTCTGAAATATTTTCAAAATAGGCATCATTTCTCTTTAAAGACAAAATGAATGAAAAAGCTGCTATGTTCATTATCAAGTAAATCATTAAATAAATTACTAACGACCTTAGTCCTTCACTTGAAACGCAAGCAACACCAATTAATGCAAATCCTATATGACCTATCGAACTATAAGCCATAAGTCTTTTTATATTTTTTTGAGCTATAGCTGCAAAAGCAGCAAATGCCATTGAAGCTATAGAAATAAAAAATATTATCTGTTGCCAATCCAAATAGATTTCACCGAATGAGTTAAGTAAAAAGCGAACCAAAAGCCCCATAGCTGCGACCTTAGGAGCAAGAGCAAAGAAACCAGTAATTGGTGTAGGAGCTCCTTGATAAACATCTGGAGTCCACATATGAAATGGTACAGCCGAGATCTTGAAAGCTAGTCCTGCAGAGACAAAGACTATTCCTAGCAATAGACCCAAACTTTCAGTGTCATAATTTACAGCAATAAGATTAAAATTAGTATTACCAGAAAAGCCGTAAATATATGATATACCAAATAGTAATAGGCCAGACGATAAAGCCCCTAAAATAAAATATTTTATTCCAGCTTCAGAGGATAAGAGACTATTTCTGTTTAAGGCTGCCAACACATAAAGGCTTAGAGATTGAAGCTCTAATCCAATAAACATTGAAAGCAAATCATTTGAAGAGACCATGACCATCATACCGAGTGTGGCAAAAATTATTAAAATTGGAAATTCATAAAAATCTATATGCAAGTCTTCTTTACTGGAAATAAACATCATCAATGAAGCAATTGAACCAATTAAAATCATTGATTTGAATACAGTTGAAAATTCATCAATCACATAACTGTTATCAAATATTGATTGGTACGGTTGATTGATTATTAATATCAATCCAATAAGTAATGAAATAATTGAAAGATTATTTATCAATCTTATATTTTTTATAAACAATCCTAATATTAATAAAATAGTTGCAACCACAAATAAAAATACTTCAGGTAACAAGTATAAAAAGTTTTCCATAATCTTATCTTAATTTATTTTCTATTTGGCTTACAATTTTCTTTGTTGATGGCTCAATAATGTCAATTACTGGTTTTGGAAAAATGCCAATTAAAATGGTGAGTACAAGTAAAGGGGCAAATATTAAAATTTCTCTTCTAGTTAAATCAACCATTTCAGATAATTCATCTTTGATCAATGCACCAAAAATTATACGTCTATATAACCACAAAGAATATGTCGCCGCTAAGACCACACCAGTTGTGGCAAAAACTGCAAAATATGTATTAATACTAAATATTGACAGTAGAACTAAAAATTCACCGACAAAACCACTAGTTCCTGGCAATCCAAGACTTGCTAAAATAAAAACCATAAAGCTGAAAGCATAAATCGGCATCTTGTTAACAAGTCCACCATACCTTGAGATATCTCTTGTGTGCAGTCGATCATATACTACTCCAACACATAGGAAGAGTGCAGCTGAGACAATGCCATGGCTTATCATTTGAATAATACCACCCTCAATACCCTGAACTGTGAATGTGAATATTCCTAATGTTACAAAACCCATATGCGCTACGGAAGAATAAGCTATTAATTTTTTCATATCTTCTTGAACAAGTGCTATTAGTGATGTGACGATAATTGCTATTACGCTTAAAGCAAAAATAAATGGTGCAAAAAGTTCTGAAGCTTCTGGAAAAAAACCAATCGAAAATCTTATGAATCCATAACCAGCCATTTTCAATAAAACCCCTGCTAATATGACGGAACCAGCTGTAGGGGCCTCAACGTGCGCATCGGGCAACCAAGTATGAAAAGGCCACATTGGGATTTTAACCATAAATGAAGCAAAAAAAGCTAACCATAAAATAATTTGTTCATTTCGGGTAAAATTATAATTTAACAATGTCTCAACATTAGTTGTTCCAGTCTGAATAAAAATATAGATAATTGCTAGTAGCATAAAAACGGACCCTGCTAATGTGTATAAAAAGAATTTAAATGTTGAATAAACTCTTCGCTCCCCACCCCAAATTCCAATAATTAAGAACATTGGTATCAATCCACCCTCAAAAAAAAGATAAAATAAAACTAAATCAAGTGAGCAAAATACACCTATCATAAAGGTCTCTAGTGCCAAAAAAGAAATCAGATACTCTTTAATTGAAAATTTTATGCTCTCGTAACTTGCAAGTATACATAATGGTACAAGCATAGTTGTCAAAACAACAAAAAGAACCGAGATTCCATCGACGCCTAAATGATATGTTATTCCATTTTCAATCCAAAAATATTGTTCAACAAATTGAAAATCAGGATCGTTTTGATCAAATGAAAATAATAAATATAGAGAAATAATAAAATTAATAAAAGAAATCCACAACGCTGTCAGTTTTAAATTATTAGAGCTTTGATCAGAATTGTTTCTTATTAAAAGCATAAATAATATGCCAATGATTGGTAAGAAAATAAGAATACTAAGTAATGGGATTTGACTCATGTCTAAAATCTAAAAATTATTAATGTTATTATTAATGAAAGGCCTATGAGTATCGCAAAAGCATAATGATATATAAAGCCTGACTGCACTTGTTTTGTTCTGTTTGATATTTTCGTTACGGTTGAGGCAATTCCGTTTGGTCCAAAGCCATCAATTATAACCCCATCTATGACTCTCCAAAAAAAACGACCAACACGAAGAGCCGGCACAACAATCAATAAATTGTATAACTCATCAAAATACCACTTATTTAATAAAAATTTATACAGAGGCATGTTCAATTCAGCGATATTTTTAGCTAGATTAGATTTTTTAAAATACATCGACCAAGCAATGAAAAAACCAACAATTCCTAAAAAAGCAGGAAGGTAATAAATTAGCAATGGAATACTGTCGTGATCTAAGTGATGAACAACGATTGAATTATTCCAAAAACTATCACTATAATATCCAATAAAGTAACCTTTGAATAAAAAGCCAAAAAACAAAGCACCAATTGCGAGTAAAATTAATGGAATCAACATAATAGATGAAGATTCATGAACTTTTCTGTAATCCTCTTCTGACATTCTTGTTTCACCATTAAACACAAGAAACATGAGTCGCCATGAGTAAAATGAAGTCATAACCACTCCAACAGTCAGTAATATATATGCGTAATCAGCAAATAATGAATTTGATAAGTAAGCACTTTCTATAATTGCGTCTTTTGAGTAATAGCCTGATGTAAATGGAAATCCCATTAGAGAAATTGTTCCAATAATCATCATTATTTGTGTAATCGGAATATAATTACTTATTCCTCCCATTTTTCGTATGTCTTGTTCTTCATGCACAGCATGAATAACCGAACCTGCTCCAAGAAATAAAAGAGCCTTAAAAAATGCATGTGTAAATAAGTGAAACATTGCTACCCCATAAGCTCCGAGACCTGCGGCAACAAACATGTAACCAAGTTGACTGCATGTTGAATATGCAATAACTCTTTTAATGTCATTTTGTACTAAGCCAACAGTTGCCGCAAAGAAAGCTGTGCTAGCACCAATCAGGACAACAAAATTCATAGCAATTGGAGCTAGTTCAAATAAAGGTGAGCATCTGACAACCAAAAATACACCAGCTGTTACCATGGTAGCTGCATGGATAAGCGCTGAAACGGGTGTTGGCCCCTCCATAGCATCAGGCAACCATGTGTGAAGGAAAAGTTGTGCAGATTTACCCATAGCACCTATAAAAAGAAAAATACAAATTAAAGTTAAGGCATGAATTTCGTAACCAAAAAATTTAAAACTAGCATCTTTCACACTGTCTGCATTAGCCAATACCTCACTATATTCTATACTTCCGAATAAAATAAAAATTGTAAAAATTCCAAGTGCAAGACCAAAATCTCCAATACGATTTACAACAAATGCTTTTATTGCAGCGGCATTGGCCGATGGTTTTTTGTACCAAAAGCCTATCAGTAAATATGAAGCAAGTCCGACTCCTTCCCAGCCAAAAAATAGTTGAAGAAAGTTATCTGCAGTTACAAGCATTATCATAGCAAAGGTAAATAGAGACAAGTATCCCATAAAACGAGGCTTGGAGGAGTCATGAGACATGTAACCTATCGAATAAATATGTACCAGAGCTGAAACAGTAGTAATAACCACAAGCATCACACGTGTTACTGTATCTAAATAAATTGACCAATCCGCATTAAATGATCCCGAGGAGATCCAGTTAAACAATTTTATGGAAACAATATCTGCGTTATTAAGGTTTGTAAGGAGAAGATAGAAAGAGAAGATTGAAGCTAAAATTATTAACGATGAGGTAATAATCTCTGATAATCGGTCAACAGTAGAATTGGATTTTAAAAAAGACATTCCGCAAGCAAGAATGAATCCAAGTAATGGAAATAATACAATACTATGAGCCATTAAGTTTACCCCTTTAAGGTATTAATTTTCTCAATTTCAATGCTTCCGGCATTTCTGTTATAAATAACCAATATAGCCAGTCCTATCGCTGCTTCAGCTGCAGCGACTGTCAGAACGAACAAAGAAAAAATTTGACCTGTGAGATCGTTTAAGAAGTAAGAAAATGAAACCAGATTTATGTTTACTGAAAGTAGAATTATTTCAATCGACATTAAAATGATGATTACATTTTTGCGATTCAAAAAAATACCAATTACACCGATTGCAAAAAGTAAAGCTGATAAAATGAGGAATTGATTGAGTTCAAGCATTATACATCGATTCCCTCGCCAGATTTTACATCAACTAGGTCTATTTTTCCTCTGCGATCTAGTTGCTCTGAGATAATTTGTCTTTTAACGCCCTCGCGTTCTCTTAGAGTTAAAACGATGGAACCAATCATTGCAACAAGCAAGATAATGCCAGATAATTGAAAATAGAGTATATAATTTGTATAAAGAACTGAACCAATTGCCTCAGTATTTGATTGGCCTACAAAGTTACTCATTGGATTTGATAGAATTTGTATGCTCGTCAAATCAAGTTTGGTATTAATTAAAACAATCACTAATTCGGCAATAAATACCAACCCTACAAGCAGGCCAATTGGCATATATTGTAAAATATTTTCTTTGCTAATTGATGACTTTATATCAAGCATCATAACCACAAATAGAAAGAGCACTGCAACCGCACCTACATAGACAATTATTAGTATCATGGCTAAAAATTCAGCGTGTAAAATAACAAAAATACCCGCTGCATTTAAAAATGATAAAATCAAAAAAAGAACTGAGTGAACCGGGTTTTTTGCGGAAATAACCATAAGTGAAGAAAGTAAAATAACTGCTGAAAACAAATAAAATGTTAATAATGATATTGTCATACTTTACCTATATTTTGCATCAGCCTCTAAGTTTTCGGCAATAACGGTCTCCCATTTATCACCATTCTCAAGTAGTTTTTCTTTTGTGTAATAAAGTTCTTTTCGTGTTTCTGTAGTAAACTCAAAATTAGGTCCTTGGACAATTGCATCAACTGGACAAGACTCTTCACATAAACCACAGTAAATACATTTAACCATATCAATGTCGTATCTCAGTGTTCTTCGAGTGCCATCGTCTCTTGGTTGCGTTTCAATTGTAATAGCTTGTGCGGGACACACTGCCTCACATAATTTGCAACCAATGCATCTTTCCTCGCCACTGGGGTAACGCCGAAGTGCGTGCTCTCCCCTAAAACGAGGACTAAGTTTTCCTTTTTCAAAAGGATAATTAATAGTAGCTTTTTTTTGTAAAAAATATTTTTGAGCTAAAAAGAATGCCTTTAAAAAATCGAGTAACAAAAAAGATTTAAAGAATTTAAATAGTTTCATTACATTCCTGGAGCTAAATTAAAGAAGAATAAAACCGATGAAGTCATTATAACTGCTAAGAGGGACAAGGGTAAAAAAACTTTCCAACCAAGTCGCATGAGTTGATCGTATCGATACCTTGGCACAAAAGCTTTTACCATTGCAAACATATAAAAAACCAAAGTCACTTTAAGAAGAAACCAAACAAAGCCAGGTAACTCGTTTAATGGGAATATATCCACTGGAGGTAACCACCCACCTAAAAATAGTATAGTGGTCATAGCGCACATTAATAAGATATTTATGTATTCTCCAAACATAAACAAAACAAAAGGCATACCAGAATATTCTGTTTGATAACCCGCAACGAGTTCAGACTCTGCTTCAGGCAGATCAAATGGAGGTCTGTTGGTTTCTGCTAAAGCCGATATAAAAAAGACTATAAACATTGGGAAAAGTGGAATAAAGAACCAAATATTTTTTTGTGCCATCACTATTTCAGTCAAGTTCAGTGATCCTACACACATTAAAACTGTAACTATTACAAAACCTATTGATACCTCGTAAGAAACCATTTGCGCCGCTGATCGTAGCGCACCAAAGAATGGGTATTTACTATTTGAAGACCATCCTGCCATTAAAATTCCATAAACACCAAGTGAACTGATTGCAAAAATATAGAGAATACCAACATTAATATTCGCTAAAACAACCCCTGCTTGAACAGGAACAACAGCCCATGCAGCAATAGATAAGGCCAGTGTAATAATAGGAGCGACTAAAAAAACTGTTTTATCTGAACCGTCGGGCAGAATAATTTCCTTAAAAATAAATTTTAAACCGTCAGCTGGAACTTGTAATAGACCAAATGGGCCAACCACATTTGGACCCTTTCGCTTTTGAACGGCTGCCCATATTTTTCTATCGGCATATAAAGCCAATACAACGCCAAGAAGGAGAGGAATAAAAATTAATAAACAATAAAATACAATACTCAAGAGATCAAATGTGTAAGTTTGAAACAAATTAAACATCAGGAAGCCTTTTCTTTGATTGGGTTTCTTATTTCATTGCGTGCCCTACTACATTCTGCCATTGTATTTGAATGTCTTGAAATAGAGTCATTTATATAAAAATCATTTATACTTAAAGAAAGACTCTTATTTTCAAAAAATATCTCTTTGGGCTCTGCATAATAAGCTTCTTGATTGTCATTTAAAACTACGATTCCTTCTGGTGTGAATATTGCATCGTCCGCTAAGCCAATAAGATTATTCTTATTCCTTTTAGTGTAAGCCCATTTCTTTTGATTATACGTTAGATCATCCCAAGATTTACCTAAGCTTTCAGCGTAACTTTCTTCGTAGGGTAAAATGACATTATTTTTCTTTTTAATATCATTTACTACTTTAAATCCAAAGTATTCTGTGAATTCAGACCATGATTCAGGATAATTATATTTTCTAAGATATTCTCTTTGTCGATCATTCAAATCTTTCCAGTATGATTTAAATATTTTCTGAGCAGAGTTCTCTTCGAATTCTTTAATATTACCATTTAATGTATCACTTTTCTTTTCTTTAATAGATCTTGTATCCTTAAGTACAAATTCATTCTCATCCTTTGTTTTATTATCTAATATTTTAATAAACCCATTTGACAATTCATTAAAATCCTCAGTTAGGTGAGGGAAATCAGAGAAAATTGCATCCCTTACATCTGTCTGGCTAATAAATGACCAATCCAATTTCATTAATTCACTTAGTTGATTAATAATTTTCCAATCTTCCTTAGCATCGCCTGGAGGAAAACTAGCTTTATTTGCGAATTGAACTCTTCCCTCCGTGTTTATATAGATTGAGTCTTTTTCAGTATAAGCGGCTGATGGAAGAATAAGCTGTGCCGCATTCGCACCGCGATCTCCATGGGTGCCGATATATATAATTTTGCTATTACCCAATTTATCATAATTGACTTCATCCGCTCCAATTGAAATAATTATTCTATATTTATCAGAACTTGAGTCCAATATATCATCCAACGTTCGTGATCGCTGAAATGCTCCTACCTCCAATCCCCCTGCTCTTGCCGCAGTTAATTGAAGAATATTAAATCCATTCCATTCGTCCTGTATCAGGTTGAACTTATCCGTAAAAGTTTCTAATAAAGAATAAATTTGAAGTGAGTCATCTCTATTTAAGACAGATTGACCAATAATAACCATTGGCTTTTTTGCACGTAACAATTCATCACTGAAAGGATTTTTTTCATTAAGAATATCAGTAATAATATTAATATCATTGCCAAGATAATCATAATCATAAGTTAAATCAACATTGTTGCCTATTAAAGCAATAGGAATATTTTTTGATACTATATTTTTTCTAATCCTTGAATTTATAATTGCAGCTTCCTCTCTAACGTTGCTTCCAATTATTAAAATACAATCAGTTTCATCAATTCCTTTTATTTTTGAATTAAATAAAAATTGAGACCGATGGTTAAAAGGTATCTTGCAGCCTTCTTGTCTACATTCTATCGTCTTAATGTTTAAATCATCAGCTAATTTTTTTGTTAAATAGGCAGTTTCTAAATCAACAAAATCTCCTAATAAGAATGCAACTTCCTCAGGTTTGGTTGTTAGCAAGTCTTCTTTTAAATTGCCTAGTGCTTCATTCCATGAAATTTCAGAGAAGCTTTTATCTTTTTTAATGAGAGGTGTGTCTATTCTCTGATTTAATAATCCATCACAAGCATATCTTGTTTTATCAGAAATCCATTCTTCATTTATATCTTCATTTAAAACAGGTAAAACTCTTTTTACTTTCCAACCATATGTATCCACTCTTACATTTGAACCAACACCGTCCATCACATCTATAGTCTGAGTTTTTTTTAATTCCCATGGTCTCGCTTCAAATTGGTAAGGTTTTGATGTTAGGGCGCCAACAGGACACAGGTCTACAATGTTTGCTGAAAGTTCAGAGTCGATGGACTTTTCAAGATATGTTGTGATTTCCATGTTTTCTCCACGGTTTACAGCTCCCAATTGGTTTACACCTGCCACTTCATCAGCAAAGCGAATGCAACGCGTACAATGAATGCAACGTGTCATATAAGTTTTGATTAGTGGCCCCATATGTTTTTCGTCAACAGATCTTTTATTTTCCTCAAACCTTGAATTTTCTGGTCCAAACGCAACTGTTTGATCTTGTAGATCACACTCTCCACCTTGATCACACACTGGACAATCTAATGGATGGTTTATAAGAAGGAACTCCATCACTCCCTCCCTCGCCTTCTTAACTGACTGAGTATTTGTGTGTATGGACATTCCATCGTTTATTGGCATAGCGCAAGATGCTACTGGTTTAGGTGAGCCCTCAACATCAACGAGGCACATACGACAATTCCCGGCTATTGATAATCGATCATGATAGCAAAATCTTGGAATTTCTAATCCAGCCTCCTCACAGGCTTGAAGGATTGTCAAGCCATCTGCGACTTCAATATCATTTCCGTTTATTTTTACCTTTACCATTACGCTGCTTTAATTTTTTTTAGTTGATCTTCAATTTCATCGCGAAAGTGTCTGAATAGTCCCTGAATGGGCCATGCAGCTGCATCACCTAATGCACAAATTGTATGTCCTTCTATTTGCTTTGTGACATCAAGTAATTTATCGATATCGCTTGAGTTAGCGTGCCCACTTCCAATTTTTTCCATCATACGCCACATCCACCCTGTGCCTTCCCTGCAAGGCGTACATTGACCGCAGCTTTCGTGCTTATAGAAGTGTGATAGTTTTGCAATTGCCTTAACCAGATCTGTACTTTGATCCATCACAATTACTGCAGCGGTTCCTAGTCCACTTTTTACCGCAGAAAGAGAGTCAAAATCCATCAGAACAGTATCGCAAGTTTTTTTTGGTATGAGGGGTACAGATGAGCCTCCAGGAATAATTGCTTTTAAGTTACTCCATCCTCCCCTTACGCCACCTGCATGTTTTTCAATAAGCTCTTTTAGAGGCATACCCATTTCTTCCTCAATGTTACATGGATTATTTACATGACCGGAAATACAAAAAACTTTTGTACCAGTATTTTTTGGACGGCCAAAGGAAGCAAACCACTCTCCGCCTCTTCGTAGTATTGATGGAACAACTGCAATAGTTTCTACATTGTTAACCGTTGTAGGAGATCCATAAAGACCTTTGTTTGCTGGAAAGGGCGGTTTCAAACGAGGCAGGCCTTTTTTTCCCTCAAGACTCTCAAGCAAAGCTGTCTCTTCGCCACAAATATATGCACCTGCACCTCTGTGCAGGTAAATATCAAAATCCCATCCAGAACCTGAAGCATTCTTACCTATTAAACCGGCTTCGTAAGCCTCATCAATAGCTTTCTGCAGAACCACTGACTCATTAAAATACTCACCTCGTATATAGATATAGCAAGTATGCGCATTCATTGCGAATGATGCAAGTAAGCAACCTTCTATTAGTTTATGAGGTTCGTTTCTGATCATATCTCTGT
Source organism: uncultured Pelagibacteraceae bacterium (assembly GCA_902570675.1). GTDB lineage: Bacteria > Pseudomonadota > Alphaproteobacteria > Pelagibacterales > AG-422-B15 > CACNXQ01. The sequence goes on from CACFYZ010000002.1 coordinate 37,290, forward strand.
CCTTACAAGTGCCTGGTTCAGATTCATCTGCATTCACCACAAGGTAGTTAGTCAAATCTGGATCTTTTGGCATGAATGACCACTTTAATCCCGTAGGAAATCCAGCACCACCTCGGCCACGAAGCTCTGATTTTTTCATTTCGTCAATAATCCATTCCCTGCCATTTGCGATAAGGTTTTTAGTTTTATCCCAGTCGCCTCTCTTCAAAGCCGACTTTAGAGAATAGGATTCATCGCCAAATAGATTTGTAAATATTTTATCTTTTTCCTGCAGCATCACGAAACCGCTTTCGAACTTTTTCTTCCACTTTGAGATCCGACCTCAACGGGGGTACCGTCAATAAGGGATTGGAGAACATTTTTTGTGGAGTCGTAAGTTAAATCTTCATAATAATCATCGTTTATTTGTATTAGTGGAGCATTTACACATGCACCCAAACATTCAACTTGCATCCATGAAAATATTCCATCCTTTGAAAGAGTATTTTGAGTTGGAGCAATCATCTCTTTACATGCTTTAACAATCTGATCCGAACCCCTTAGCCAGCAAGGTGTCGTACCACATACTTGAACAAGATATTTGCCATTATATTTCGTATAATACATAGAATAAAAAGTAACGACCTCCCAAGCTCTGATAAAAGGCATTTCTAGATAATTTGCTACGTACTCAACAATTTCCCTGGTTAACCAATTTTCGTTTTGTCTTTGAGCAAGATCAAGTAATGGCATTACCGCACTTTGTTTTCGGTCTTCTGGATATTTACTCAATATCTTTTTTGCCTCGATTAGATTCCCTTCGTTAAATGTAAAATTTTCTTTTAGCTCACTCATCGATCGACCTCGCCAAATACTATTGCAATAGAGCCTAGTATAGCCGGGACATCAGCGAGCAAATGCCCCTTTGATAGTAGGTCAAATGCTTGAAGATGAGCAAATCCTGGAGCTCTAATTTTGCACCGGTAAGGTTTACTGGATCCATCGGAAATCAAATAAACACCAAATTCACCTTTTGGAGCTTCAACGGCAGAATAAATCTCTCCCTCAGGTACATGAAATCCCTCAGTAAAAAACTTGAAATGATGAATGATTGATTCCATTGACTTCTTCATGTCATCTCTTTTAGGGGCAGCGATTTTAGAGTCTCTATTTATCACCTCGCCTGCTGGCATTTGGTCAAGACATTGAAGCATAATTTTAATGCTTTCTCTCATTTCATCTATTTGACATAGATAACGATCATAACAATCACCATTTTGACCTACAGGAATTTTAAAATCTAATTTATTGTAACAATCATAGGGTTGTGACTTTCTTAGGTCCCAAGGAACGCCGCATGCTCGTAGGACAAATCCACTAAAACCTCTATCGATTGCATCTTCTTTTGATACTTTTCCAATATTTACATTTCGTTGCTTAAATATCCGATTTTCAGTAAGCATGCTTTCAATATCGTCTAATGCCTTTGGAAAACTATTACAAAAATTAAATATTCGATCAGTTAATCCGTCGGGGAGATCTTGGTGAACTCCTCCAGCTCTAAAATACGCGGCATGAAATCTTGAACCCGATACTTCTTCATAAAAATCAAGAAGCTTTTCTCTTTCATCAAATCCCCAGGTTATTGGTGTCATGGCGCCTACATCCATCGCGGTTGTAGTTACGTTTAACAGGTGACTAAGCAATCTTCCTATTTCAGAGTAAAGAACTCGGATATACTGCCCTCTCAAGGGAACTTCAACCTTTAATAATTTTTCAATTGCTAAAGCAAAAGCATGTTCTTGATTCATTGGAGCCACATAATCTAGACGATCAAAATATGGGATAGCTTGAAGATAAGTTTTATGCTCAATCAATTTTTCAGTACCACGATGCAGTAATCCAATATGAGGGTCAGCCCTTTCTACAATTTCTCCGTCTAAATCAAGGATTAACCTTAAAACCCCATGAGCAGCAGGATGCACTGGACCAAAATTCACTGTTACTGTTTTATTTTCACTCACTATTGCTACTTTCTTCCTCAATGTATTTAGTGCCCTCCCAAGGGCTTTGAACATCAAAACTTCTAAAGTCTTGTTGCAGTTTGACAGGCTCGTGTACTATCTTTTTGTCAATTTCATCGTAGCGAATTTCAACATTGCCAGTTAACGGAAAGTCTTTTCTCAAAGGATGTCCTTCAAAGCCGTAGTCAGTTAGAATTCTTCTAAGGTCTGGATGGTCTCTAAATTGAATTCCGTACATATCAAAAGCCTCTCGTTCAAACCAATTGGCTGCAGGAAAGAGAGAGGTAATGCTTAGTAGCGTTTCATTTTCGCTCAATTTAGTTTTTAAACGAAGGCGAATATTGTGCTTAAAACTTAAAAAATGATAGATGACTTCAAATCTTTTTGGCTGATCAGGAAAATCAACACCCGCAATGTCTGTAATTTGTCTAAACTCACATGCTGGGTCGTTCTTAATGAAATCAACCAGGTCCAAAATCTTATTTATTTCAAATGAGAACTGCAGCTGATTAAAACTCATAGACTCGCATTTTATGCCAAAGTTATTTTCGATAGCAGACTTTGCTAATTCGATTTGACCAGTCATTACCTTTTGATATTACCTTCTCTTCTGATTTTTTTTTGTAATTGTAAGAGCCCATAGAGCAATCCCTCTGCAGTTGGAGGGCATCCCGGCACATAAACATCTACTGGAATAATACGATCACAGCCTCGAACAACTGAATACGAATAGTGATAATAACCGCCACCATTTGCGCAACTCCCCATTGAAATAACATAACGTGGCTCTGGCATTTGATCGTAAGCTTTACGTAAAGCTGAAGCCATTTTATTGGTTAAAGTGCCTGCAACTATAAGTACGTCTGCATGTCGCGGCGATGCTCTCGGCGCTGCACCAAACCTCTCCACATCATAGCGCGGCGTGCCGACGTGCATCATTTCAACTGCACAACAAGCCAATCCAAAAGTCATCCAATGAAGTGAGCCAGTTCTGGCCCAATTAATGAGGTTATTAATATTTGTGACGACAAAGCCTTTATCGGCGTAAAGTTCTTTAAGTCTCTCTAGCTCAGGACTTGTTTCTTCTATAGCGGGTGTCATTGCCATTCTAATGCACCTTTTTTCCATTCATAGATAAATCCTATTGTCAAAACACCCAAAAAAATCATCATAGAGATAAAGCCAAACAGGCCTAAAGTTCCGAATGTAACAGCCCATGGAAATAAAAAGGCTACTTCGAGGTCAAAAATAATGAAGAGCAATGTAACGAGATAGAACCGTACATCGAATTTCATTCTTGCATCTCCAAATTGCTCAAAACCGCATTCGTAGGCAGAGTTTTTTTCAGGATCAGGATTATTTACGGCTACAAGATAATTGGCCAAAACAAATAACGAACTGATCGCTAGCGCCACCAACATAAAAATAAGTATTGGCATATATTCACTTAGTGCATAATCCATAGGTTATAAGAATCGTATTAGTATCAACGGAAATATATATCTAAATATCTTGAATACAATGAAAAACATGAACAAATTAGGCATCCCTACCGTTAGCGATTGATATTTATCCATTTATTTAAGATAAAAATACTTAAATATTAAAAATAAAACCTTATAATGGCCTATTTAACTAAAAAAATATAAAAAAGCAAAGAATTAAGCCAAAAACATACCATTCGTCAGAGACTGTAAAATTATACAAAAATTTTGCCCATAAAATTATTACTTAAAAAATAGGAAAAAAGCTTAGTTTTAGTTAATTCAATCATATAATAACTAGATGTTTAAATTAGTGGCAGAAAATCTTCATTATGCTGAAGGTCCACGATGGCGGGACGGAAATCTATATTTTTCAGATTTTTTTTTAAAATCAGTAATGTCAATAGATAGCTCTGGGAACCAAAAAAAAATAGCTGATGTTCCAAATCAGCCTTCAGGTCTAGGATGGCTGCCAAACGGCGATATGATTGTTGTTTCCATGTTGGACCGTAAATTAATGAAAATCAAAGACGATAACCTTGAGCTATATGCAGACTTGTCAAATCTAACGCCATACCGATGCAATGACATGGTTATTGATGTAAATGGTAATGCATATGTAGGAAATTTCGGAACTTATCAACACGGTAAGGGTGTAACGCCCACTGTCCTTATTAGAGTTGATACAAGGGGCAATGCGTCGGTAGTTGCATCAAGATTAGACTTTCCAAACGGAACAGTGATTACACCTGATGGAAAAAAACTAATAATTGGCGAAACCTATGCTGGAAGATTAACCTCATTTTTAATCAATAAAGATGGGAATTTGTCAAATCGACGAGTGTGGGCTCAGATGATACCTAGATATTACTATTTCATTTCTCGTTGCTCACGTTTTCTAGGAATCTACCCAAAAGAAGGTAGCGGAATGCCTTTTCCAGTACCGGATGGAATATGTTTAGACGAAGGAATGGGTGTTTGGGTTGCCTCCCCAACCACCTCTGAAGTTATAAGGTACGAAGAAGGCGGCAAAATAACAAATAGAATTGCAACACCTAATCGAGCATATGCTTGTATGCTAGGAGGCAATGAGGGTAAGACGCTCTTCGTGTGTACAGCGGATACATCTGATCCAGAGGAAGCAAGCTCTAAACTATCAGGTAAAATTTATTCAATAGACGTTGAATTGCCAAAAGTTGGCTGTCCATAATGAATAAATATCAAGTCTTTGGGAGACCAGAGACTGGTTCAGACATCATTGAATACGTGTGCCATGAGCTATCAATTGATTACGATTTTATAGAAATGGATACTGACAATATTAAGAATAGTACGGATTTGCAGAAGCATAATCCACTTGGAAGGGTACCCATGATAAAATTACCTAATGGCGAATATATGATAGAAAGTCTTGCTATTATCTATCATTTTTTAGATAAAAATAATCAATTGAATTCGTCTTTTAACGATGAGGAACAAGCGAAATTTCATGAAGTTATGGCGTTTATGTCCTCGTCCTTCTATCCGGTGATTTTATTATTTTACCATCCAGATCAGTATGTATCGGCAAATAACGAAAATGATCTCGCAGATAAAGCGAAAGAAATTATTAATATCTATTTAGGGTTTTTGGAGGGCATGATGGATCTTTATTTAATTGGTGATAAAATATCTTTCGCAGATTTTTATTTATTTACTCTTTTATCATGGCTTGAAGAGGACTCATTTTTAGAAAATTATCCAAAATTAACAAAATTTTACAATAAAATGAGGAAGAATCAGACCATAATGTCGATTAAGAAAAAACAGAATGAGAGAAAGAAAAACTAAAAAATTTTTTATAGTTTATGGTCATTATGATGACAATTCATTTAACGCGGCCATAAGAGATACATTTATTGAAAGCGCTAAAAAAGCTGGACATAATGTTGATATAGTTGATCTTTATAAAGATAAATTTGATCCTGTTTTTGCAGGTGGTAACCCTGGTCCTGATGTTCTTGATCACAGACGAAGAATTGAAGCAAGCGATACTATTGTCTTGATTGCACCTATCTGGAATTTTAGGATGCCTGCTATCCTGGAAGGATGGATTGATAAAGTTCTAGCGCCACCATGGGCTTTCACTTTCAAACAACTTGTCGGAAACTATGGGTACCCACAAGGTAACTTAGGCAATAAAAAAGCTATTATATTCTGTACGTATGGCTCACCCCGTTTAGCGATAACCACATTCTTTCTGAATTTGCCCATTCGACGCTTGAAAAGAGGCGTTTTTCATATATGTGGTATCAAGAGTATTCTTTACAAACGTTACTTTGCTGTTCCTTTTGTCACAGACAAGGTAAGAAAAAAATTTTTAAAGGACGTTAAAGACACAGCAACATTATTTCAATAATATACAAATGAAAAAAATATTAGAATTATTTAAAAGTTTTTGGTCGCCCATAATGGATTCCAGTGTAAATCCATTAAAGAACATAACTAACTTAAAAATTCGTCATATGATTATGCAAATCCTTGCCTTTATGTGGAGTGGTGTGTTTTCTCTCTATATCGTTGAGAGTATTTATGTGTTTGGCTTTACCGCAATTGCCCACGCTTTATTGATCGCTGCTCTTTTCATTACAATATTTGTTTTTGTTACTGCTGAGAAAAAACCTCAAATTTATGATTTAAAATTTTTCAGAGGTAAAGACGGTGAGCACGAATAATCTAGTCAATGAGGATTATAAGCTTAACTCCAAGCGCTAGTGAAATAGTCTTTGAGCTTGGTTTAGGTTCACGTTTAGTTGGCATTAGTCATGAATGTAATTATCCAAAGGAAATTGATAAAATAGAAAAAGTGTCCAGTTCATCCATTGATCCCACTGGTTCTCAGGGTGAAATTGATCATCAGGTTCGAGAAACACTCCAGAGTAATGCGACTCTATATCAAATAAATACTGAACGGTTAAATGAGTTAAAGCCAGATTTTATTATTACTCAGGGTATTTGCGATGTCTGCTCAATTTCAAGTAATCAGATTGAAGTCGAATTAAAAGGGACATTATGTACCCTACCCGCATCTACAAAAATCATTTCTTTAAATGGTAGAACTTTTGACGGTATTTGTGATGATATTATTACGCTTGGGAATGAGCTTCATTCAATAAACCAAGCTAAAAGTCATGTTGATCAAGCTCGAAATAAAAAAGACATTTTGCAACGTCAAACAAAATACGATTATCCAATTCTTTGCTTAGAGTGGATTGACCCCTATTTTTCAGCTGGCCATTGGGTTCCAGAGCAAATTGAGTTAGCTGGTTTTAAATCAGCAATTGGTAAAACTGGTGATCAATCGAGAGTATTGACCGCTGATGAAATAATCGACTCTGATCCATTTGCGATTGCCCTGATTTGTTGTGGCTACAATGGTGAACAAAATTCAATTTTTTCAAAACAATTATTGAAAGATAATCGAATAAATCACCTCAAGGCATTTAAAGAAAAAAAAGTTTACTCATTTGATGCTGACTCTTATTTTAGCCGCCCTACGACAAGAATACTAGAGGGATCAAGCCAGCTTAGAAGTAGAATATTATTGAATTAACTATTGATAAATTTTATCAGACAATCCAAGAATTAAGATGATTGATGCTATTAAAGTAAATGTATTAACCGCTAAGTCTGTCACTGAATTTTTAGCACCTTTGTCTTGGTCTATTTTTTTAAGATAAAACGTCGTGTCGTAAATAGAGAGAATAACGAAGTTTATAAATATTAAATTATAATAAACCCAAGCTCCTTCAGGTCCGTTGGGTCTAAAAATTAAGTAAATACCAATCAGGAAAAAAGGAGCCACAAAGGTTCCAAGAACACGCACCATATACACACTGCTTTGGTCCATATTAAATTCCTTAGCCATACCTTCAGGTGCAAAAAGGGCTCTAAAGGTATAGATGCCAAATAGTGCCGTCATGATAATATGAAGTATAAATAAATAGATGTTGCCAAAATTTTCAATCATTATATCAGCTTCTTAGATTCGTCTAAAAAAATCAATGGCGGGAGTGACGGGACTCGAACCCGCGACCTCCTGCGTGACAGGCAGGCGCTCTAACCAGACTGAGCTACACCCCCACAAATATTTTGTCATTCCATCTCGTGGGAAATGGTGGGCGATGACAGGTTCGAACTGCCGACATTCACGGTGTAAACGTGACGCTCTTCCAGCTGAGCTAATCGCCCGGAAAAGTTGTAATATATCCATTTTAGTTGAGTTTCACAGTAAAAAAAACCCGATCGTTTTAATCCGATCGGGTTTTTAAAATAAATTTCGCTAGTGGCAGAAATTACATTTCCATGCCCCCACCACCTGCGTTATTAACAGCTTCTTTCAAACCTTTACCAGCAGTAAACTTCGGTCTTGTTGACTGCGGTATTTGAATGACTTCATTCGTACGCGGATTTCGTCCTTGTGATGCCTTTCTGATTGAGGTTTTAAATGTGCCAAAGCCTACTAATCTCACTTCGCCCCGAGCTTTAAGAGTGTCAGTGATTTGATCAAAAACGGCATTTACAGCCTTTTCTGAGTCTGATTTTTGCATTCCTGTAACTTCGGCTACTTTTGCTATTAAGTCTTGTTTATTCATAATCCCCCCCTTTTCTAGGGTTTTGATTCGTAATATAACTATGAGATCTGAACCGATAAATATAGTCAAGAAAAAGGCTTGGAAAACTGCTAAAAACGAAAAAATATTGTTAAAAATAAAGAAAATATGATCTGAATCAGTGAGTTATAGGATTGTCTGCATCTACTTCAGCATCTTCTTCCTTTAAATCTCCAGATGACTTTACTGTTTCATCCTCATCCCATTCAATCGGCAACAATGGCTTTGTTAGAGCGATCTTTAATACCTCGTCTACATTATCAACGAATATTAATTCAAGGCCATTTTTTACGTTATCAGGAATTTCAGCCATATCTTTTTCGTTTTCTTTTGGAACAATTACTGTTTTTGTGCCTGCCCTTAAGGCAGCTAATAATTTTTCCTTTAATCCACCAATACCCAGTGCTTTCCCTCTGAGGGTAACTTCACCCGTCATTGCAATATCTTTCCTCACTGGAATTCCTGTCAGTACTGATACGATTGAAGTAACCATGCCTAAGCCTGCTGACGGACCATCTTTAGGTATTGCCCCTTCGGGGACGTGTATATGGATATCTCTCATTGGGAAAATCGTTGGTTTAATTCCAAAATCAATACATCTAGATCTCACGTATGATTTTGCAGCTTGAATTGACTCTTTCATCACATCACCTAATTTACCAGTAATCGTCATTCTTCCTTTACCCGGCATTATAACTGACTCAATTGGTAATATATCTCCGCCAACCTCAGTCCATGCAAGGCCAGTAACTATTCCCACTTGGTCATCGTTGTCGATTTCACCAAACTTGAATTTCCTTACTCCAGCAAAGTCGTGTAAGTTATTTTCGTCAATTGTGATCGATTTAATTTCGCCTGCCACAATCTTTTTGACCGTTTTGCGTGCTAGGTTTGATAATTCTCTCTCAAGACTTCTAACTCCAGCTTCTCTTGTGTAGTATCGGATTAAACCCAGAATAGCTGTATCATGAATTGTTAATTCTTCTTTATTAAGTCCATGTTTCTCAAGCATTTGTGGTGCAAGATGCTGTTTAACAATTTCGACTTTCTCATCTTCTGTATAGCCAGCAATGCGAATAATTTCCATTCTATCAAGAAGCGCTGGGGGCATTCTTAATGTATTTGCTGTTGTAATAAACATTGTGTCAGACAAATCATAATCAACCTCCAAATAATGATCGTTAAAAGAGTTGTTCTGTTCTGGATCAAGAACTTCAAGTAACGCCGAAGATGGATCACCTCGATAGTCTGCGCCTAACTTATCAATCTCATCTAACAAAAATAATGGGTTAGATGAACCTGCTTTTTTCATCATTTGTAAAACCTTACCTGGCAGTGAACCAATATACGTTCGTCGATGTCCTCTGATTTCAGCTTCATCACGGACGCCTCCCAATGACATTCTCACAAATTTTCTTCCCGTAGCTCGTGCAATTGATTTACCAAGGGATGTTTTGCCTACGCCCGGAGCACCCACAAGACATAGGATTGGCCCTTTCATTTTTTTTATTCTTTGTTGTACCGCTAAATACTCAAGAATTCTCTCTTTCACTTTCTCTAATCCATAGTGATCTTCATTTAAAACTTTCTCTGCAAAGTTAATATCTCTTTTAACCTTTGTTTTTTTACCCCATGGAATTGTTAGGACCCAATCAAGGTAATTGCGTATCACGCTTGATTCAGCAGACATTGGACTCATTGATCTTAATTTTTTTATTTCTGCATAACATTTCTCTTTTGCTTCTTTTGATAATTTTGTATTTTCAATTTTTTCTTCATATTCTTGAACATCGTCCTTGCCATCTTCGCCTTCGCCAAGTTCTTTTTGAATAGCCTTCATTTGCTCGTTTAAATAATATTCTCTTTGTGTTTTTTCCATTTGGTTTTTAACACGACCTCTAATTTTTTTCTCAACTTGCATCACATCAAGTTCAGCTTGAATAAAACTCATAATCTTATCGAAACGTTTTGTTAAATCCATCGCTTCTAGAATTTCTTGTTTGTCAGATAGCTTAATAGATAAATGAGACGCTATGGTATCACTGAGCTTTGATAGATCATCAATCTCATTTATAGTACCCAATACTTCAGGGGGGATTTTTTTATTAAGATTTACATACTTATCAAATAATTCAGTGATTGATTTTGATAGTGCTCTTAATTTTTTATCTGTTGAGTCTACATTTTCTTCAATTAAATCGATATTCGACTCTAAATGCGTATTCATGTCTGTAAACATGTTGATGGATGCTCTTTGCATTCCTTCAACCAAAACTTTTACTGTGCCGTCAGGTAATTTTAACAGCTGCAGTACATTTGCTACTGTTCCAAAGTCAAACAGATCATCTTTTTTAGGATCATCAACTGCTGCTCTCTTTTGAGTAATCAACATTATTCTTTTGTCACCCGCCATGACTTTTTCAAGAGCTTTGACAGATTTATCTCTACCTACAAATAGGGGTACGACCATGTGAGGAAACACAACAATGTCTCTAAGAGGCAATACTGGGATATTTTTTTCAACCATTAAATAAATGACTCAAATATGTTTACATTCGATAAGAAAATTAATGTTATCTTAAGTAAAGTTAATAATTCCTATCACATATCTTAAATGTGCATAAAATTGACATTTTCAAGAATATAAACGATTGAGAAGGCTAAGCGCTTGTTTCTGAAGCCTTTTTACTGTCCGAATATGTGTAAAGTGGTCGTGCTCTGCCCTCAGCGACCTCAGCATTGATAACCACTTCCTCAACCCCTTCAAGAGATGGCAGTTCAAACATTGTATCTAATAGTATATTTTCAAGAATCGACCTTAGACCTCTGGCGCCTGTTTTTCTCTCAATTGCTTTGTTAGCAATAACTCCCAAGGCGTCATTAGATAGAATTAACTTGACGTCTTCCATCTTGAAAAGAGTTTGATATTGCTTCACTAGTGCATTTTTTGGCTCCTGCAGAATTTTTACAAGTGACTCTTCATCAAGATCGGTTAATGTCGTCACAATAGGCAGTCGGCCCACAAACTCAGGTATCAATCCATAATTTAACAAATCCTCTGGTTCTAAATTCATTAAACTAGTTCCTAAAGTTTTTTCCTCGTGACTCTTAACATTTGCTTGAAAACCAATGCCTGTACCTTTTGATCTTTTATTAATTATTTTATCTAAGCCAGAAAAGGCTCCGCCACAAATAAATAAAATATTTGTTGTATCGACTTGCAAGAACTCTTGTTGTGGATGTTTTCTCCCACCTTGTGGAGGAACACTTGCAACTGTTCCTTCCATTATTTTTAACAAGGCCTGTTGAACACCCTCACCAGAAACATCTCTTGTAATGGATGGGTTTTCAGATTTTCTACTGACTTTATCTATTTCGTCAATGTAGACAATACCACGTTGGGCTCTTTCGACATTATAGTCAGAGGCTTGTAATAATTTTAAGATTATATTTTCTACATCCTCTCCAACATAACCCGCTTCAGTCAATGTTGTTGCATCGGCCATTGTAAACGGTACATCCAATATGCGCGCCAGTGTCTGAGCCAATAATGTCTTTCCACATCCAGTGGGGCCAATAAGCAAAATATTTGATTTTGAAAGTTCAACATCAGATTTAAAAGAAGAGTGCTCTATTCGTTTGTAATGATTATGCACAGCCACAGAAAGATTATATTTTGCGTCTTTCTGGCCAATAACAAAATCATCTAATGTTGCACAAATCTCTTTTGGTGTTGGTATTCTACTACTAGACTTGGCCTTAGTTTCTTTGTTTTCTTCCTGAATGATGTCATTACATAATTCAACACATTCATCACAGATAAATACAGTAGGACCTGCAATAAGCTTTTTTACTTCATGCTGACTCTTTCCACAAAAAGAACAATATAGCGTATTTTTATTTTTATTATCGTTACTACTTTCACTCATAAATATTATTTCGAATCAATAATTTACTAGGAAAACATTTTAATGATTAAAAAACAAATGATTTTGAAAAAATTGTAAAAAAAAGTGTTTATAAACAGTGGATTAAAGAGATTATTTGACGCTATTTCTCAGTTTTTGGGGGAATTCTTTTATCTTGAATACTATCAATAATACCAAATTTCTTAGCTTCATCAGGTGACATAAAGTTGTCCCGATCAAGTGCTTCTTCAATTGCCTCAACTGTCTGACCGGTGTGTTTAGCATAAATCTTATTTAAGTTAGACTTCATTGCTAAGACTTCTTTCGCATGTATTTCTATATCTGTAGCTTGACCTTTAAAGCCCGCAGAAGGCTGGTGGACCATTATACGGCTATTAGGAAGCGCAAATCTTTTCCCTTGTTCACCTGCAGCTAGCAAAAATGATCCCATAGATGCTGCCTGACCAAAACATAGCGTTGAAACTGGAGATTGAATAAATTGCATTGTATCATAAATTGCTAAACCATCGGTAACAACCCCGCCTGGGGAATTTATATATAAAGAAATTTCTTTCTCAGGATTTTCAGATTCCAGAAATAAAAGCTGAGCTGAAACCAGTGACGCCATGTGATCATTTACAGGTCCTACAAGAAAGATAATTCTTTCTTTAAGAAGTCTTGAATATATATCAAACGCTCTTTCCCCTCTTCCAGTTTGTTCAACAACCATGGGAACAAGTTGATCGAATATTTTGTCTGCATCCATAAATTTTACTTAGCTTTTTTCTTTACAGTCTTCTTTTTAACACTTTTCTTTTTTGTCGGTTTTTTTTCTGGCTGGTTTAAATTATTATAAAGTTTTATAAACGAATCAACGTCAACCTCATTTTTTTTCAATTTAACCTTAGTTAAAATAAAGTCTACAATTTTATTTTCATAAATAGGCGCCTGCAATTGCATAGATGCTTCCTGATTATTTTTATAATAATCAATTACTTTTTGTTCCTGTCCTTTAAAATTGCTGGCGTACTCAAATAATGCTTTATTCATCTCTTCCGGTGTTACTGTGATATTGTGAGCTTTGCCAACTTCTTGCAAAATAAGTCCAAGTTCAATTCTATTTTTTGCATCTTCTCTGAACTTTTTTTCGTTATCTGCTGTGAGTTTATTATCCTTAATTTCTTTTTGATGATCTATTGAAGATGGATTTTGTGATCTTAGGTAGTTCTCCTTTAAATTATTAAACTCAGCCTCAATTAAATCAGCCGGTAAATCAAAGGTGTGTGTTTCTTGTAATTTTTCAAATAAATTCTTTTTATCAAGATTTTTAGTAAGATCATTATATTCACTCTGCATTTGCGCCTCTACCTTTGACTTTAGATCTTTAAGGTCAGATGCTCCCATGGTTTTAGCAAAATCATCGCTTACTTTTGCTTCTTCGGGTGAACTGATTTTTTTAATGATGCACTCAAAAATAGCTTCGGCATTTTGAAGTTCTTTTGCTGAATAATCTTTTGGAAATTGTACCTTTACTTTTTTATTATCTCCTTTTTTTGTTCCAATTAGACCTTCTTCAAGGTCTTTCAGGTACCGTCCTGATCCAATAATTATTGTTTGACTCTCTGCTTTGCCACCATCAAAGTTTTTTCCGTCTATTGTTCCTTCATAATCAAGTAACACAGAGTCATCATTTTTAGCCTTGTAGTCATCTTTTTGTTCTTTGTAGGTTCTTTGGGACTTAGCAATTAAATCAATTCTTTTATCAACTTCTTTTTTATCAAGCTTAACTGATATGGAGCTAATTTCGATTTTTTCAAAATTAGCTAATTTAATATCTGGAAATATTTCAAATTCAATTTCAAATAATTTATCTTCATCTTGTTTAACATCTTTTTCATTTTTAAAATTAACTTTTGGTTGTGATACCGGTCTGTGATTATTATCTTGGATAATTTTTGATACTTTCTGCTGTATTAAGGCATTAATGACTTCACTGTTTATTGCCTCACCATGTTTTTGCAAAATAATATTATTTGGAACTTTCCCAGGGCGAAATCCATCAATTTTAATTGTTTTTTTTACTTCATTGATTTTTAAATCTATACTGTCAGCAAACTCTTTTGCCTCAACTATGAATTCATAAGCCCTTTTTAAACCTTTATTTGTAATTTCTTTATATTCCATAACATTTTGGTGCGGATAGAGGGACTCGAACCCCCATGAGTTGCCTCACTGGTACCTAAAACCAGCGTGTCTACCGATTCCACCATATCCGCGATTAATAGAAAATGCAAAATAGACTATTTTTTAGATGTTTACAGTAAAATATTTAAATTTGATGCTATAGTTTATCTGAAATTATGAAAAATATTGTTTTTCTTGATAGTTCAACTTTTCCAAAAAATATCTTATTCCCTAAACTTGATTTCAACCACTATTGGAAAAGCTACAAATTTACAAGTATCTCAGATGTAAAAAAAAGAATTAAAAAAGCAAATATTATTATTACTAATAAAGTTGAATTAAATAAATATAATTTATGTACTGCAAAGAATTTAGAGCTTATTGCTATTACAGCCACAGGTACAAATATAATTGATTTAGATTACTGTAAAAAGCACAATATATCAGTATGCAATCTAAGAAACTATGCCTCTGTTTCAGTTTCAGAACATGTTTTAACTTTAATGCTTACGTTATCTAAAAATATCAAAGGTCTTGAAAAAGATATAAGTAAAAAATTATGGCAACAAAGAAAAGTATTTGCATTATTAAGTAGAAAAATTAACGATTTGCATGGCAAAACACTTGGGATTATTGGCAAAGGCTCAATAGGCTTAAAAGTTGGAAAGTTAGCAAGAGCTTTTGGTATGAAGGTTAAATATTTTTCAGTTCGTAAATATACAAATACACAATTTATAAAATTTATTACCTCGGCTGATTACTTATCAGTCCATTGTCCTCTAAATAAAGATACAAAAAATTTAATTACCTTAAAGGAATTGAAACTTATGAAAAAAAATTTAATTCTTATTAATACTGCTAGAGGTGGAATTGTTAACGAGAAAGATTTAGTAAAAGCGTTAAAGAAAAATATTATTGCAGGTGCGGGTATTGATGTTGCGACTAAAGAGCCTCCTAATTCTTCTCATGCTTACTATACCATTTTGAATCAATCAAATTTTATTTGGACGCCTCATACGGCTTGGGCCTCAGAGGAAACTCTTCAGGAAGCCATTAATCAATTAATTGCGAACATAAATTCTTTTTATAAAGGAAAAAAAAGGAATATTGTCTAAGATTTTTTCAATCCAGCACATTTTTTTGAACAGTAAATAACCCTATCCCAATTTAATTTCCATTTTTTTCTCCAATTAAACGGACGATTACATACAGGGCAAATTTTAGATGGTAAGTTTTCTTTTTTCATGATGTATTAATTAATATGAAATTATTTCAAGTCCATACAGGCTTCTATGACCCTAATATATCTGACGGGTTTTATGAAGGGCACACAAATATATTTGTTTGTGCAAAAGACGAAGAAGATGCTCGTAAAATAGTTAAAGAAAAGAAGGAGTATAAAATGTTAAAAATGCACATAGATGGTATTCAAGAAATCAGTGTTGTAGATGGCTATAAGGTAGAACTTGCGAAAATTTAGGCTTTATTACATTTGCCGCTCATAAAACTTGCATAAATATCAT
This sequence comes from uncultured Pelagibacteraceae bacterium, assembly GCA_902570675.1. Classification (GTDB taxonomy): domain Bacteria; phylum Pseudomonadota; class Alphaproteobacteria; order Pelagibacterales; family AG-422-B15; genus CACNXQ01. Next base: position 53,044 of record CACFYZ010000002.1, read on the forward strand.
CAACTTCAGTCTGTGTTAGAGTCGTTCTATTAAACATTTTGTTAATGATATGGCACTTTTGCGTAAGAGATATGTTTTCACTTGCTATACCCTGCAATATGGAGTCTGCCGAAAGAGTATTATTAAACATTGTGATTCCTTTATCATTTATTGAATCGAAAACAATAAACCTCTTTTTACCTGATAGCTCATCCCACGGCATCCATTCAGTGCTCATATTATAAGGTGCAGAATTAGGATTTCCATCATATGCAAAATTGACCCAATATTGTCCCATTTTTGTAGAGAGATCTAAATCAGTTAATCTATTATTTTCATTATACATTATATCTGTAATTGCATCATAGCTCTCGCCTAACAGGCCACCTGATTTAAAAATAAAAGCTATTTCCATAGCATGACCTGCACCCAATAAATTTGGTAGATCAAGATTCAGGTTAATTCCAGGAACGTTGAAACCAAGTAATAAATCTAGTCCTAAATCAGAATTCTGTTCATCCCAGTCAAATCGGTACGCGTATACATTTGAATTCTTATTTGTCGATGTGAACTTTGAAGGCAAATCAACGGCGCCATATTTCCATGACTCAGCCATATATTTACCATAAGCATCATAGAATTTTGGATCCTTAGGTTTTACATACAATTCAAAATACTCTGAAATAGGACTTAAAATTGAAAGTGGTCTCTCAACAAAATCATCATTGACAAACATAAAGAGCTTGTCCTCATCTCTGGTGGAACCAAATATCATAGGCTTATCATGCATATCTCCATCACGATAAACGCCATATATACCCTTCATTGGAATTACAATTCCATCAGGGATTACATTGGGAACATCGATCAAGCCTCCACTATCATTTCTTGGACGGTAATAGGAAATAATATCATTTGCGCTTGCATGGCGTAAAAAATTAATCGAAGAACTCTTATCATTTATAAAATCAGATAATTCTTGATCTGAGATTTCTAAATTTTTTGATTTTTTAAGATGTTTAAGCAAACTTATTGAACCAGCTCTATCATTATTTTCAGCATATTCTAATGTATCTGACCCAAGATAACCGCTCTGAGATATGCCTCTCTCAAACAAATTCTCACTCAGTGGTGACGACATCAAAGATATTACATTTCTCGCGCCAGCAGATTCCCCAAAGATCGTCACGTTATTCGGATCACCATTAAAATGGGATATATTTTTATTTACCCATTCGAGAGATTTTATTATGTCAAGTGTCCCAAAGTTAGCTGTGCTATCAAGTGGGTTACCTGAACTTTGATTGAGACCACTGTAAGCAAACCATCCAAATGGTCCTAACCGATAGTTAGTTGTGACTAATATTACATCATGTTCTAATACAAAATCTCCAGATGTATAAATGTTAGATGCTGAATACCCCCAAGTATTACCTCCACCATGAATCCAAAACATTACTGGCAAGTTTTCTTTACTATTAAGTGCCCTTTCAGATACATAAATATTTAAATAAAGACAATCTTCAGAGCCAATAATTGACCCTCCCTCAATGCCATCCATGGAATCGTAAAAATTACTCACTTGCATGCATCGATTAGGTAATTTTGTTGCATCAAAGGTTTCAGGAACATTAGTTAGATCTCTTGGCGCTTTCCATCTTAGCTCATTAACAGGAGGTTGAGCGAAAGGTATTCCAAGAAATGAAATATTTTTATTGTTATTTTTTTCTTTGGCTATTGAACCAATAAATTTTGTAGACTCAGTTTGAACAGTGTAAGAAGGCTCATCTGCATAAAGCGGACCATAGTTCAGAAACATTAAAATAATTAAATATTTAAATATATTAATTAGTTTTTTTTGCATAGGAGTTGAGTTTTTTAATCATCAAAGGAATGTTGTCAATAATATCCTCAGCTATCAGTCCCGGGCCAATTAATTCCCCCAGTTTTGAATGAATATATGCGCCAGCACAGGCCGCGTCAAATGCCCTCATTTTATTTTTTCCCACAAGAGAAGATATGATTCCAGCCAAAACATCACCAGATCCAGCTGTTGCCAAATAAGGAGCTTCACTTGAATTAATTACAATTTCTCCATCAGGACTTGCTATAATTGTGTCTGCACCTTTCAGTAAAATTATACTGCCAGCTATTTTTGCAGCTTCAATACATTTAAGAACTTTGTCTTTCATACTAGCAATTTGTTCACCAAATAGTCTTCTAAACTCGCCTTCATGAGGTGTCAGGATTGTGTGTGGGTAAGTATCGATGAATAATTCTTCGGGATTATCCTCAAAGCAGGTGATGGCATCAGCGTCAATAACACAATTGTCAACAAATGCCAAAGCCATAAGTGTCCTGGCCTTGGTTTCATCATTGATACCGTTTCCAGGGCCAACGAGTACACTCGAAATCCTTTTATCTTTGAGAATTTTTTGAAAATCATTTTTTTCTTTTATAACAGAAATTAATTCAATTGAAATTTGTGGTTCTAAAATTTCTGCAGTCTCTTTATCACAAACTAACATGACTGCACCAGCACCTACTCTCATGGCTGATCTACCTGCTAAACGGGCTGCGCCTGTTTGAAATTTTGGTCCGACATTGATTAAGAGCATTCCACGAGAATACTTATGATCGCTACCTACAGGAAAAGGAAAGCTATTAATCCATAGTGAAGGATCATTTTTTTTTATTTTTGGCATTACTTGTTTAAAAACTTTTTGATCTATACCTATATCTTCAACTATTATTTCACCACAATTAAGTTTACCTGGATATAGATAATGACATTTTTTTTTATTAAAAAAAGTAATTGTTTTTTTGCAAATAAAGCTGTTACCTAAAATTTCTGATGTATTACCATTAATACCTGATGGAATATCAATTGCATATATATCGACTAAAGAATTATTTACTCTCTCGATAAATTCAATTATTTCATAAGAAAGCTTTCTCGATAACCCTGTGCCAAAAAGCGCATCCACAATAAAATCATAAGAAGAAATATCCTCGACACTTTTAACAAAACAATTCTTATCTATTTTCTCTTTATAAAATGTATTGTCATCGGTCTCAGCTTTATCGTTTACAGGGCAATAGATATTCACTTCATTTCCTAAATCAAATAAGTGCTTTGCAACAACATAGCCATCACCACCATTATTCCCAGGACCACAAATAATCAAAATTTTGCCATTTGTGATTTTAGGCAAATTCTCAAAAACTTTTGAACCTGCATTCATCATTAACTTCTTACTAGAAATGCCATCTTCAATGGTTAACTTATCAGCTATCATCATTTCCTCGTTCGTAAGTATATATTCAGTCATATATTAAGTTTATTACTTAAAACATTGTTAAAATTAATTAAAAATGATTTATTATAATTATTCATCTCAAATCTAGCTGTCATTTTGGCATTCAATCATTATATATACAAACTATCATTAATTTTAATTTCAAACGGAAAATTAATGATATAAAACATCAGAATAAACCACATATAAAATGAAAAAAATCGAAGCAGTTATCAAGCCATTTAAAATCGATGACGTAAAGGAGTCACTTGAAAAAGTAGGCGTTAGAGGCATTACAATCTCTGAAGCTAAAGGTCTTGGAAGGCAGAGAGGTTTTACTGAAGTAAACACTGGTGTGGAATATGGTGATTTTCTTCCTAAGATAAAATTGGAAATTATCTTACAGGATGATCTTGTAGACACTGCTGTAGATGCTATCAGATCGTCTGCGAACACAAACCGGATCGGCGATGGTAAAATTTTCGTATCAAATATTGAGACAGTTATGAGAATTCGTACCGGAGAAACTGGATCGGATGCTTTATAAAAACAAATTAAAAAGGGAGAATATTTAATGTCAGATATAAAAACTTATGAATACATATGGCTTGATGGTTATACACCAGAACCTTTCATGCGGAGCAAAGTAAAAGCCACCAGCGAAACTTCTGCGCCTGATTGGTCGTTCGATGGATCATCAACTCAACAAGCTGAGGGAGGAAGCTCAGACTGCCTTCTTCTTCCTGTTCAAACTTACTCAAATCCGAATGGACATGATCTAGTAATGACACAGGTTCAAGCGGCAGACCATACAGCTCATCCATCAAATTTTAGAGCTGCTGCAGATGAGGTTGTTTCAGATGAATGGTGGTTTGGATTTGAACAAGAATTTTTCCTTACAGATCCAAAATCAGGAGAACCACTTGGATGGGAAGATGGAACGCCAAGAGAGCAAGGCGAATACTATTGTGGTGTAGGTGCAAACAATGTTGTTGGACGAGCAGTTTCTGATGCCCATCTTAAAGCGTGTATTGATATTGGAATTTCACTTACTGGTACGAATGCTGAGGTTGCGCTTGGACAGTGGGAATATCAATGCTTCGGAAAAGGAATAAAAGCTGCAGATGATTTATGGATGAGTAGATATTTGCTTATGAAAATTGCTGAAGAGCACGGTGTAGGTATAAACTTTCACCCGAAACCAAAAACTGGCGATTGGAACGGTTCAGGTATGCACACTAATTTTTCTAATGAGGCCATGAGAAGTAGTGGTTCTGAAGAATTATTTACTTCAATGTGTGAAAAGTTGGGTAAAGTTCATGAAGAAGGGATTGCTGTCTATGGAACTGATAACAACATGAGACTTACTGGACTCCATGAAACGCAAAGTATTGATAAATTTTCTTTTGGCGTAAGTGATAGAGGTGCAAGTATTAGAATACCTGTGTATACAGTTGAACATAATTGGAACGGTTATCTTGAAGACAGAAGACCCGCTTCAAATGCTGATCCATACAAAATTGTTTCACATATCGTTGGCACATTGACAAAATAAATATATCCTAAGCCAGTATGACGGCTGCAAAGGATATATTAAAACAATTTCAAAATGGTGAGGTCAAATATCTTGACTTGAGGTTTACTGACCCAAAAGGTAAACTTCAGCACCTCACCTTAGATGGCTCCGTTGTTAACGAAGAACTTTTTGCGGACGGTGCTTTTTTCGACGGTTCATCAATATCGGGCTGGAAAACCATTAATGAGTCCGATATGGTTTTAATGCCTGATCCCTCGACAACGATAATAGATCCATTTACGGCTCAACCTACAATGATTGTATTTTGTGACATCCTTGATGCAGTTACTAAAGAACCTTATGAGAGAGACCCTAGAGGAATTGCAAGAAGAGCTGAGGAATACCTTAAGACGAGCGGTATTGGCGACACGATTTACATGGGTCCGGAAGCTGAATTTTTTGTGTTTGATGATGTTAAATTCCAAGTAGATATGAATAAATCGATGTTTGAAGTTGACAGTGTGGAAGGACCGTATAACTCAGGTCGTTCATATGAAAGCAATAATTTAGGACACCGCCCTGGAGTCAAAGGTGGCTATTTTCCTGTTCCACCAATTGATAGTGCACAGGATCTTAGAACGGAGTTTCTTGAAGAACTGAAAAATCTTGGTTTAAAAATGGAAAAACATCATCATGAAGTTGCCCCGAGTCAGCATGAGCTTGGTCTAAGATTTGATACTCTTCTCAGACAAGGTGATGCTATGCAACTTTATAAATACGGAGTTCACATGGTCGCCAATGCTTTTGGTAAATCTGCAACGTTTATGCCCAAGCCCATCAAAGGGGATAATGGCACCGGTATGCATACACACCAATCGATTTGGAAAGATGGCAACCCACTATTTGCTGGTGACAAGTATGCCGGTTTATCTGAGGTTGCCCTCTATTACATTGGGGGAATAATTAAACATGGAAAAGCAATAAATGCGTTCACCAATGCGAGCACTAATAGTTATAAAAGATTAATACCAGGATTTGAAGCACCCGTTATTCTTGTTTATTCATCTAGAAATCGATCCGCATCATGTCGAATTCCAATTTCAAATAATCCAAGCGGTAAGCGAGTAGAAGTCAGGTTTCCAGACCCATCTGCAAATCCATATTTAGCTTTTTCTGCAATGTTAATGGCTGGTCTCGATGGAATAAAAAATAAAATAGATCCAGGTGCTGCTGCCGATGAAGATCTTTACGAACTTTCTGATAGTGAAGTAAAAAAATTACCTACTGTATGTGGATCGCTGAGAGAAGCATTGGAGTCTCTCGATAAAGATAGGACCTTTTTAACCGAAGGCGGTGTCTTCTCAGATGATCAAATAAATGCTTATATTGAGTTGAAAATGGAAGAAGTTTACGATTTAGAACATTCTCCTCATCCAATAGAGTATAAAAATTATTTTAGTGTTTAACCCAAAAAATTTGGGTACTACATAAATTAAAAATTTTAATTTTGAGGTGACGTCTGCGCAGAAGATGTTATAACGTATGGTTATGGAATTAACGACTGAACATGAAGAACTTAAACGATCTGCATTAAGATTCGTTGAAGAAGAAATTAATCCTCATGTAGACGAATGGGAAGAAAATGAAATTTTTCCTGCTCATGAATTATTCAAAAAATTAGGAGATCAAGGCTTTTTGGGAGTTACAAAACCTGAAAAGTATGGCGGTGCAGGGCTAGATTATTCATACGGAGCTGTATTAAATGAGGCTATGGCTCATATTAAATGTGGAGGGGTGCCAATGGCGATTGGTGTCCAAACAGATATGTCAACACCTGCCCTTGCAAGATTTGGGAGTGAAAGTCTTTGCAATGAATTTCTCAAACCATCAATAGCAGGAGACTACGTCTCATGTTTAGGTGTATCAGAGCCTAGTGCTGGATCAGACGTGGCCGCAATAAAAACTTTTGCTGTAAAAGATGGTGACGATTACATTATTAATGGATCAAAAATGTGGATAACCAATGGTACGCAAGCTGACTGGATGTGCATGTTAGCTAACACAGAAAGTGACCAAAAAAACAAACATTTAAATAAGTCTTTAATTTGTGTTCCCTTAAAAGAAAATGGCAAAAGAACGAAAGGTGTTACCATAAATCGTAAACTAAAGAAAATGGGAATGCATTCGTCTGATACTGCCGAAATTTTTTTTGAGGATGTGCGTGTGCCACAAAAAAATCTTGTAGGTGAAGAAGGTAAAGGTTTCATCTATCAAATGATGCAATTTCAGGAAGAACGATTGTACGCAGCGATTGCAAATTATGCATCTTGTGAATTAGCGATTAATCAAACTATTGACTATACCAGACAGAGAAAAACATTTGGAAAACCAATACTAGATAACCAGGTTGTTCATTTTAAATTATCAGAGCTCATGACTGAAGTTGAAGCTTTAAAAGCATTGACTTGGAAAGGAATTGAAATTCATGTTAATGGAGGTGACTGTACTAAGCTTGCTTCCATGTCAAAGTTGAAGTCAACCAGACTCTCAAGAAAAGTGAATGATGAATGTTTACAATTCTGGGGGGGTATGGGCTATATGGATGAAACACCTATTTCAAGAGCTTATCGAGATGGAAGACTGGGATCTATTGGCGGAGGCTCTGACGAGGTAATGCTTGGAATTATATCTAAGTATCTTGATATTTTACCAGGCAAAAATTAATTACATTCTTGCTACACCAAATGTGTTTGGCTTGAGTTCTCTTTTATCTCCATCACATATAATATTTAAACTTTCACCTAAAATCTTTCTTGTATCCTTTGGATCAATGATGCCATCGTCCCATATTCTAGCTGAACAAAAGATTGCTTCGCCCTCTTCTTTATATTGATCAATGATTTTTTGCTTCATGCCCTCAAGCATTTCTAAATTTTCACCATATATTTTTTTGGGATCCAATCCTTTTTTTTCAGCTCCTTCTAAAGCAACTTGAGCCATTGTTCGAGCCGCTTGTTCGCCTCCCATAACACTCATCTTTGCATTTGGCCAAGAAAATAGAAACCTTGGGTCGTATGATCGACCAGCCATACCATATTCGCCAGCCCCAAAAGAAGCGCCGATACGTAAAGTAATTTTGGGGACCGTGCAATTAGTCACTGCTTGAATCATTTTTGATCCATGACGGATCATTCCTTTTGCTTCTTCTTTTGTTCCGACCATAAAGCCTGTTATATTTTGTAAAAAAATTAGAGGTGTATTGGATTGCGAACAAACCTGAATAAATTGTGTTGCCTTATTAGCACTTTCAGAAAATATCGGTCCATTGTTGGCTAAAATACCAACTTTATATCCATGAATTCTCGCGTGACCTGTAATAAGAGTTTTGCCCCACCCTTCTTTGAATTCGAGAAAATCTGAACCATCAACAATTCTTGCTATTACCTCGCGGCAATCATATGGAACTTTATAATCAACTGGAACAACACCTGTTAATTCCTCAGGTGAGTATACTGGTTCATCAAATTCTTTTTTTTGTGTAGAGACAAAATCATTATTCCAGCCAATATTTTTCATTACATCTCTTGCAATTTCAATTGCATGCGCATCATCTTTCGCCATATATTCGGCTAGGCCTGAAACAGCATAGTGAAGATCAGCGCCACCAATTTCCTCGTCTGTCGCTATTTCACCTAACGAAGCTTTTAAAAGTGGCGGACCTGCAAGAAATATTTTAGATCGTTCCTTTACAACAATTATATAGTCGGAAAGACCTGTCTGATAAGCGCCGCCAGCTGTAGAAGATCCATGCACAACTCCAATTGTTGGTATACCCATAGCAGACATCTTAGACAAATTAGCAAAACTTCTACCACCTTTAATGAACATATCTGTTTGTCTTAAAAGGTTAGCGCCAGCACTTTCAATTAGTTGAATAAAGGGCAATTTATTTTCAAATATAATTTGTGCTCCTCTTAAAGCTTTTTCTGTTCCCATAGCTGATGCGCTTCCACCTTTGATACCAGCATCGGATACGCCCACCATACAACGAACACCTGAAACATAGCCAATGCCACTAATCGAATTGCCCCAGCCAATATTTTTATCACCATCATCATCACCAATTTTGTAACCTGCAAGCGTTGATAGTGGCAGCCAAAAGCTACCTGGATCTAATAATTTTGCTAACCTCGCTCTTGGTAAAAGTTGACCACGTTTATCAAACTTTTCCTTTGCACGGGCTGAATTATCTGCAATCTTTTTTTCAAGAGCTCGAATCTCATCAATTAGTATTTGGTGATCTTCCTGATTCTTTTTAAAAGACTTGGAATTGATCATGATTTTTGATTCAATAACTGGCATCTTAAATTCTCAATAATTTCATACTGTTAGACTAATTAAATATTACACAATGTAAAGAATCTATTAAAGTCATAGTTTAATCATGAAAAAAAAGAACCAAAAGAAAAAATCATTAAAAAAGAAAAGGTCTAATAACCTAACAACAAATAAAGTTAAGGCTGCATATACGGCAAAAGATATTGAAGTCCTTGAAGGTTTAGAACCTGTAAGAAAACGTCCTGGAATGTATATTGGTGGAACCGATATTACGGCGATGCATCATTTGGTAAGTGAGGTACTTGATAATTCGATGGATGAAGTGGTAGCGGGTCATGCAAACAAAGTCGAAATAAAACTTCTTGATAATTCATCAATTGAAATTTCTGACAATGGACGAGGTATACCTGTTGATAAGCATCCAAAATTTAAAGTGTCTGCAGCAGAAGTAATTATGACTACCCTTCATTCAGGAGGTAAATTTAACAAATCAAGTTATAAAACTTCTGGGGGGTTGCACGGAGTTGGGATCTCTGTTGTGAACGCTCTTTCAAAGAGACTCTTCTTAGAGATTGCTCGAGATAAAAAATACTTTTCTCAAACATACCAACAAGGTAATCCTACAACTAAACTGAAAGCGACCTTAAAAGGACCTTTAAAAAAAGGAACAAAAATAACATTCTCACCTGACCCAGAAATATTTGGTAATGAAATAGGCTTTGATGCCTCGATTATCTACAATATGGCAAAGGCTAAGGCATATCTAATTCCTAATGTTGAAATCAACTGGTCGTGCAATAAGTCAGTGGCAGTAAAAGGAATACCTCTTTCAGATAAGCTGCATTATTCAGATGGAATAAAAGATTATTTGAATAGTCTCTGTAATCCTGAAGAGCCAATATTATCTGAACCATTTTACATCAATGAGGAAATTGACAATGATAGTGGCAAAATCGAAGGAATTGTAAATTGGTTTGAGAATCTAGAAATGATCAATCTTTCATATTGTAACACCATCAAAACACCTCTCGGTGGGACCCATGAAAATGGATTTAAGACTGGAATATTTAGGGCTTTTAAAGATTTTTCAAAATTAAAGTTTGAGAAAAAAGCATCGCAAATTAATCAGGAAGATTTATTTGGCTCCTCGGGTTCAATTATTTCTACTTTTATTGAAAACCCAGAATTTCAGGGGCAAACAAAAGAAAAACTTTCAAGTGTGGGGGCTGGTAAAAAAATTGAATTAAAATCTCGCTTAGCGTTTGAACAGTGGCTCTCAAAAAAAACTAAGTCTGCTGAGGAACTCTTTTATTATGCGTTCAATAGATCACAATTACGACTGCAGGACAAATCTAATCAAATTATAGAAAGAAATATAAAGAGAAAAAAAACTACACTGCCTGGTAAACTTACTGACTGCTCAATTGATGGAAATAAAGGGACAGAAATTTTCCTTGTAGAAGGTGACTCAGCAGGCGGTTCTGCAAAACAGGCCAGGGATAGAAGGACTCAAGCCATTTTGCCGCTTAGAGGGAAAATTTTAAATGTTATCAGCGCCGGAAGAGACAAAGTTAATGCTAATCAAGAAATAATTGATTTGGTTCAAGCAATTGGTTGCAAAAGGGGTGAGAAATATAATTCTAAAGATATAAGATATGAGAAAATAATTATCATGACAGATGCCGATGTAGACGGTGCCCATATCTCAACTTTATTAATGGCTTTTTTCTACAAAGAGTTTCCAAGTATTATTGATGAGGGTCATCTATATTTATCTGTACCACCCCTATACAAAATTTCCAAAGGCTCACGTACCTTTTATGCTGTAAACGACAAGCATAAAGATGAATTAATTAAAAAAGAATTTAAAAACTCAGAAGTGACTATTAATAGATTTAAAGGTCTAGGAGAGATGATGCCAGCTCAGCTCAAGGAAACAACAATGTCGCCTGAAAATAGAACTTTATTAAGAGTTCAAATAGCTTCAAAAGATAAGAAAAAAACTCATAAATCGGTAGACTCATTAATGGGCAAGAAGCCTGAGTTAAGATTTAAATTTATTAGTGAAAATTCAAAAAATTTAAGTGTATCAGAAATTATTTAAGATAATCTTTTAATATTTTTTTCAGTCTTTTCATCATATGGGGCAAAAATTAATTTAGTTGCATCTATAAGACTTGAACCTTTGAAAAAACTTCTTTTATGACTAAAATTTTTAAATCCATCTTTGCCTCTATAAGATCCTGAACCACTTGACCCCACTCCTCCAAAAGGAAGATTATATTGGGCTGTTTGAAAAATAGTTTCATTAACTACTAGAGAGCCCGACGATGTCCTGTTTTGTAACTGATTAATTTCATTGTCATCTGATCCAAAATAATACATGGCTAGTGGCTTGGGCCTTTTATTAATATAAGCAATACTCTCATCAAAATCTTTATAAGTCATTAAAGGCATGACTGGTCCAAATATCTCATTTTTCATTATTTCCATATCATCATTGACATTAAGAACAAATGTTGGAGGTATTTTATGATGTTCTTGTTGAGAAAAATCCTCATTTGCTGGATTAATTTCGATTATTTCCGCTCCTTTGGCTCTTGCGTCATCTATATATCCTCTAACTCGTTCATAATGAGACTGGTGCACTAAAGAGGTGTAGTCGGGATTATTCTTGATAGTAGGAAACTTTTCACCAACAAATTCTTTTGAAGCAGAGATAAAATCATTAATTTTATTTTCAGGTATAAATCCATAATCCGGAGAAACACATATTTGTCCACCGTTAAACAACTTGCCAAACATAATTTTATTAATGCTTTTTTGTAAATCTGCATTTTTACTAACTATGGTAGGTGATTTACCGCCTAGTTCTAACGTTAATGGAACAAGGTTTTTAGCAGCTTCTGATGATACTTTTTTAGCAATGTCAGTTGATCCAGTATAAATCAAATGGTCAAATGGAAGTTTTGTGAAATCAATTGAAGTTTGCATTGCACCGTTTATAACTACAACTTCACTTTCAGAAAAATTTTCTTTAATTAAGTTTTCTACTAACTGACTGGTTCGCGGTACAAATTCTGATAGTTTAATCATTGCTGCGTTTCCAGCGGCAAATGCATCCACTAATGGTCCTATACTTAAATTAACTGGGAAATTCCATGGAGAGATTATGCCAACAACACCATATGGCTGATAATGGACTCTTGCTTTTGCTCCTAATAGATTGAGCGGAAAATTAGGTGATCTTTTTTCAGGTTGCATCCATGAAGAAACATTTTTGTAAGAATAATTAGCAAATGAGAGAGTACTTCTTACATCAGCTAAAAGACTAATTTGTTGGTGTCTTGTTCCAAAATCTGACTGAATTGCCTCTCCAAAAGCATCACTATTATCTTCAACTATATCAATAAGTTTTTTTAATCTTTCTTTTCTTTCAGCAAGCCCTGGTATATTGCCATCAATATATCTTTGTTTTAGAATATTTAATTTACTTGATAATTCTTCAAAAGGTATATCTGCATATATACTTTCTGTATTGATTCCACCTAATCCCATAATAGCCTCCGCCAAAATTATATGTTTATTTGATAAAAAATATACTATTTTGTTATCTTTTAAAGGTGTATTAATAATATATGTCCGACGTTGTAAAGTTAGAAATAAAAAACAATATTGCCGTATTAACCCTAAATGATCCTGATAAGCTAAATGCACTCTCAATGGAGATGGTTTCGGAACTACACAAAATTATAAAAAAAATAAATAACGGTGAAATTGAAGCAAGATGCCTTGTAATTACAGGAGCAGGTAGAGGATTTTGTGCTGGAGCAAATCTAATCGAGGGGGCTGGACAGTCCAGCTTTGACGAGATTGATCCGGGGCAAGCTCTTGAAGAATATTATCACCCTTTTCTTATTGATTTAAAAAACTTACAAATTCCACTCATAACAGCTGTGAATGGAGTGGCGGCTGGTGCGGGATGTTCATTAGGTGTCTTTGGAGATTTAGTTTACGCTTCAAGGTCTTCATACTTTTACCAGGCATTTAAATTTATTGGTCTTGTACCAGATGCAAGTTCGACTTACGTTATTCCTCGAAAGATTGGTTTGGCAAGGGCAATGGAATTTTCAATGATCGGTGAAAAAGTTTCATCGGAGAAGGCTTTAGAATGGGGCCTCATAAATCATGTAGTTGATGATGAAATTTTAATGAAAACAGTAATGGAGACCGCTAAAACATTAGCTGAAGGACCGACAGTTGCTCTCAAACTTATAAAGCAGCTTTACTGGGATAGTTTTTCTAATAATTTTGAGGACCAATTATCTGCCGAAAGTAAAGCCCAAACAATTGCTGGAAAAACTGAAGATAGCAAAATTGGCGTGATGTCCTTTATCCAAAAAAAGAAAGCTCAATTCAAAGGTAAGTAATCAACTCTTATAATTTACTAAAAATTCTTCTGTAAAATCTTTAAAAGTTTTATTTTCAATTGCGTTTCTTATATCTCTCATTAAATCTTGATAAAAATATATGTTGTGCAACGAAAGCAACATTCCGCCAAGCATTTCTTTAGCATTGAATAAGTGATGTATATAACCAGCAGAATAATCTCTGCAGATTGGATTTGTACTATTTTTATCAATAGGCTCGTCAAGTTTCTTAAATTTTGAGTTTCTAATATTGATTGGACCATTTTTTGTAAAAGCCTGACCATTGCGACCACTCCTGGTTGGAAGGACGCAATCAAACATGTCTATTCCTCTTGAGACACTTCCAATAATATCATCTGGCTTTCCAACGCCCATTAAATAATGAGGCTTCTCAGTTGGTAAGGCTGGAACAGTATAATCCAGTACTTCAAACATTTGATCTTGTGGCTCACCTACCGCTAGTCCTCCGACCGCGTAGCCATCAAAATCTAAATTAGTTAAGATTTCACAGGAATTTTTTCTTAAATCTTCATATGTGCTTCCCTGCACTATTCCAAAAAGTTTATTTTTATTAATATTATAAAAATATTTATGACATCTTTCAGCCCATCTCATTGACATTTCCATTGAAGATTTAGCTTCTTGATATTCTGCTGGGAATGGTGTGCATTCGTCAAAAGTCATGACAATGTCAGAATTTAGATTTGTCTGTATATCCATTGATGTCTCAGGAGATAAAAAGATATTTTTGCCATCAATATGAGATTTAAAATTTACTCCTTCTTCAGAGATTTGTCTTAATTTAGAAAGTGAAAATACTTGGTATCCTCCTGAGTCAGTCAATATTGGTTTGTCCCAGTTCATAAACTTGTGTAGACCTCCAAATTTCTTTACTTCAGAAGAACCTGGTCTCAACATCAAATGATAAGTATTGCCTAGTAATATTTCTGAACCTGTTTTTATAAGGTCGTCCGTAAATATTCCCTTAACTGTACCTGCAGTGCCGACAGGCATAAACGCTGGCGTATTTATTTTACCATGCAGAGTCTGTAGAACCCCTCTTCGGGCTTTGCCTTCTTCAGCGATAATATTAAAGTCATTCATTTTTAAATAGTAAACTTACATCGCCATAAGAAAAGAAACGATATTTATCTTGAATTGCGTGCTTATAAAGAGCTTGTATCTTTTCAAAACCAGCAAAAGCACTTACGAGCAGCATTAGAGATGACTTCGGCAAATGAAAATTTGTAAGTAATATATCTACTATCTTAAATTTATATCCAGGCTTAATAAAGATATCTGTTTCACCGTCAAAGTAATGTAAATCATCATTTGAAAAAGCGCTTTCAAGCAGTCTTAATGTTGTGGTTCCAACTGATATTATTTTACCACCACTGCTTTTGCAGTCTTTAATTCTCTGAATCACATCTGCGGTTATAGTCCCACTTTCAGAGTGTATTTTATGATCGTTAATTTTATTATTCCTTATTGGCATAAAAGTTCCAGCTCCTACATGCAAAGTTATTTCTTCAATTTGCTCTCTTTTTTTTAACTCATTAATAGTTGCATCATTGAAATGAAGACCTGCTGTCGGAGCAGCGACTGACCCATATTCACGAGCATAAACAGTTTGATAATCAATAAAGTCTTGTTTATCACTTTTTCTTATTTTTTGTATATACGGTGGAAGAGGCATAAATCCTTTTTCTAATATAAATTTCATAAATTCCTTATCATCAAGTGAAGTAATTAACTCAAATTCTCCACTAGATTTTTTGCTAATTACTTTACATGATACATTTTTTCCTAAATCTAACTTACATTTCAATTTTATTTTTTTTCCCGGTTTTATAAAGGCAAGCCATCTTCTTTCATCAATTTGTTTATGAAAAGTGATCTTAAATTGTTTACCTTCGTAGCTACCAATCATATAAGTTGGCATAACCTTACTATTATTAACAATCACTAAGTCTTTCTTACCGATATAATCTGTAAAATCTGTGAATACAGCATCCTGAATAGGCTCTAGACCTACTAACATTCTTGATGTTTCTCTTGGTGAAACAGGTCTATCAGCAATTAGGTCACTGGGTAGATCAAAGTCAAACTGACTTAATTCCATTAATTATAAGTCTGATAAGACCTTTACAGAAATCATTTCGTCAGGATCATCAACGATACCCGAGCCAGGTGCCCCTCTTTTTAAACTATCAATATATTCCATACCCTGAACGACTTGGCCAAATACAGTGTATTGACCATCAAGATGAGGAGCTGCTGCAAAACATATAAAGAACTGGCTATTTGCAGAATTTGGATCAGATGTACGAGCCATTGATACTGTGCCTCTTAAGTGAGGTGTATTATTAAATTCACTCATTAAATCATCCTTGCTCGATCCACCCGTACCATTTCTATTTTGACCATCTCCTGTTTGAGCCATGAAACCTTCAATGACTCTATGAAAAGGAACACCATCATAAAATCCCTCTCTTGCCAATTCTTTAATTCGATTAACATGATTAGGTGCTACCTCTGGTAATAACTCAATAACGACATTGCCGTTCTTAAGTTCAATCTGTATAGTATTCTCCGGGTCTTTTGACATATTGTCTCCTTGTGCAATTGTTGAAATTAAAAATGTAATTAGAACTGTTAATATTTGAATTAATTTCATTTGTTTAAAATTTATCTTTAAGTTTTTGTGTCACAAAACTGTTTGTAAAATTACTTACGTCACCGCCAAGCCTAGCTATTTCTTTTACAAAGTTTGATGATATTGATTGTCTTTGAGCATCAGCCATTAAAAAAACTGTTTCAATATTACTATCTAGCTGTCTATTCATGCCAAGCATTTGAAATTCATATTCAAAATCAGACACAACACGCAATCCTCTTATTAGTATTTTTGCTTTTAAGGAATTTGCAAGATCAATAAGTAAATTATCAAAAGCAATAACTTCTATATCCTTATTTGAAGAAAACTCATTTTCTATCATGTCTTTTCTTTCCTCAAGATTAAACAACGGTTGTTTATGAGGACTATCTGCGACTGCAATATAAAGTTTATCCACGAGCTTAGTTGCTCTATTAATAATATCTATGTGACCTTTATGGATCGGGTCAAAGCTACCTGGATAAATACCAACATTTTTCATGCCTGAAATATATATTGAAAGTAAAAAGAGCTCTAGTAATTTCTTAATTATCTAGCTCAACTCTACTAGCTGAAACGACTTTTTCATTCTCTTCTGTCTTAAATATACTTACTCCTTGTGTATTTCTACCGGCAATTCGCACATCTTTTACTGGGCATCTTATTACCTGTCCTGATTTTGTAATAAGCATGATGTCGTCGTCTTCATTGACCGAAAAGGATGATAATACATTACCATTTCTCGGTGATGTCGTGATACACATTATGCCTGATCCCCCTCTATTTGATATTCTAAATTGATAAGAGGAGGATCTTTTTCCAAATCCATTTTCTGTTACTGTCAATATAAACTGCTCTTTTGCTTTGAGTTCATCAAACCTGTCTTGGCTTATTTCAAAATTATCTGCAGTACCCTCACTTTCCTCATCACTTATTTCAATTTTTTCTTTCGAGGAAAGCTTTAAGTATGATTTTGCCTCAGCTGACGTTGCATCCACGTGGGAAATTACTGATAATGAAATAATTCTATCATCATTTGAAAGTTTTATACCTCTCACCCCAATGGAATTTCTACTTTTTGTGGTTCTAAGCTTTGAGACAGGTGTTCTAATACATTTTCCAAGCCTTGTTGAAAGAAGAATATCATCTCCATCTCCACACAAACGGACACCAACAATACTATTTCCAGAACTTAGTTTCATTGCAATTTTACCATTAGCTTGAATATTTTTAAAATCATCGAGACTATTTTTTCTTATACTTCCATCAGATGTAGCAAATACTAAAAACTCATTTGACTGGTCAATATTTCTCTCTGGAAGAACTAGGATACTGGATAGACTATCATTTTCCTTCAAGCTTAATAAGTTTACTATTGCTTTACCCTTAGCTTGAGGCGAAGACTCTGGAATTTTCCAGGTCTTTAATTTATAAGCAATTCCACTCTTAGAAAAGAAAAGCATGTTATCGTGTGTACTAGCTGTAAAAACTTGAGTCACAAAGTCTTCCTCATTAGTTTTCATTCCCGCTCTACCTTTACCACCTCTTTTTTGTGCCCGATACATACTCAGTGGGACTCTTTTTACATAACCTGAATTAGTAACACTGACTACCATATCACTTCTTTGAACAAGATCCTCTTGATCAATGTCATTAACCTCACCCTCGTTTATTTCAGTTCTTCTTGGGATAGCAAATTGACTTTTTACATCTGATAGTTCGGTTTTTATAACTTGTTTTAATATATTGGCATCTTTTAGAATTGATAAAAAATTGTTAATTTGCGTGGCTAAATTAGTTATTTCATCCTTAATTTCATCTTTTCCTAAAGCCGTTAATCTTTGAAGACGTAGTTCTAGAATAGCCTTTGATTGGTCTTCAGTCAGATATATTTCACTTTCATTTTGAATCTGTCTTGGGTCATCAACAAGATCTAAAAGATCTTTTATATCTCTACTTTTCCATTTTGCTTTTAATAAAGATAATTTTGCCTCGTTGGGGTCCTTTGATGATTTAATTATTTCAATTATTTGATCTACGTTTGCAACTGCAATTGCAAGACCAATCAAAACATGAGCTCTATCTCTAGCTTTTGTTAAGTCATATCTTGTACGATTAGATATAATTTCTTTTCTAAATTCTATAAAATGATGAATAAATTCTCTTATATTCATCAATTTCGGTCTCCCGCCTGTAAGCGCAAGAGAGTTCACGCCGTACGAACTTTGTAACGATGTAAATTTATAAAGTTTATTTAATACAACTTGCGCGATTACACCTTTTTTTAATTCAACAACCACTCTTACACCCTGTCGGTCACTTTCATCTCTGAGATCACTAATCCCCTCTATTTTTTTATCCCGCACAAGTTCAGCGATTTTTTCAAGCAATGATGATTTATTAACCTGATAGGGAATTTGCGAAAATATTATTGCTTCCCTGTCATTTTTAAATTCTTCAATTGTTGATTTTGCTTGTACAACTATTGATCCTCTACCAGTTGCTTGAGAGTCTTTTATGCCTTTTGTTCCGATAATTATTCCCCCGGTTGGAAAATCAGGACCTTTTATAAATTTGTTTATTTCATCAAACGAAGTTTCTGGGTTGTCTAAGTAATATGTGCATGCATCTACCACCTCTCCTAAATTATGCGGTAAAATATTTGTTGCCATGCCAACAGCAATCCCACCAGCTCCATTGACTAACAGATTAGGGTACATAGCTGGTAAAACAACTGGTTCTGACTCTGTCTCATCGTAATTTGGTCTAAAGTCTACAGTTTCTTTTTCAATATCCTCAAGAAGGAAGCTAGATATCTTAGCCATTCTTACTTCCGTATATCTCATTGCCGCGGCTCTATCGCCATCCATAGAACCAAAATTACCTTGACCGTCTATTAAAGTTGCAGACATTGAAAAATTTTGAGCCAATCTTACAAGGGCATCATAAACAGCTTGATCACCATGAGGATGATATTTTCCAATTACATCCCCAACAACTCTAGCGCTTTTTCTGTGTTGCTTATTCCATTCATATCCAGATTCATGCATAGCGTATAAAATTCTTCTATGTACAGGTTTCAGCCCGTCTCTCACATCTGGTAAAGCTCTACTTACTATGACACTCATAGCGTAGTCCAAATAAGAATTCTGCATCTCCTTATCAATTAAAATAGGAATTACAGATTGGTCTTTATCTGTTTTAAGATCGTCAGTTTGATCTTTAGAATCGGTCAATTTATCATCCTACTGAAGTATTATAAGTTATTGAAAAACAACAACAAATAAGTAAAAATTTACTCTTTATTTATTACTTATTGTATCAGAAAAATCGTTTTTTTTCGATCGAAAAATACTTATTAAAATGGTATCTCATCATCAATGTCCAGGTCTGGGGCGGGACTGTTATTCATATCTTGATTAACATCAGATGGCATGTCTTGAATTGAGTCACTTGACATTCCTCCTCTTGAATCAAGCATAGTTAAAGCGCCATTATAATTTCCTAAAACGACTTCAGTTGTATATTTTTCCTGACCACTTTGGTCGGTAAACTTACGTGTTTGAAGTTGGCCTTCGACATATACTTTAGAACCTTTCTTAAGATAACTCTCAACAACGCCAGCTAAACCATCGTTAAATATAACAATTCTGTGCCAACTAGTTTTTTCTTTTTTTTCACCTGTTGATTTATCTTTCCACGATTCTGACGTAGCTAGACTGAGTTGTGCTAATCTTTTTCCATCTTGCGTTTGGCGTATTACCGGATCAGCTCCAAGATTACCAATTAACATTACTTTATTTAAACTAGCAGCCATTTAATGTAACTTATCGGGATATTGATAAACTGTATAGATAAAAATCGAAATTTGGGTCTTTATACACAGCTTATCTTTAAATTATAGGCGTTTAGATTAGTTAATTCTTATGAGCAAAATTATATCGGTGCAAGGCGCACGAGAACACAATTTACAAAATGTAAATGTAAAAATACCGCGTGAAAAACTTACAATTATCACAGGATTATCAGGTTCGGGAAAATCTTCGCTAGCTTTCGATACAATCTATGCTGAAGGGCAAAGAAGATATGTTGAAAGTTTATCTGCTTACGCTCGACAATTCTTACAAATGATGCAAAAGCCAAATGTCGATTTAATTGAAGGATTAAGTCCAGCAATTTCAATTGAACAAAAAACCACATCAAAAAATCCAAGATCAACTGTTGGCACAGTAACAGAGGTTTATGATTACTTACGCTTACTTTTTGCAAGAATTGGAGTTCCATATTCTCCAACAACTGGACTACCTATTAAAAGTCAAACGGTTACTCAAATTGTCGATAGAATAAAAGAAAGAGATATTGATTCTAAATTTCTAGTACTCGCACCAATCATACGTGGAAGAAAAGGTGAATACAAAAAAGAGTTGCAAGATTTACATAAGAAAGGTTTTCAAAGAGTCAAAATAGATGGTGAACTATATGAGTTCGACTCTTTACCTGAATTAGATAAAAAGAAAAAGCATGATATTGAAGTTGTTGTTGACAGAATAGTTCTTACTGAGGAAATTGGAAATAGACTAGCTGATAGTGTAGAAACTGCACTAAATTTAAGTGATGGACTTGTAGTTGTTGAGGACTTTGAAAATAAAAATGGAAAAATTAATCAAGAATTATTTTCATCTAAATTTGCATGTCCAGTTTCAGGTTTTACAATTGACGAGATTGAACCTCGATTGTTTTCCTTTAACAATCCTTATGGTGCATGCGAAGAATGTGATGGCATTGGCACAGACTTATCAATAAATCCTAATTTAGTCGTTCCAAATAAAAACCTTTCCATTAATGAAGATGCTTTAGCACCCTGGCCTGTTTCTCGATACGGATACTTTAGAAACATTCTTCAAGTTGTTGCAAAAAAATATAAATTTTCATTGGACACGCCTTGGAAATCACTAGGGAAAAAAATTCAAAACATCGTTCTTTACGGCTCAGGAGATACAGAATTGAAATTTACATATGATGATGGCTATGTTTATGAAAGACCGTTTGAAGGTGTTATTAACAATCTTGAAAGGCGTTTCCTTGAAACAGAAAGTGATTGGATGAGAGGAAGAATTGAAAGATACCAAGGTGAAGTTAAATGTCACGCTTGTGATGGATTCAGGCTAAAAGAAAGCGCGCTCGCAGTAAAGATTGATAAACTACATATTGGTGAAGTTTGCGATAAGTCGATAAAAGACTTAGTTTCATGGTTTCAAAAATTAGAGAAAAAACTTACAAAAAAAGAAAAAGAGATTGCATATAGAATACTAAAAGAACTCAACGAAAGAATACTTTTTTTAAATAATGTCGGCCTGGAATATCTTACGTTATCTCGAGGATCAGGGAGCTTATCTGGAGGTGAATCACAAAGAATTCGCCTTGCCTCACAAATTGGCTCTGGACTAACGGGTGTGCTATACGTACTAGATGAACCTTCAATAGGTCTGCATCAGCGTGACAATGAAAGACTTCTTAAAACTCTTAAAAGATTAAGAGATTTAGGGAATACAGTGATTGTTGTTGAGCATGATGAGGAAGCAATCACGACAGCGGATCACGTTGTTGATTTAGGTCCTGCAGCTGGTGTAAACGGAGGAAAAGTTGTAGCCGAGGGCAATGTTCAAAAAATTAAAAGAAACCCAAATAGTATCACAGGGCAGTATCTCTCTGGCAAATTAAAAATAGAAATACCAAAGATAAGAAGAAAAGCTTTCAATAATAAATATATTGAAATTATAAAAGCTGAGGGCAACAACCTAAAAAATGTAAATTGTGAAATTCCCCTTGGTACACTTACTTGCATTACTGGCGTATCTGGAAGTGGTAAATCAACATTAACAATCAACACGTTATTCAAATCAGTGGCTCAGACCCTGAATGGATCGAGATATACACCAGCGAAGCACAAGGAAATAAAAGGCCTTCAAGAGCTTGATAAAGTAATAGATATTGATCAATCTCCTATCGGGAGGACTCCAAGATCTAATCCTGCAACGTACACAGGGGCTTTCACTTTTATCAGAGACTGGTTTACTGGGCTTCCAGAATCAAAAGCCAGAGGATACAAGGCAGGAAGATTTTCTTTTAATGTTAAAGGTGGACGATGTGAAGCTTGTGAGGGTGATGGCGTTATTAAAATTGAAATGCATTTCCTACCTGATGTTTATGTAACCTGTGACGAATGCGAGGGTAAAAGGTACAACAGAGAGACCCTTGAAATTAAGTATAAGGATAAAAGTATTGCAGATATTCTAGATATGACTGTGGAGGAAGGTTGCTCTTTTTTTGAGGCCATTCCAATGATTAAGAGGAAACTTGAGACATTGCAAAATGTTGGGTTAGGATACATTAAGATTGGTCAACAGGCGACAACACTATCTGGTGGTGAAGCTCAAAGGATAAAGCTCTCAAAAGAACTATCGAAGAGAGCCACTGGAAAAACCCTTTATGTTTTGGATGAGCCGACTACAGGATTGCATGTCCATGATATAAAGAAATTGCTAGAAGTATTACAAATCCTGGTGGATCAGGGGAATACTGTAGTTGTTATTGAGCACAACTTGGATGTAATAAAAACTGCAGACTGGATAGTAGATTTGGGGCCTGAAGGCGGAGATGGAGGTGGTGAGATTATAGGTAGCGGAACACCAGAAGATATTTCTAAAATAAAGAAAAGTTACACGGGACAGTATTTAAATAAAATTCTTAAATAGTTACATAAATATTTTACTAGACTAAAAAACATGGTATGAATCTCCTAATGGCATCAATTTTACAATCATTACCAAGAACCATTATCACTGGGTCAATTTTAGCAATTCTTTTACTGATTATGGTAACTGGGCATTATGGAAGTTATGATCAGCTATATTGGGCCTCATTATCAAGATTTCTGCATGTAATTTCTGGTGTTATGTGGATTGGGCTTCTTTACTATTTTAACTTTGTTCAGATACCAAATATGCCTAATATTCCCGACGAACAAAAACCAGCCATTGGAAAAGTAATTGCTCCTGCGGCACTATTTTGGTTCAGATGGGCGGCAATGGCAACTTTAATTACCGGACTATCAACCCTCGCTCTCTATTATGGTCATGAAGGATCTGTCAATGCACTCACATTCACATTGGCTTATGGTTTCAATGGCAAGGAATTGACAATAGGTATTGGTATGTGGTTAGCAATAATTATGGCTTATAATGTTTGGATGGTAATTTGGCCAAATCAGAAAAAGGCACTTGGCATAGTGGAGGTTGATGCAGAAACGAAAGCTAAATCAGCAAGAACAGCTATGCTTTTCTCGAGAACTAATACCCTTCTTTCAATACCAATGCTTCTTGCAATGGTTGTAGCACAAAATCTCTATTAATTTATCTAGTTGAGTCAACTGCAGAGGTAGTATTCCACTCCCGTTTTACATCAAGATATTTTAAAAGTGGAGCAGCTACAAAAATAGAAGAGTATGTTCCTACGATCACACCCCATATCATAGCAAAAGTAAAACCTTTGATGACTTCCCCTCCAAAAATAAATAATGACAGTAATGCTAACAAAGTCGTAACTGAAGTAACAATTGTTCTAGATAATGTATCATTAATTGATAGGTTTAATAAGTCAGTAATTTCCTTTGACCTATATTTGCGCAAATTTTCTCTTACTCTATCGTAGACAACAACTGTATCATTCATCGAGTAACCAACGATTGTGAGTATTGCTGCTATTATCGGCAAATTAAATTCCAATTGAGTTATACAAAAAACACCAATAGTGAGTATTACATCATGTATAAGTGCAACTACAGCTCCTAAAGAGAATTGCCATTCAAACCTAAACCAGATGTATATAAGCATTGCAAAAACAGCAGCTAAGATAGCGATTGCTCCAGATTGAATCAACTCACTACTTACTTTTGGACCAACAACTTCTGTTCTTCTAAAGTTAATATCAGTAGAAAGATATGAACTTAAGCTTTCTTTTACAATCTCTACTACGTCTTGCTGTACTTGATCTCCACCCATTTGCTGCTCAACTCGAATAAGTAAATTTTTACTAGATCCAAATTCTTGTACCTGTACATCTCCTAGTTGAAGGGTATTTAAATTGTCTCTTAAACCAGCTATTTCAATTTCATTAGTAGTTTCAATTTCAATCAGTGTACCTCCTTTAAAATCAATACCAAAATTTAGCCCACTAATAAAAAAAGCAGCGATTGACAAAACTATCAGAACTGATGATGCAATGAAGGTAATAAACCTTACTCTTAAAAAATTAATTGATGTGCCGGATATATCAAACATTTGATCTCATCCCTACAAAGTTTGGTTTAAGTCTTTTTGCATTTAAGGAAATAAGCAGTCTTGTAAAAGTAAAAGCAGTAAAAACTGATGTAAATATTCCAATTGCAAGGGTAATTGAAAAACCTCTGACGGGACCTGAGGCCATGAAAAAAAGAATGATCGCTGCGATTAAGGTAGTTATGTTTGCATCCAAAATTGTTGACAAAGCTCTTTTATAGCCGTTTTCGACAGCATTCATCATGTTTGACCCATTTCTGATCTCTTCTTTTACTCTTTCAAAAATTAAGACATTGGCATCAACAGCCATTCCAATAGTCAAAATGATTCCAGCTATACCTGGCAATGTCAAAGTGGCTTGAAACAATGATAAAACTCCAAGAACCATGAATAAATTGATAATTAATGCGAGATCTGCAAGCAAACCAAAGTATCTGTAGACGAATATCATGAAGATAATAACTGCAATAAAGCCAATTATAGCAGCAAACTGTCCTGCCTCGATAGAATCTGCACCTAAATCTGGCCCAACTGATCTCTCTTCAAGGATTATAAGAGGAGCCGGTAGTGCTCCGGCACGAAGCAATATTGCAAGATCATTAGCTTCCTCCGCATCAAATCCACCAGATATTTGCCCAGATCCTCCCAAAATTGCCTCCCGTATAACTGGAGCACTTATAACTTTGTCGTCCAAAACAATAGCAAATGGTTTGCCAACATTTTGCTGTGTAACCCTACCAAACTTCGTTGCCCCGATACGATCAAATCGAAAAGATACGATTGGTTCGTTTGTTTGTGGATCAAAACCAGGTTGTGCGTCTACCAGATTTTCACCACCTACCATAATTCTTTTTTTAATAATATATTTAAAATCCTCGTCGATGTCTGAGGCTAAAATTTCAGAGCCAATTGGAGCTCTTGAAGGGTTAAGAGGATCATAGTTTGTCGAAGTGTCAACTAATTGAAACGTGAGTTTTGCTGTCTGACCAAGTAATGACTTGATTCTATCAGGATCATCAATTCCAGGTAATTGAATAATTATCCTTGAAGACCCCTGTCTTTGAATAGACGGCTCCCTTGTTCCAAGCTCATCAATTCTTCGCCTGACAATTTCCAAGGACTGTGCAACTGCATTTGATACAGATTGTTTTATGAATTCATCAGTAAATGAAATTTCTACCGTATTTTGATCCTGAGATATAATAAGATTTGTTTGATCACCCATTTGGAGAATATTTTGTGAATTGCTCACCGAAATATTTGAAATTTCTTTTTGAATTTCATTGTTGAAACCCTCAACCACAAATTTGAGGGAATCGTTAGATACTTTAAAATTGCTGTAATTAAGGTTGTTTTGTTTTAATATTCTTCGGACATCAGCATTCAAGTTCTCAATTCTTTCTTTAATAATTTCAACCGTATCCACTTCTAACAGAAGATGAGATCCCCCCTGTAAGTCTAAACCTAAGTTAACCTGCTGCTTTGGTAAAAAACTTGGGAAAACATCTAATTGATCTTTTGTAAAAATATTTGGAAGTGCAAAAAGTAAAGTAATAATAATTACCGCCAAAACGGAAAATATCTTAATATTCGAAAAATATAACATTCAATAATTTTTATTTAGCAGAGCTGTCTCTTTCTACCTCAGCAATCGTTGATTTTATTATTACGACGTTCACTCCCGAAGAGATTTCTACCTCTACGTCAGTATCGCCAATTACTTTCATGACCTTTCCCCGAATACCTCCTGAACTAACTATCTTGTCCCCTCGCTGTACTGCCGCTACCATTTCTTTGTGTTCTTTTGCTCTTCTTTGTTGAGGCCTAATCAGCAAGAAATAGAAAATTGCAAATATTAAGAATAATGGCATTAATTGAATCAGCATTTGTTCCATGATTTTCTCCTTTTAAATAACAACGGCAATATACATACTTAGCCAACTTTTTTGAACTAAATAATTAATTTAGATTAGTTTTTAAACCTTTTTTTAAGTCCACTAGACTCTTGTGATGTGTCAGATCTAGATGAAATGGTGTAACTGAAATATGCTGATTTGCAATAGCTTCGACATCAGTCATATATCCTTTAATCCCCTCATTTAAAGGAGGAAGGTTAAGTTTTGCATTTTCTTCAAGTCTTCTTCTCAAACCAAATCTGAATTTTGACGCTTCTACTTCATTAATGATTAAATCATCAGTATCCCTATTGCCTTGAGTTGTGACTTGAATGCTTTTGACTTTCTCCGCGGAACAATATGGAAAATTGATATTCATAAAAACATTGTTTGACCATCCTTGATTTGTTAAATCGACAAGTAAATTTTTTAGGAAAAATTGTGATGAATCCCATGAAATCTGATTTTTTTTTCCTGCTTCATAATTTTGACTAATAGCTATTGATGGTATACGTCTAATAAGACCTTCCATTGCTGCAGCAATTGTTCCTGAGTAAGTCACATCCTCACCGACGTTACATCCACTATTGATGCCAGAGAGAATAATATCAGGTCTTTTATCTTTGAGTACATTACTTATACCAATAGCAACACAATCACTTGGAGTGCCATTGACTGAAAAAGATTTATCTTCGTACTTCTTTAATGTAAGTTCATTTTGAAAAGATAATGCATGCGACGCACCACTTTTTTCATGTTCTGGAGCAACTACCCAAACATCATTGGAGAACTCATAAGCAATGCGTCTTAGTATTTTTATACCATCTGCAGTGATGCCATCATCATTGGTTATAAGGATTCTGGACTCATTCAAATTAATTTTGGTCATTTTAATTATTTAATTTGAAATTTTATCTATTCCACCCATGTACGGAATAAGCATGTCAGGCACTTGAATGGAACCATCTTCATTTTGATAATTTTCCAATACCGAGATAAGCGTTCTGCCTACCGCTAGACCTGACCCATTGAGTGTGTGTAAAAATTTAATGTCCGTATCTTCCTTATAACGGGCATTCATGCGTCTTGCTTGAAAGTCTCCACAATTGGAGCAACTAGATATTTCCCTAAAGGCATTCTGACCTGGTAACCAAACCTCAATATCATAAGTTTTTTGGGCT
This sequence comes from uncultured Pelagibacteraceae bacterium, assembly GCA_902570675.1. GTDB lineage: Bacteria > Pseudomonadota > Alphaproteobacteria > Pelagibacterales > AG-422-B15 > CACNXQ01. Next base: position 80,674 of record CACFYZ010000002.1, read on the forward strand.
GCAAAACCCATATCCTCTGATGACAAAATGACAACCCTGTAGTGTAAGTCTAATCTTTTGAGAACTTCCTCTGCACAACTAAGCATCCTCTCATGCTCTTCTTTAGATTGATCTTCTGAAGTGAGACTTACTAATTCTACTTTATAAAACTGATGCTGTCTCATTATACCTCTTGTATCTTTACCTGCAGCACCTGCCTCGGATCTAAAGCATGGAGTATGCGAAACATATCGCATTGGCAAATCAAGTATATCAACAATGGTCTCCCGAGTCATATTGCTTAAAGGTACTTCGGCTGTAGGAATTAACCAGTAATCATCTGTTGTTTTGAATAAATCATCCTTAAATTTAGGAAGTTGGCCTACACCGTAAACTGACTGGTCTTTAACTAGAATAGGAACATTCATTTCCCTATATCCAAATTCAGTTGTATGAAGATCTAACATAAAATTGGCTATCGCTCTTTCCAGTTTTGCAATCTTCCCACTTTGAACGACAAACCTTGCCCCTGAGATCTTTGCTGACTTTTCAAAGTCCATCATACCGAGATTTTCTCCTAATTCATCGTGTTCTTTTGGTGTAAAAGAAAAGGCTTTTTTTGCACCTTCGATTTTTATTTCTTTATTAAAACTTTCATCTCCAACTGGCACATCATTGGATGGGTTATTCGGCAATGCGGATAAAATAGAATTAAGATTTTCTTGTGACTCTTTTTGACTGGACTCAAGCTCTTGCAATTCATTTTTTAGACTAGCAACTTCTGATTTCAGTTTTTCAGCTTCATCCTTTTTTCCTTCAGAGGTATAAGTACCAATGAGTTTTGATTTCGAATTTCTCTCTTCTTGAAGAGCTTGAAGTTTGACAATAATCGCTCTATTTTTATTATCAGCAGATATTATTTTATCTGATATTGATGGATGATTTCTTTTAGCCAAAGATGAGTCAAGTTCCTTTGGATTTTCCCTAATTTGTTTTATATCAAGCATTTTTTTTAATTGGGTTTCGTTCTTTTACTTTCTATATATTTCACAGCAAGTATTGAAATCTCATACAGTAATAATATAGGTATTCCAAGCCCTATTTGAGAGATTGGATCGGGTGGCGTTATAATTGCAGCAATTATGAATACACCCACTATAACATACTTTCTATTATTTCGAAGCCCGTCAGAACTTACGAGACTTACTCTAGCAAGTAAAGTTAGAAGAACGGGTAATTGAAAACTAATGCCGAATGCAAAAATTAGTCTTATGATTAAACTTAAATATTCGTTCACTTTTGCTTCAAGTTGTATAGGCAAGCTGCCCTGACCACCAATCGATTCAAAGGATAAAAAAAACTTAATTGCGAGTGGCATGATAAAAAAATAAACAAGAGCTGCTCCCAATAAAAATAATACTGGAGTTGCAATAAAATACGGGATTACAACAGATTTTTCATTCTTATAAAGTCCAGGTGCAACAAAAATCCAAATCTGCATTAATATAAATGGTAAAGAAATAAAGATTGACGCAAACAATGCAACTTTTAAGTAGGTGAAGAAGGTTTCGTGTAAAGCTGTAAAGATTAGTCTCCGTCCTGACTCTCCAGCGACCGCATCTGCATAAGGCTGGACAAGAAAATCATATATATTATCAGCAAAAATGTAAGCTATTACAAAAACTATACAAATCAAAACGAGTGATTTTATTAATCTACTTCTTAATTCGGTAAGATGTTGAACAAGAGTCTGCTTATCACTGTTATTAGACTCGTCTGTTTTACTCATCTTTATTGTTCTTACTTTCTGAGTCAACAATTGACTTATTAATTGAATCTCTCATCTCGTCTGTAAATTTTTTACTGTCTAAGTCTTCTACTGACGACTTAATGTCTTCAACTCCAGTTTCTGATGCGATTTGATTTATGCTTGATTTAAAATCAGTTGCGAAATTTCTTATTTTTCCCCACCATTTTCCTATTCCTCTAAGAACAACGGGCAAGTCTTTTGGGCCAACAAAAATAATTATCAGTACAGCTATTAATAAATATTCAACTCCTCCAATACCAGGCAACATAATAATTTATGCTAATCTTTATTGGAATTATCGTCAGATTTATTAATCGATTTAGTTTCGTCTTCTTCTTTAATGCCTTTTTTAAAACTTTTCACTCCTTTAGCTACATCCCCCATTAATTCAGAAATTTTACCTCTTCCAAAAAGCAAGACTAGAAGTGCAACAACAATCAATATTTGCCAAAAGCTGATACCCATAAAGACCTCTAATTTAATTCTACATATCTATTATATATATAAAGATATAATTTAAGAATATAATTAAGAATTTGATATAATACTACCCAATTTTACTGATTTTTCTGGCGATATGTGTGTTATATCTTTCGCAGATCCACTTTGAACTATTTGTCCATCATCAATAACAATTACTTTGTCTGACATTGAAATAGCGTCATCAAAATCATGAGAAACAATAATTGCAGTTGTATTATTATCTTTTAAAATTTTTCTTGTTTCTGTTCTCAGTTGATGAGTTAATGACTGGTCAAGAGTACCAAAAGGTTCATCCATCAATAATATACCTGGGTTTGGAGCCATGGCTCTTGCAATTGCAACCCTTTGTTGCTCGCCACTTGAAATTTCATTTGGAAAATTGTATGCGTACTTATCAACTTTAAAGAGCTTCAGTAATCTCATTGCAATTTCATATTTTTTACTTTTCGTCTCTTTAATGCCGAACATGACGTTGTTGATAATGGTTAAATGCGGAAATAAAGCCCTTTCTTGAACAACAAGTCCAATATTTCTGTTTTCTGTTAAAACCGTGTGTAAGTGATCAGAAATTATATGATCATCAATATTAACACTACCAGAAGTTTCTTTTTCTAAGCCTGCTATTATTCTTAAAAGAGTCGTTTTACCGCATCCTGATGGACCAAGAATTGAAAGTATCTCTCCCGCCTCTAAACTAAAATTGATTTCTTTTAAGACGCTTTTACCTCTTATATATGAATGTGATAAATCTTTTACTTCTAGGGATGCCATATTAATACCTACTTGCAGGTCTAGATCTTCTGATCATTCTAGTCAATATAATTATAGGAATCAAACCAACCATCACAATAGCAATTGAAGGAGCGGCAGCATCATACATTCTTTCTTCAGCGGCATATACATATGTGTAAACTGCAAGTGTATCAAAATTGAAAGGTCTAAGTATCAATGTCGCAGGTAATTCTTTAATTACTTCAGAGACAACTAATAGCATACTTGTTAGAAAGCTTGTTTTAAGTAAAGGTAAATGAACTTGGGAGAGAAGAGACCAACCAGAAGTTTTAAGAGTTCTTGCTACATCATCAATTCTTTCGTTTATTCTCTGATATCCAGCGTCAATAGTCGAGTTTGAAAGGGCATATGATTTAATTATATAAGCTAAAACTAGTCCAAAAATACTCCCTGTAAAAACAATATTAGGTATATTTGATACAAAACTTTTATCAATAAAAGTCAGCATTTGCATTACACCAATAGCCAGTATTAATCCTGGAACTGCATAGCCGACAGTTAAAAATGAGCTCATAAACTTTAAATAGTTATTACTTTTGTAACGTATTGAAAAATTAATTAGGACAGCCAATACTGAGCAAAAGAAAGCAGCAATAATTGCTAAGTAAAATGTATTCCAGGCTGTTGAAATAAATTTTTCATTAAAAAAATCTAATTTATAATTAAGGGCCCAATATGTGAGTTCAACAACAGGCAAAATGAAACCTATAAAGATTGGAATAAAACATGCTGAAAAAGCAAGAAAATTTTTAAAACCCCTTAGTTTCTCATGACTCAAGGGCTTATATAAAGACATCGCATTTGAGTAGCTTGCATTTCTTCGGGAGTATCTTTCAATTATAATTAATGTTATTGCAAATAATAAAAGTAATGACGCAAGTTGCATTGCTGTTTCAATATCATACATGCCGTACCAAGTTCTAAATATACCAGTAGTAAATGTAGATATCGCAAAATGGTCTACAGCCCCAAAGTCTGAAATTGTTTCCATGACAACTAGCATTAGCCCACCTATAATTGCAGGTCTAATCATAGGAACTGCCAGTTTATAGAATACCTCAAGTTTATTTAGACCCAGGGTTCTTCCTGCTTCAATTATTGATCGTGATTGGTTAATAAAAGCCATACGACTTACGAGGTATACATAAGGGTATAACGTAAAAGAAAAAACAATAATGGCGCCAGGAACATTTCTAACTTTTGGAAAAAAAGTAAAATCCCGACTCAAATCAAAAATTTCTCTTATCAAATTGTTTGCGGTACCGAAAGTATCAAATAATCCAGTAAAGGTGTATGCAAGTATATATGGAGGTACCGCTAAGGGTAAGATTAAAGCCCACTCAAAAAAATTCTTAAAAGAAAAATCATAGTTCGTAATTATCCACGCAGTTCCAACTCCTAATATAAGAACTGTTAATGAAACACCTAAAATAAGATAAAAGGAATTTTTTATATATCCGATAAGAACATAATTATATAAATGAGACCAGTTCTCTGAGTAGTCACCAGTAAGGCTAAACAACACAATTGCAACTGGAGCAATAAAAATTAAAAATAAAGTTACGGGAGTTATTTGCCAAAGACTAAAATTCATTGTTTTAATATCTAATTAAATTTTCCTTATTAATCTTCTCATATCTCTGTTTTTTAGAATGATAATAAACAACAAGTATACTTTTGAATCAATTTTTCAACATTTTTACGAGGTAATTTAACTTTGGATACTAATGAAAAGTTGAGACGGACGTTAAATTACCTCTTGATGGTTAGCTAAATTATTGCCAACCAGCTCGATCCATAAGCTTCACAGCTTCAGGATTGAATTCGCCATACGAAGCAACAGCTGTTTGGTCCTCTTTGAACCCAGAACCAAATTGTGCTATTAAGTCACTCGGGGCAACGCCTTCACGCATTGGAAATTCATAAGTGTTGTTAACAATATGACTTTGAGCTTCATCAGTCAGTAAGAACTCAATGAACTTAACGGCATTTCCTTTGTTAGGAGCATTCTTTAGCAATCCTGCACCACTAACATTAATGTGCGCACCTCTTCCATTTTGACCTGGAAAATGCAATTCAACTTTTGTCGCGGCCGATTGTTGTTCTTCACCTTTTTTACCTGATAACATCAAACCAATATAGTAACTATTTGCTACAGCAATATCAGCTTCGCCATTAGCAACAGCCATTATTTGTGCACGGTCATTCCCTTCTGGTTTTCTTGCAAGGTTACCAACAAAATCTTTTGCCCAAGCTTCTGTTGCATCAACACCGTGATTAGCAATTAGAGAGGAAACCAAAGATTGATTGTACATATTTCCTGAACTTCTTATTGCTACTCTACCTTTCCATTTTGGATCGGATAAATCTTCATAAGATAAGCCTTCCATCTCATCACTTGAAACAGTTACTGGATTGTAATACATAACTCTTGATCTTTTAGCTATACCAACCCACTCATTATTTGGACCCCTTAAATTTGCCGGTACAATGTTATCGACCATGCTGGAATTTATACTTTGGAACATGCCATCTTTTTGAACTTTCCATAAATTACCTGCATCAACAGTAATAAATACATCTGCTGGAGAACTAGTCCCTTCAGAAGCAAGCCTTTCCATTAATGCTTTTCCTTTACCTGAAATTACATTTACTTTGATGCCTGTTTTATCCGTAAACTTTTGATAAAGTGCGTCATCAGAATCGTAATGTCGTGATGTATATAGATTAACTTCTTTTGCAAATGCACTTCCTACTGTTACGAATGTAATAATAAGCACTACAAATATTTCTGTGAATAACTTCATTAATTTCCCCCTTAGTTTAGAATGATAATAAGTAACATTCTATATAGATTATTGAGAATGATTATCAATAGCAAAATTGACAAATTTGCAATTTTTTGATTACAAGGACTCTATAAAGCTAACCAATTGATTTACTTCAATTTTATTTAATTTTTTAAATTCTTGGATTATTTTATTTGCCTCACCACCGTGCCACAGAATAGCTTCTTCAAGCGTACGTGCCCTTCCATCATGTAAGAAGCCATATTCTTCAGAAACTACTTTTGTAAGACCTATTCCCCATAATGGTGGTGTTCTCCATTCTTGTCCAGTCGCATCATACTCACTCACGCTATCAGCCAATCCTTTACCCATATCGTGAAGTAGAAAATCAGAGTATGGATAAATTATTTGATTGCTGAGATTTGCATAAGATCCATTCTTTTTTGTTACAAATTTATCTATATGACACGATTGACAATTTAACTGATAGAATATTTTTTTTCCCGCTATAACATCAGCTGAGTCAATATTTCTTCTGATTGGCACACCCAGTTGTGAGGAGTAAAAAGTTACTAAATTGAGTTGATCATTTGATACTTCAAAGTTATCAAACTCGTCGCTACTACCATCGATTGCATTTTCACAGTCCTTTTGTTTATCAGAACAATTATAAGAGTTTATATATAAATTATTTGACAATCCCATGTCATGAAAGAAAGCATCGGCAGTTTGCTGATACACTGTAGGTTGCGAAGCCTTCCATCCAAACCTACCTAGAGACCATTCGTTTAGGACACTGTTCCAAACCATATTGGCTTTTCCTGTGATGTTGTCATTATTAACATCATCTTCATCAGCATTTGCTATTATGTCCGTTGAACTTATATTTTCTATCAAGCCCAACCCAATCATTGGTTGGGCTATTCTCGCAGAAAAATTTGTTTTGTCGTCAAATGAACCATAATTTAAATTCGATATTTTTATAACTGGTTTTCTTAATTGAACTACTCTTCCATCATCATAAACGAAAGGAACATATTCATAGCTAAAAGAAATATCCGCCTCTTTAACAACTCCTTCAACAGAAAATTCACTGATCTGGCCCCCATAAGTGCTATCCTCAATATTCTTTATTTTTGGATTACTATTTTTATAGTCTTTTGAAATTTGTATCACGACTGACACCGTGTCATCAGAAACTGATTTTGGAAGGTGACCTCTGCCGTCTGAAATATGACAGGACTCACAAGACTTAGCGCTAAAAAAAGGTCCTAAACCATCTTTCGCTATATTTTTAGATAATTTTGCATCTTCCCAAATTCTTTCAAATAAAGCATTTCCAACTAAGAAATTGATTTTCATGTGCTCTTCTAGATTTCTTGCTGAAAGCGAAAAACTATTTTTATTTTCAACTTCATTTGTAGTTTTGCCACCAGGAAAATTAGGATCAGCAAAAATAACATTAAGTGATGTGAATAAGAAAAAATTTATTGCTATAAAAAATCTAAGAATTTTCACTTCGTAAGGCTAAATGTTACTCAGCCTCATGTCCACTTTGTATTAAGTCTTCGATGTTTTCATCTTCTCCAAATGGCTCAATTTGACTTTGATCAATTTCTACAGGTTCTCTAATGTCAAGATTTGGTGGCAGTCGGCTTTCAAGTAGGCCGGCTGCTTTAAGTTCTTCAAGGCCTGGCAAGTCTGATACTTGTTCAAGCTGAAAATACTCTAAAAACCTCTCGGTTGTTCCATAGATTATTGGTCGTCCAGGTACTTTTTTTCTACCTATGGGTCTGACCCAATTTAATTCCATTAATAAATCGAGTGTTCCAGGACTAAAATGAACTCCTCTGATATCTTCAACTTCAGCCCTAGTAACTGGTTGATGGTAAGCAATAATTGCCAATGTTTCGGTTGCTGCTTTTGAAAGCTTTCGCTGAACTATCTTTTCCTTCTTCATCATTGGCGAAAGATCTACAGCTGTTTTAAAGCTCCACTTATTTCCCGTCTTAATCAAATTTACACCCCTATTCTCGTAGTGCGCTTTTACTATGTTTAATAGCTTATTTAAGTTTACACCCTTAGGAAGTCTGGCCTTAAGACTCTCTGCATCAAGAGGTTCGCTTGCTGCAAAAAGTAAGGCTTCTAGTATTCGAACATTTTCCATGTGCTCGGATGGAAAATTCATCACATTATTATTTACTTTATCGTTCATTTTTAATTTAAAAAACTATCATCTTTTTTGTTTTTAAAAAAAACTGGGCCGAAAGGTACTAGCTGTTGAACTTCTAAAACTCCTTCTCTCACTAATTCCATGGCTGCAGCTAATGTGCCAGCCACACCGGATCGTGCACTTTTACCTTTAGAAAACTCTGTTGGAAGAAATTGTTCAAGTCTTGTCCAGTCAGGAACATCCCCGATCATTCTTTGTAATCGAATTAAAGCATCCTCCATGGCAAAGACGGGTGGCTTTTCTATTGTCATAGAAGAGTATGCAACCCGATATCTTTGGTCGGCATATGATTTTAGTAGATCATATAAATTTAAATAATACTCTGGGGTTCTGATAAGTCGGATACCCTCTGGCATTCCTCTGTTGAAAAAATCATTACCAAGCTTCGGTAATTTCATTAACTTTTCAGATACAAGTCTAATTGCTTCAAGTTTTTTTAACTGAAATTTAAGTCTTTCAGCCATTTCTTCTGCACTTAGTTCCTCACCAGTCTCTTCTCTTGGAATAAGTAAATTTGATTTTAAATAAGCCATCCATGCTGCCATTACCAAATAATCAGCAGCTAGTTCTAAATTTTTATCACGAACTTTGGCTATAAATTCTAAATATTGCTCAGTTAATTGAAGAATAGATATTTTCATCAAATCTACCTTTTGCGATTTTGCCAAAGTGAGCAATAAATCTAAAGGACCTTCAAAGCCCTCTAAATTAACAATTAAATCATCTTGGCTAGATCCAACCGGGTCATTCGTAGTATCGTAAGTAACTGAAATATCTTCCATTTTAAGTGATCTTTGATTCTGTATTATATATCAGAAGATTGTTTTATACGATTAAATTAGATCAGCTTGATTTAGCGACTCGTTGAAATTTAACTCTGCTTCACGTAGTGAAATATTAATTTCATTATTAAAGATATTTTCTAACTCTTTAGAAGAGGTAATTAGTTCATATTTGCTGTTAATTTTATCAGCTATCCTATTCATTTCATTTATTTTTCCATTACAATGAAGAACTAAATCGCACCCTGCTGCAAGTGCTTTATCCGCAGCATCTTCTGGATTTAACTTAATGGCTTTCATTGATATATCATCTGTCATTAGAAGACCCTTAAAACCTATTTCCTCTCTGATAGTCTTTTTGATAAGTGATTTGGAGAAAGTTGCAATTTGATTTGGGTCAATATTTTTATATAAAATATGAGCTGTCATACCAAGATGATTTGCTGCATTATTTTTAAATGGTACAAAATCACTCTGATGTAATTCAATCAACTCACTTTCTATAACTGGCATTCCGACATGACTGTCAACTGAGGCTTTGCCATGACCAGGAATATGCTTTATAACCGGCGCAATTCCGCAAGCTGTCATTGTTTCTATAATTTCACCACCTGCCAATGAAACAATTTCTTTTTTATTAGAGAACGCTCTATCACCAATAATTCCACTTTCACCTTTATCTGGAATATCTAATACAGGAAGAGTATTAATATTTATTCCAAGCCTTTTAAGAGATAACGACAATAGTATAATATTGTTTTTCAATATCTCTAATCCAAGTGATTTATTTTTTTCAATTATTTCTCCAAAATATTTAGCTGGGGGGCATTTAGGAAATTCAGTATAATTTATTCTTGATACTCTGCCGCCCTCTTGATCAATTAAGATTGGATAGTTGTCACCATTTATCTCTTTAATTTTATTAATAAGATATTTTGTTTTGGTTGGATTTAAACAATTACGCTTAAATAAGATGACTCCCCACGGATTAAATTTTTTAAAAAAAGTTTTTTCTTCACTGGAAAGACTTTCACTTTCAAGTCCTATAATTATTGGTGTAAAACTTTTCAAAGCTAATCTCCTAATTTATATATATTTAAATCTGGAGTATTAATGCCACCTTTATCTTCTGGAATAATTCGATAACTTTCAATATTACTGTCAATAATCAAAATTTCATTTGATGAATTGAAAGGATAGAAAACAAAGAATAATATTATTAAAAAAGTAAATAGTGCCAACCCTAAGCCTATCATTAATTTCATTATTATTTCATTTCATCGGGTGTGCTGACGCCGATAATACCAAGTCCTGATTTTATATTTCTTTGAGTGGCTACTAATAGTGCTATTCTTGCATGTGTCTGAGGTAAATTTGAGGCATCAATAAATTTTTTGGATTTATCTACTTTTCCAAGATTCCAGAGTGAATGAAATTCTGAAGCCAATTCATAGAGATAATAAGCAATTCGATGTGGTTCAAGTAAAGATACTGCTGACTCTACTATCGAGTGATAATTCATAATTTTTTTTATTAGCAAAATCTCGGATGGATCCTTGAGATGACTCATGTCACAATTACTGAAATTTGTTAAATCAATATCTATATTTTGCTCCTTGAGATTTCGTAATACAGAGCTAATTCTTGCATGAGCATATTGAACATAAAAAACTGGGTTGTCTTTTGATTGCTCTGTCACTTTTTGAAAATCAAATTCAAGAGGGGCTTCATTTTTGCGATACATCATCATAAATCTTATAGAGTCGCTTCCTACTCGTTCGACCATTTCTCTAAGTGTTATGAAGTCACCTGACCTTTTAGACATTTTTATTTGCTGTCCATCACTAATAAGTTTTACCATTTGACATAATTTAACAGTAAATTTTGCCTTATTATTTGTTAACGCTTTTATAGAAGCATGCATTCTCTTGATGTAGCCTCCGTGGTCAGCCCCCCATATGTCAATTAAATGCGACGCACCTCTTTGATATTTATCAAAATGGTAAGCAATGTCATTTGCAAAATACGTCCATTCACCGTTTGATTTTTGTAATGGCCTATCTACTTCATCTCCATACGTAGAGGAACGAAATAGCATTTGCTCTCTTGGCTCCCAATCATCTATCATCTTGCCTTTTGGTTTTTCAAGTTCTCCTTGATATATCAATTTCATCTCCTCCAGCCTATTAATTGCCTGATCTATTTTACCCTGATTAACTAAATCCTTTTCTGAGACAAATTTATTTTGTTCAATAGATAATAAAGATAAATCAGATTTAATACCTTCTAACAACAAGTGAACCGTTTGGCTTTTAACCAATTCAAAATAATCTTCTCTTTGGTGTATGTCTTCTCCATGGCTTTTTATGATACTTTGAGCAATGTCAATTAAGTATTCACCCGGATATAGTTCAGCTGGAAAACTATCTATTTTTTTATTTGATTGTAATTCCTCTATTCTAAGAATGACTGATTTTGCCAACAGATCAATCTGAGAACCTGCATCGTTAATGTAGTATTCTTTGACTACATTAAAACCTGTACTTTCAAGTAAATTGGCAAGAACATCTCCAAATACTGCTCCTCTGCAGTGACCGATATGAAGTGGTCCTGTTGGATTAGCGGAAACATATTCAATGTTAACTATTTCCCCAATACCTATATTTTGATTGAATAAAATATTTGTATCCAGCTTTTTTAACAGAAATTCATACCATATGACTTTTTTCACCATGAAATTTATAAATCCTGGTTTCGCAAAGTGGATGCTTTCAAAACTTTCATGATCGAGTAAATCATTGGTTATTTTCTCAGCAGCTTCTAATGGATTAATTTTATGCAGCTGTGCAAAAACCATGCAGATATTTGTACTAAAATCTCCATGTGAAAGATCTTTTGGATTTTCTAGAGTGAATTGGGTATTTAAGAGATCATCTTGAGGAATATCAAAAATTTTTGAAAAAGACTCTGCAAAAATTGATTTATAATACGTATTAATATTGTTCATTTATTTTACATGATTTGTATAAAAACTTTGAGCATAATTGTCAGTCATACCAGATATAAAATCACTTATTGCTCTTGGCTTTTCATTATTTGTAAAAGATGTTCCTAAATGGCTTTTCAAAAATATATCGTCTTGTTGTTCTAAAAAATCAAACAAAGATGACACTATTTGATTTGCATTTTTTGTCATATTTAAAACTTTATCATGATTATACATTTTTTCGGACAGGAAAGATTTGATAGTTTTAACTTCATTTTTCATATCTAGTGAAAAATCAGCTAATTGATGATCACAAATTCTAACATCTTGACTATTTTTAATTTTCAAATTTTCAATGTTTTTTAGAGTATTATTGATTACATCATTTATCATAAGCGAAGTTGTTTTTCTTGTTATCTCATGATTGATACGTTGCATTTCAAATTGAGTATAATTTGATGGAAATTTATTAATAATATTTCCTACTAATGGAAGCCTTGAAATCTCATCATACGTAAAAAATCCAGCCCTAAGGCCATCATCCAGGTCATGATTATTATATGCAATATCGTCAGCAATAGATGCAATTTGTGCCTCTAAAGATGCATATTCATTAAGACGGAGGTCAAATTGACTATTGATGACATCTATTGTCTCAGGAATTTGACTTTTAATAGGGCCGTTATGTTTTACCAAGCCCTCGATTGTTTCCCACGTGAGATTCAAACCATCGAAATCAAAATATTTTTTTTCTAGAATATGAAGAATTCTTATTGCCTGATCATTGTGATCAAAACCTCCATAATTTTTCATACTTTTTGATAATGCATATTCGCCAGCGTGACCGAAAGGCGGGTGCCCAATGTCGTGGCTTAAAGATAGTGTCTCAGCAAGGTCTTCATTGAGATTAAATACTTTGCAGATCGATCTCGCAATTTGCGATACTTCAAGGGAATGTGTAAGCCGTGTTCTATAATGGTCACCTTCATGCGAGACAAATACTTGGGTTTTATGTTTTAGTCTTCGAAATGCTGAGGAATGTAAGATTCTATCTTTATCTCTTTGAAACTCCGACCTCGTCCGACTGTTACTCTCTTGATATAATCGTCCTTTTGAGGTTTTTTGAGTAACAGCTAAAGATGATAGGTCTTGTGAAATGTTCATTTATTATAATTGGCGCATTAAATTTTTATTGTACAATAATGTCAATAATTTAAGAATCTTAAAAAAACAATAAAAAGTAATAATGACAAAAATAGTGAGTTGGAACGTCAATTCTATTAGAGTTCGGTTACCTCATCTCATTGAGTTAAGCAAAAATGTAAAACCTGACGTCATCATGCTTCAAGAGACTAAGTCCACAGATGAAAATTTTCCAAATGATGAAATTGAAAAGCTTGGCTATAAGATCATTAAAAAAGGTCAAAAATCATACAATGGAGTAGCCATTCTATCAAAATTAGAGATGGAACTCTCAACTGACCACCTTCCAGGTGATAATAATGACGAGCAGGCCCGTTATCTTGAAGTAATTATAAAAGATAAAACTCCATTTCAAGTTGCCTCTATATATCTTCCTAATGGCAACCCAATTGATACAGATAAATTCCCTTACAAGTTAGATTGGATGAGAAGGCTAAAAAAGCATGTTAAGAAAAAAATAGAAGAGCATGAAACTATTATTTTTGGAGGAGATTATAATATCATTCCGAGTTCTGAAGACGCCATCGATATTAATAAATGGAAGAATGATGCTTTGCATCACCCAGAGTCAATAAAGCTTTATCGAGAAATTGTAAATCAAGGGCTATCAGACATCTTGAGAGTTTTTAATTCAAAATCGTATGAGTTTACATACTGGGATTATTCAAGGGGTTCATGGGAAAAAGATAACGGCCTTAGAATTGACCACTTCTTAGCATCTCCCAGTGCGGTCGATCGAATATCTGATTGTCAAATTGAAAAAAAATTCAGGGGCCTTGAAAGACCATCGGACCATGTACCAATCTGGTTTGATATTAATTAATTTTGTTATACTATTTATAGTCCACTCAAAACGATTAAGAAACTTTAATGACAAAAAAATGGCTCAACATTGTTTATAAAGAAAAAAATCCGAACCGCCTTAAAAAACACTACAAACAGTGGGCAGGTGATTATGATAATGATCTTCAGGCTTGGGGCTACGCTTATCCAAAAAAAATAAAACAAATCCTTAGTAAACATATACAAATTAAAAAAAATTCAAGAATTTTAGATGCAGGATGTGGTACTGGCTATGTTGCAGAAACGTTAATAGATCTAAATTATAAAAATCTTGTTGGTATAGATTATTCAAAAGACATGCTTGAGATTGCTAGATCTAAAAAAATTTATAAAAAATTAATTTGTCAATCCTTATCAAAAAAAACAAGTATGAAAAGTGCGCAGTTTGATCTTGTGATCTGCACAGGAGTATTGACATCTGGACATGTAGGTCCTTCAGCGATTAGAGAACTATTAAGAGTTACTAAACCTAAAGGCTATTTAATACTTTCAATATCTGAAGCAATATTTTTTAAACTGAAGTTCAAAGATGAACTAGAGAAAAGGGATAGTGAGTATCAATATGTGCACTTAACAAAACCTTTTATAGCACTTCCAAATCACAGCGATAGTGCTAGATCAAGGATGCATACACTGCAAAAAAAATAAAAATCTTTAATTTATGATTTATAAATCAGTACTTAACTAAGACTTGCTTTATTTTATCTATCATCTCATCAATATGTTCTTTTTCAGCAATTAGTGCAGGTGCTACGATTCCGGCGTCCCCTGTAAATTTTATGTGAACACCGTTAGCAAATGTTTTCTTTTGTGCATCGTATCCTCTTACACCAGGATTTTTATCAACGGCTAAATCAAAAGCCGCCATCATACCATCTGCTCTAACATCAGTCACAATTGGTATATCTTGAAATGCATCAAAAACTGCATCTATAAAATAGGGAGACATTTGTTCAGCTCTTGCGAAAACATCCTCTTTTTCATACACGTCTAACGTAGCTAGTGAAGCAGCAACACAAGCTGGATGACCAGAATAAGTATAGCCATGAAAAAATTCGACACCGTGCTCTGGTCCATTATCAACGATCGCATTATAAATTTTATCAGATACACCTACTGCTCCCATCGGCTGGGCTCCATTGGTAATTGCCTTAGCCATCGTAATCATGTCTGGTTGTACATTATATTTTACCGCTCCAAATGATTTACCTGTTCTGCCAAAACCAGTGATTACTTCGTCAAAAACGAGAACGATGCCATATTTATCGCAGATTTCTCTTAATCTCTCAAGGTAACCTACAGGGGGAACTATCGTACCCGTTGATCCAGCTATTGGCTCAACGAAACATCCCGCAATAGATTCAGGCCCATACATCTCAACAAATCTCTGAAGATCTTCTGCAAGATGTGCTCCTTTCTGTGGCTGTCCTTTTGTAAATTTATTTTCTTCTAACCATGTGTGTCTTAAATGAATAACCCCAGGCATAGTAGCTGTGAATACTTCACGATTCTTAATCATGCCGCTTAACGATGTGCCGCCAATATTTACACCGTGATATGCTCTTTCCCTCGATACAAATCTTACTCTTTGAGATTGCCCTATTGCGTGCTGATAGGCTTGTATCATTTTAATGGCAGAATCTATTGCTGTTGAACCGCATATAGTAAAAAAGACGTTGTTTAAATCGCCAGGAAGTAAATTTGCTACCTTCTTTGCTAATGTGAAAGCAGGTAAATGAGAAACTTGGAAACTTGGAGCGTAATCTAATGTTAATAATTGTTGGTGCACGGCTTCTGCAATTTCTTTTCGACCATGACCAAGAGGCACACAAAATAATCCGGATGAAGCATCTATCACTTGATCTCCTTTATGATTCCAATAGTACACTCCTTCACCTCGATCCAATAGTCTTGGCTCCTTTTTAAAGTCCTTATTTGCTGTAAACGGTAAAAAGTAGTTCTCTAGAGAATTAGTCGTAGATGTAGTGTTTGCCATATCGATCCTTTCAAACCAGTAAATAAATTAAGCACTATATTAGTCTTATTTAAGCTGCTTGACTAGAATTGCCAGTCTTATGAAAACTTTCATTTTTAGAGGCCATATCCCTCAGTAGTTTACAAGGAGCAAATCTCTCACCATACTTTTGAGCTAATTTATCAGCTTCGGCGACAAATTCTTTTATACCTATCATGTCAATATAGGATAACGGGCCACCAGTCCACGGTGCCATGCCCCAACCTAGAATTGCACCTATGTCAGCATCTCTTACATCAGTAAGTACATTTTCTTCATAGCATTTTGCTGTTTCAAGCGCCTGGATGTATAGAAATCTTTTTTTCAATTCCTCAACGTCTGGTTGTTCATCGCTTAATTTACAAAGATTAGAGAGCTCCGGCCAAAGAAATTTTTTTCCATTTTCGGGATATTCATAAAAACCTTTATTATTTTTCTTTCCAAACCTGCCTTGTTTTTCAACCATTTCTTCCATAATTGAATACATCGGAGTTACAGGAAACTCTTTACCTTCGGCTTCGAAATCTTTTTTTGTTTGAGTCGTTACCTTCCAGGCTAAATCCAGCGCGACAGCATCAGATAAAGCAAGTGGAGCCATTGGCATTCCTGTCATTTTTCCTGCATTTTCAATTAAAGCAGGATTTATTCCCTCCGCAAGCATGGCAACACCCTCACCTGTGTAAGTACCAAATACGCGGCTTGTGAAGAACCCCCTACTGTCATTAACAACAATTGGTGTCTTTCTAATTTTCTGAACATAATCCATTGTTTTGGCCAATGTTTCTTGAGAAGTTTCTTTACCCATTATTATTTCAACTAAAGGCATTCTTTCAACAGGAGAGAAATAATGTATACCTATAAAGTTTGCAGGGCGGCTTGAATTCTGTGCCAGACCGGTGATTGGTAAAGTAGATGTATTCGAGCCAAACACAGCGGTCTCTGCAATTTGTGCTTCAGCTTTTGCTGTAACTTCTGCTTTTATATCTCTATTTTCAAATACGGCCTCAACAATAAGATCAGCGCCCTGCAGCAGAGAATAATCTGTTGTTGGAGTAATTAAACTTAACAACTTTTCTTTCTTTTCTTCAGTTGTTTTTTTCTTACTCAATTGTTTATCAAGAATTTTAGTCGAATACTCTTTTCCTTTCTCAGCAGCCGATTGATCCATGTCAATTAATACAACTTCGATACCAGCTTTTGCAGTCACATATGCTATACCTGCACCCATAAGACCCGCACCAAGAATACCAATTTTCTTTACATCATATTTTTCAAAATCTTTAGGTCTTCTAGCTCCTTTGCTTAAGGCTTGCATGTTTACGAATAAACTTCTAACCATATTTTGTGACCTTGGGTCCATAACTACTCTGGTGAAGTAACGTGCTTCAATTCTAAGAGCGGCGTCGATTGGAACTTGAACTCCTTCGTAAACCGCTGATAGTATTGCCGTTTGAGCGGGGTAGTTATTGTATGAATTTTTTCTTAATGATGAAGACGCGGCTGCCCATAACATTGCGCCTTTTGGGGTATACGGTAAACCACCAGGAAATCTGAAACCTTTTTCATCCCAGGGTTGTACAGCTTTGCCACCATCAAGAATATATTTTTTTGCAACATTAAGTAGATTGTCCGCATCTGTAACCTCATTTATTAATCCAGCAGCAAGAGCTTTTTTAGGTGTGAAAGGTGTCCCAGCAAGAAGGAATCCCATAATATCCTGAGTAACACCAGCAAGTCTTGGAACTCTTTGGGTACCACCAGCTCCTGGTATTAAGCCTACCTTGGCCTCTGGTTGACCGATTTGAATCTTATCATTATCAATGGCAACTCGGTAATGGCATGATAGGCATATTTCAAAACCACCTCCTAATGCATGTCCATTTATTGCAGCAACAAATGGCTTTCCACAAGTTTCCATACTTCTGAACAAAAGTTGCATTTCCATATTGCCATTATAAATTTTTTCAGCTGCTTTTACTTTGTCTTCCTGAACGTTATCAAAACCAAAGACATCAGAAGAGGTCAAGTCCGCCCCAGCAATAAAAGCATCTTTGGCACTTCTAAGCACTATTCCTTTTACAGAGTCATCAGAAATTAACTTTTCAATAATTGCTCTATATTCACCAAGTGATTGGAAATTTAATACGTTCATAGAACGTTTTTCTAAATCCCACGTTACAACCGCAACGCCATCAGTGTCTATTTCATAAGTTACATCAGCCATGTTTGTTGTCCTAAAAGTTTAATTATTATACGCGCTCGATAACTGTAGCTGTTCCCATACCGCCACCGACACACAAAGTTGCAAGAGCTGTTGACTTATTACTTCTTTCCAGTTCATCAAGGACTGTACCTAAAATCATAGCTCCAGTAGCACCAAGTGGATGACCCATTGCAATTGCACCACCATTAACATTAATATCAGAGTGATCAATTCCCATATGTTCCATGTATCTTAATACTACAACAGCAAAAGCTTCATTTAATTCCCACAAATCAATATCACTTTTACTCATGCCTAAATTTTTTAAGAGTTTGTCAGATACATACCCAGGACCAGTTAGCATGATGCTAGGCTCAGAACCAGTGGAAGCAAAACCTTTTATTTTCGCACGCGGTTTAAGGCCATATTTATCACCCATTTCTTTATTTCCCAATAATATACCTGCAGCCCCATCAACAATTCCGGATGAGTTACCAGCAGTATGTACGTGATTTACTGCTTCTACTTCAGGATACCTTTGTTGAATAGTTGAATCAAATCCAGCCATTTCTCCCATCATAGCAAATGATGGATCAAGGGAGCCAAGTGACTGCATTGTAGCATCTGGTCTCATATGTTCATCATGATCGAGGATAGTTAAACCGTTAATATCCTTTACAGGTGTAATTGAGTTTGAAAATCTTTTCTCGTCCCATGCTTTTTTTGCTCTTTTTTGACTTTCTACTGCATAGCTATCAACATCATCTCTTGAGAATCCGTATTTCGTTGCAATTAAATCAGCACTAATGCCTTGAGGAACAAAATAATTTTTAATTGCGACTGTAGGATCCGCAACCATTGCTCCACCATCAGAGCCCATGGGGACACGGGACATTGACTCAACTCCACCGCCAATCGACATTTGAGACTGCCCAGACATAACTTGAGCTGCAGCCATGTTGGTAGCTTCTAAACCAGAAGCGCAGAATCTATTTATTTGCACACCAGACACAGACTGATCGTAATCTGCATTAAGAACGGCAGTTCTTGCTATACATGCACCCTGTTCGCCAACCGGTGCGACGCAACCTAAGACGACATCGTCTACATCGGCAGTATCAATTTTTGTTCTATCTTTAATATTGTTCAAAACTTGTGTAGCAAGTTCAAGCGCAGTCACCTCATGAAGAGTTCCATTCTTTTTACCTTTTCCGCGAGGTGTTCTTACCGTGTCATAAATATAGCAATCAGTCATTTAATAGCTCCAAAATTAATAAGTCTGACGATTATAATAATTCAAAAGTATCTAACAATAGTAAATATGAGCCTCAACAATAATTTACATAATAAAAAAGCATATTAAATCAATGCTTTAGTAAAAGTTAGGTTAGTCAAATTGTCATATCTGCAAAACTGACCTTGTCGGGAGAGCCATTAGCGTACCTATAAATAGGTTTAGAAGATCCTACTTTTGGTTGAAAACTTGGTAACGCAATCATTGTAGATGAGACTGTTTGAAAGCCCATTTCAGTTTTTACACACATAGCACTTAATGGATTATTGTCATCCGAATATGTACTGCCTAACAACATTTCCCAGTCTTGCCATTCATCTCTTCCAGGCTTTGGCTCTGAAGATAACGCAAATTTGGATAAATAAGTTTTAATTCTTTTTGAATTTAAATCATTTCTATCATACGCAGTGATGATTGAAATTCCATCTGGGATATTAAAGTACTCGATAAGAGAATTTTTTTCATCTGACTTTATCCAGTAAGCATTTAAATTGTCAGCAATAAACATATTGAAACCTCGATAAGAGTCTTTTTCTATTTCAATGATTGCGTTTAATGACTCGGATGCATCTGCATGATCCAGCGCGTCGAGAACTAATTCACCTCTACTTCTTTTATTTTTCATTGGACCTAAACTATTCATCCTGTTCATAATTGCAGCTACTACACCAAAATCATTTATGCCAATCCATGTGCCTCCCGCAGTTAAATCTTTACCTGCAAACACGTGAGGTCTATCTTCCCAATGTCTTCCAGGGGGTAATGCCTCCCTGTTTTGCATTTCATCACGATTAGCTCCAATGATAATGGGCCATTCTGAATCACTTTGTTTTAAAATTACTATCGAACACATTTGATTTCTTATATATCCTTACTAATTAATTGTATCATGGAAAATAAAAAAACAGCTCTAATTGTTGAAGGTGGTGGGCAAAGAGGAGTTTTTTCGTTTGGTATTACAGATACATTTATTAAAAGAAACTATGATCCATTTGATATTTATATAGGCGTATCAAATGGTGTTGCAGTTCTGTGCTGGTACCTCATAAGAGAAACAGACAATAATCTTGAAAAAATGCTTTATGCTGCCCGTGGTGATTACCTCGATTATAAAAATCTTTTCACAGGTGGGGATATAATCAAATTCCATAAAATGTATGAGGACGGTGAGAAACTGTTTAAGCCAAATATGGAAAAAATTAGAAAAACTGTACAAGGCAAGAAGTACATTGCAGTAGTGACTGATGCATTAAGTGCGCAAGCCGAGTATCATGAGTTTGGAGACGATGAATGGATGCCTAAAATGATAGCATCAGGTACATTACCTGTACTAGTTAGAACACCTAGCATGATAGACGGATGTCGTAAATTTGACGGGGGTGTAGCTGATCCATTGCCTGTAAAAAAAGCCTACGACCTCGGAGCAAAGAGAATTATAGTTATTAGGACTTATGAAGAAAAATTTAAGAGAAAACTAAAACTTGAAAATTATATTGGAGCATTTTTTTCCAAAGAGTATCCTGAACTTAGAAAGGCCTTACTTAAGCATGATAAAACTTATAATAGTGCTTTAGATTTTATACAAAATCCCCCTTCTGATTGTGAAGTGATCCAGTTATGTCCACCAACACGACTTAAGTCAAAAAGAGACTCTAAAAATGTTGATGTTCTAAAAGCTGATTATAATTTAGGACAGAGAGTTGCAGAAAATTATCTTAGTAATTTAGAGAATTGATCGTAAAAATTTATTAATTTTATCCTCAACTAAAGTAGTGGTTTCAGAAGGAAAGGCATTAAAAGCGTGATCTGCTCCAGGTACGATTATAATTTCTGCATTCGAACCATAACTTAGCCATCGGCCATACATAAATAGTGAGTCATCTAGTAATAAATCTCTTGTTCCAACAGTAAATAATGCTGGGGGCATGCCCGTTAAATCTCCTTGTATAGGTGAAACGTCAGGTAAGCTTTTATCTATATCTCCTTGAAAGTATGAATCTCTAAATTTTCTAATCATTGCATACGATAATAAGAATATATCTTCAGAACCTTCTTGTCTAATTGCACTTGGTGTAAGACGAGCATCATAAGAGCCGTAAATAAGATTAGCACCCTTAATATTATCCAATAGTCCTTTGCTCTTCAGTCGCAGCAATATAACTGCGGACAAATTTGCCCCAGCCGACTCACCACCGATAACAATGTTTTCTGTATTAAATTCATTTTTTGAATTTTCTATTAGCCAAATGGCTGCTGTTTCACAATCATCTGGAGCAGCTGGATAAGGATTAGTTGGTGCCAGACGATATTCTACACTTACTACAACACAATTAAGATCATTTGACATTTTTTCTAAAGATTGGTCCTGCATATCTGCGGCGCCAATACAGTGACCGCCGCCGTGTATGTGCATGTAAATAAAATCGGGACTATCACAATTAAATATTCTGACTAATACTTTCTGATCACCATATCCCACTTCTCTATTTTCAGCATGTTTAGAGTGTGGCTGGAAGGCAAGTAATCCTCCGCCTTGTCTTCTAATTTCTTGCAAAACATCAAATGGTATTTCATGTGATGGCGGCGCATTGGATAGTAAATTCTTTATATGATCATTCATTTCATGAATGTCTTTTGATATATTTTTCTGATCAAAAGCTTCCGAGGAAATAGAGGTGAATAACATTACTTTATGTACGAGTTCGAATGTAGTTAAAAGTTCTATTCAAAATTAAAACATAAATTGGTAAAAATGCTAGGTAACAAACCACTAGTTTAAGAATAAAATCATTAAAAGCTATCACATCCCAATTTTCACGCATAAAGTCATCCGCAGAATTATAAAATGCTACACCATAAAATAGATATGTATCAATTAATTGGGCGAAAAAAGTACTAATAACAGGCGCAAGATACCAATAAGAGTTCAAATTTAAGCCATCATCTCCGACTCTTTCTCTTACTTTTGAAAATACAAACACATCAAGTAATTGACCGATTGAGTAGGCCAAAACAGATGCGATCGCTATTCTAATATCAGCAAATATATATGAGATTATAAAAGCAGGTATAAACGCGTAGCTAATAACTTTCCGTGCATTCGCTGCATTTGACAGTCTTACAGTTAAATCTGTAGCTAAAACGATAATTGGAAACGTAAATGTTCCAATTGTATAATCCAAACCAAATATATTAATTGGAAATTGTACTAAATAATTTGAGATAGCAATAATAAAGCAATGCCCTAAAACTAAATAGGCTATTAATCTTCTATTAAGATCCATAAAACTCATAATTAATCCATATAATCGTTAAAACAAGTAAAGTTGCCATTAAGCCATTAAATTTTTTAATTGTAGCCTTTGACTTTATGAAATTATTCAAGAAAACGCCCACGGACGTCCAGGTAAGAACTGAAAATGTATTAGATATTGTAAACCCTAAAAGGATAAACAACATTCCTTCAAGAAAACTATTTATAAACGCAAAGCTTTTATAGTCAGTATAAATAGAAATGGTCGTAATTGCCATCATAACACCTTTTGGATTAACATATTGAAAAAGGGATGACTCAATAAATGTTATTGGTTTTGATCGATCGTCATTATCAGAGCTAAAAGTAAAATAAATTCTATAAGACAAATACAACAAATATAATGAGCCCAGTATTTGTAGGATAGTTTGTGCAATTGGATAGCTTGTAAAAATTGATATTAACCCCAATCCCATCACAATTAATAAAGTTAAAAACCCAAAGATAACACCTGCCATATGCGGAATTGTTTTTACATAACCAAAGTTTTTTCCAGAAGCAGTTAGCATTATGTTATTTGGTCCGGGGGTGCCAGATTGAATAACGCATAACAATAGTAACGGAAAAAAATACTCAATCATTAATGAGCCCTTTTATAGAACTATGAAATAAATTGAAGTTATAAAGACAATAATTGAAGGTAAAATTAAATTATGAAGATTTTCATCAACTTTATATGTCCTCACTACACCATTAATCTTGAAGGGTAGATGCTTATCTTTACCGGGTAAAAGTTTAAGTTTCTTGCCAAATGTATACAAAAAAGGAGTTCTCCCTCCAGGATCAGATAGTTTGCCTTTAAATAATGGCATACTCAATAATGTGATCAAAAACGAGCCTACAAATCCAGCGTACCAGAAAAGCCAGAATAGTAATTGATATGGATAGTAAAAGTTTGAAATATTAATCCATAGAACAATCAAATTTAATATCATTATTGGATAGAAACCTAGGACTTGCCAAACCACATGAAAACGTGCATGTCCTGTCCAATCGGGATGAGTTGCATGGGTCCTATTAAAATCAGCGATTGTAGGGCCAATTGTTAATGTGACTGTTATAATCGTAAATATAATTCTCGGTATAAAATTTTGATCGTAAAGATCCATACATCTATTTAAATTTTTTACGCATATTGACTGCTGCTTGAATTCCTGCAACTGGTTTCTTTCCCTTTGGAACTGTGTTTCCTTTTTTTGTTAGGTTTTCAAGCGAATCTCCGTTTTTATACATTTGATAGAGTATATCGATATCCATATTCGTACCAACTGGCTCTTCAGGAAATCCTCTAGCAGAAATTTCATTTTTATATTCTTCATTGTTTGTCCAATGTTCAAAAAACAATTCTACAAGATTACCGTCTGGATCTTTATAATACATGCCCGTTATCCATCCGTGGTTAATTGTCCAGTAAGGTTCAAGACCCCTATCCTTTGCTTTATGATAAAATTCAAACCATTTATCTATCGGGTTTAGACAATAAGAGATATGATCCAATCCAATAGTTGTTGGAATATTTTTATTAAGCCAGTTTCTAAGAGCTAAAATAATCTTTGAAATAATTCCTAATTTCTTTACTCCTGGTTCAGTATTTGCAATTGCAATACGGTGATGTTCTTCATCAAAAGCTAAAAAAGCAATATCATTACTTTTATACATTGGTTTACAACCAAAAAGTTTTTCATAAAATTCGACCATTGCATTGTAATTTTGAGTTTTAAATGCAACATGGTGAAAACTGTCAGGAGCATAGTCTGATTTATATTTTTTATATAAATCAAAATTTAATATTACTTGATCTTTCATATATTATGCAGTCCAAAACCAATCGGGGCCGGGTAAATGAAGAACGTGATTTTCTAAACCGATCTCCTTATCTGCTAGTCTATTACATTTATTATTCATGGCCATTAATAATTCTCTATTATTTTCATCTTTTGCTAAATCATTCATTTCAAACGGATCATTTTCTAAATCATATAATTGATAGTCAGCATTGTATTTAGATAATTCATAAAAATTTATGGGTATGTTATTTTGACGAGGCGAAAAAAATCTTAAAAATTTGTACTTTTTATCAACTACGCCCTTGTAATTAAGTGGGGGCGTAAAATTTGGTAAAAAATTACCCTTAGACATAAAAGCTTTTGCTTTTTCCCAATAGCCTTCAGCAAGCCCTGTATGTCGAAATTTTTCTGCAACCTGAAAAACTGCTGGGATAATTTGAACACCATGAATTAGATGGCCTTCTTGGTTACGTACATTGTCATACTTAACATTTTCAACTAGTTCTGCATAGCTGTTGCCTTTTAATTCAGGGTGTTTATCTCTTAGTTCAGATTTACTAAGTCCAGTAAACTCTAACAATGTTGGAACAATATCAATGTTTGATATTAATGAATTACATTTTCTCTGTTCTTTCAAATCTGGATGATAAACAAGAGTTGGAACTCTGATGGACTCTTCCCACGAAACTATTTTTCCTCTTGAACCTTGTTGACCAAGCATTTCTCCATGATCAGAAATCATAAAGATAATTGTATTATCCATTTGACCAGTCTCCTGTAGAGAATGAATCAGTTTCATCATATGTCTATCCACATCACGTAAGCAGTTAAAATAATAATTACAAAACCTTCTCCATAGATCGGGTCGGTTATATGAGATCTCACCATATGCTATATTCATGATCTCGGTTCCAAAATCGTCTGTGCCAATAAATCTTGGACCAAAATTTTCAGGAAAATCGAACTCGTGTTCTTTTTGATATATGGGGTCATTTGGGGCAAACTTTTGGTTCTCTGCAATGAAACCTGTACCTAATATTTCAGGAGATGCTCGAAAAAACATTATATCATGAGGGTTAACAAAATTCACAAATGCGGACCAAGGCTTTTCAATGCCCTTTTTTTCCCTAATGAATCTTGAGGTGGACTCTGCGGTTAATCCATCAAACTTGTAACCTCCCTGTCCTAAATCACGCTCGCCAGGTTGATCTGAATTATCAAAACCATAGTTAGCAAACATTTTTTTCATACCCTCGTATCCAAGAGCGTTTTCATTGACGTTGCTATCAGTAATATTTGTCAAATGCCATTTACCAAAATAACCTGTTTCGTAGTTCTGGTTTCTTAAAAGGTGACCGATCGTATTAACATTATCATACAATCCTGGTACCCAAGGGGTAACAGTATTATCCCATACGCCAGTAAACTGAACATGTTGACCCGTATAAACTGAACTACGAGCAGGTGAACAGATTGGTGTGGAAGTATAAGACCTATTAAAATACGTAGAGATGCTCTCAAGGTATCTTCTAGCCGGTAAATCTACACTTTTTGGAATATAAGGCCATGCTCGCTCTTGGTCATTTAGTATTAATAAAACATTATAATTTTTTGTTTTTAAGTAAGCTGGAGCTTGTTGAGTCATAAGAATAGAGCTCATACCAGCAAGAGCAACTGTTGCAGTAGTTTGTTTAATAAAGGATCGTCTTGAAATTTTCTTAGTCACACAAAAAAGAA
Source organism: uncultured Pelagibacteraceae bacterium (assembly GCA_902570675.1). Classification (GTDB taxonomy): domain Bacteria; phylum Pseudomonadota; class Alphaproteobacteria; order Pelagibacterales; family AG-422-B15; genus CACNXQ01. The sequence continues at coordinate 106,922 of CACFYZ010000002.1, forward strand.
TATACAATAATTTGTCTTGATACAATTCTAGCTTTTAGATAATCATATACAGTAAGTTTATGAAATTAGTAACTTTTTCACATAATAATGCATTAGGTATCGGTGCGGTCAAAGATGATCAAATTATAAGTTTTGCCAAATCATCTCTGCCTAAAAATATGATTGACTTTATTGAGCTAGGGAATGAGGGACTTGATACAGCTAATGATCTTATTGAAAAAGGGGATGAGAAAATAGAGATAGGTAAAGTTGAATTACTTGCACCTATTCCTAAGCCAAACAAAATACTTGCCGTAGGATTAAATTATAAAGAACATAAAGATGAAGTTGCAGAAACAGCAGCGAAGACTATTGGCAAGGCACAAGAAAAATACCCAAATATATTTAATAAACAAAATAGCTCAGTTATTGGACCTTATGATTTAATTCATAGGCCAAGAGCATCTGAATTTTTAGATTATGAAGGAGAGTTAGGTTTTATAATTGGCAAGAAATGTCGTCATGTTCCTTATGAAAGTGCCGCAAATGTGATTTATGGATACACAGTTGTGAATGACGTTACTATTAGAGATTGGCAGATGCGCGGCCCTCCTATGACAATGACAATGGGTAAGTCATGGGATACTCATTGCCCTTTTGGACCTTACCTTGTAACCAGTGACGAGGTAGGTGATCCTCATGAGTTAAAACTTGAGACGCATGTTAATGGTGAATTAAGACAATCTGCTTCAACAAGTGATTTAATTTTTGATTGCTTTACTCTTGTAGAGTACTTATCAACTGCATTTACTCTTGAGCCAGGCGATTTAATTCCAACTGGAACTCCAGCAGGATCAGCAGTAATGACCAGAAACTGGCTTAAAGCAGATGATGAGATAAAAATTGAAATTGAGAAATTGGGCTTCATAAAAAATAAAGTTATTGAAGAGCCAGAAGATACACCAAGATATTAAGTCTAGTGTCCGAAACTGAATATGATGTCATTGTTGCTGGATACGGCCCTGTCGGCGAAACGTGTGCCAACTTACTTGGATACTATGGCATTAAAGCATTAATTCTAGACAAGGAAAAAAATACCTACCCTTTACCAAGAGCTATTACATGGGATGCTGAATGTCAGCGAGCAATGTCACATTGTGAATTCTTGAGTGAGGTTAAGACAAGAAAAATAAGAGGTGTTGATAATAAAGACGCCAATAAGAAATCAATTATGAAGATTACAATGGAAGGTTTTGATACCTATAACTATCAACACAGAATTTTATTTATTCATCAACCACAATTTGATGAAGCGCATAGAGAAAATGCTAAAAAATATCCCACAAATACAATAAAAACAGGAAGCGAACTTTTAGCTGTAGATGAAGTAAATGGTATAATTAATTGCACATACAAAAATGTTGATACTGATGAAAAGTTTACAGTAAAAAGTAAGTATCTTCTTGCTTGTGATGGCGCTAATAGCACAGTTAGAAAACTAAATGGAATTAAATTAAATAGTCTTGATGCAGACGAATCCTGGATGGTGGTTGATGGGTATACAAAAAGTAGTTTTGAATGTTTTGCCGAAATTGACGCTATTCAGTATTGTAACCCCGCCCGACCAACGACAATTATTCAAGGCGTTGAAAATTGCTTTAGATTTGAAATTGCTTACATGCCCGGGGATACTATTGAAGAAATTCAAAAAGAAAAAGTCTTTCGAAAATATATTGATGAATGGATTGGCGATAATGAAGTTGAATTTAGTAGAACTGCGGTTTACTCCTTCCATGCGGCTGCGGCTGAGAAATGGAGTATAGGAAATATCTTTCTTTTGGGAGATGCAGCGCATCAAATGCCACCCTTTATGGGACAAGGAATGAACTCAGGTTGCCGAGATGCAGAGAACTTGCTTTGGAAAATTAATGGGGTATTGAAAGGACTTTATTCCCCAAAAATACTCGCTAGCTATGAAACAGAAAGAAAACCACATGTTGCACGCATTACAAGGGCTGCGATCAAGATGGGTAGTGTTATAAATGCAAAAAATAAGTTTAAAGCTTTAATTAGAAATACCGCTTTAAGAATACAGGGCTATATAAAAGGTAACGAAAATATATTTCCAATACTAAATGGCAATCGACTTGGTAAAGGTATTCACAAAATGCCTAAAATAAAAAATGTTTCCCTTGAACGATACTACTTTAATGAAATTAATGTTCGACTGCGTGATGGACGAATTTTAAGTACTGATCGGGTTTTAGAAAAAAGCTTTGGAATAATAATAAACGACTTGAAAGGAAGTAAAAAACTTTCTGAAAAATATTTAAAAATTCTAAACGACCATCAATTCAAAATTATAAATGTATCTAATGATTATCAACAATCAAACTATAATAATTACATAACTTGTGAAGAGACACATAATGATATGCAAATTTTTTGTGATAAATATGAATGTAATGGAGTGATTTTAAGGCCTGATAAGTATGTTTATGACTTATTAACGTTTAACAAAAGCGACAGCCTTGAAACAATTATTGATAAAGTATTTAATAATTTAAAAGAAAAAATTGATTTTAATTGAAACACATTCTTTAAAAGCTAATATTAGAAATATGCCACTCAATGAAGATGATAGAAAAAAAGGTTTAGAGATCCTTAAAAAAATGGATCTTCTTAAAAGTGATGAAACACCTGTCTCAAAAGGATTACTCGTACAAATAATTGATATGTTGTATGGAACAATATGGTCAAAAGATGATCTGTTGTCACTGCAAGAACGAAGCATGATTACTTTAACTGTACTCGTTGCGTTAAACAGGGAAAATGAATTAAAATCTCATTTAAGAGGAGCTAAAAACCTAGGTATTAAAAAAGAAAAAATTGAAGAAATGATCCTGCACGTTGCATTTTATAGTGGTTTTCCTACCTCAGTTTCAGCGAGCCAGCTGTTAAATAAAGTCTGGGACTCAGATGAAACAAACTCAGGATAAGAATTCAAAAAATTTAACAGGCAAACAATCCTATAGGGTTTTCGAAACAGCAGAACCTTGGATTTTATACCACAATGATTTTTCCCTTTGTTCTAGAAAAGTAAGAATTTGTTTGGCGGAACTAAAAGTTAATTACAAACCCATTCATATTAATATTATTGAAACTGGAAGTGCCGAAAACTTAACAAAAGAATTTAAGTTTATTAATCCAAATGTCACCGTCCCTGTTCTACTTCACAATGGATATCCTATTTACGAGTCTCATGAACAAATAAAATACTTACAAGAATTTATGAAAAATGAGTCGAACTTAAATGATGAAATATCTTACTGGGTTAAAAGAGGGTCACTCATTGGTGAGCCCATAAATGACTTAGAAAAATATGCTGGAAATTGTGTTTCTTTATTAACGCCCCCACTATTTATTTGTATGCTAAAGGATATTTCTATATTTAAATTTTTTTCATACTATATTCGTCATCCAGTAAAATTTAGAGCATTCAATTTTATCATATTTAAAATCTTTGGTTTCAATGCCTACAAGGATAAAACACCGTTATATAAAATTACAAAAAAAGTTATTTCACATTTGAACAACCATATGAGAGAATTTAATTCACAAATTCTAAATAAAGAATGGATAAGTAATAATCAATTTAGTGTCGCAGATATAACGTGGGCTGTACTTCTTCATCGGCTTGAAGAGCTGCAAATTCTCGAGAAATTTACTAAGTCTTATCCTGCAATAGAACAGTACTATATAAGGGTTAAAAAAAGGTATTCCTTCAAGGAAGGTGTACTAGCTTTTAAGAATACTAGCGTAGATAAAGGAGTAAAAAATTTACAAAAATCAATAAGTGCGGTGAGCTACCTTAGGAAGCATTACATTGATATTGAGGACAGCATCAAAAATTAAGCTATTATTAAAATATAGAGATTTAAGAAGTTTCTCAACAAAACTCATATTAAAATTTGTCGCAGAATGCAATATTAATTAATATTTGATTAATTTATTTAAATAATATATTTAAATATTTAATTTATCAATAAATTAACATATTGCGACAATGCTAGAATATAAGAATAAAACGGATAAAGAAGGCAATCTTATCCCTTGGGACACTTCTTTAGTACACGAGGAGAGCAAAACAAAGTTATCTCTGAGAGCCACAGAACGATCAATTGAAAAAAGTAAAATTTTACCAAATGCCGTCGATATTAAATATCTTGTTGATGAAAAAAATAGTCAACTCAAAAATAATCTCGTTAAGCATCTACTGGCTTCATCGAAAAGAAAAAGAAATCAAATATTAATAGTACAAATTATTAATATAAAAAATAAAGTATGGCTTTTTTTTGTAAATGATTTACGAGGCGGTAGAAAATGGTTTTGGCATAAGAAAAAAGACATATCCAGTGAGACAATTACCTTATTTTGTAAATCGATACTAAGAACAAAGAAAAAAAACGTCGTTTTCTTACCTCATAAAGATGCTGTAAAATATTTTAAAAAAATAAAAGAAAGCACAAGTGAAGTTTTTATAAAGTCAACAAAGTATAATGGTTATTTTCCATTTTCGTGTTATCGAAAATACCTTAATAATGCAAATGAAAATCTAATTTTTAAAAATCTATCTATGAAAAAACCTAACTATCTAAATGAATTAGAATCGGAAAGCATTCACATAATTAGAGAGGTTGTCGCCGAATCTAAAAACCCTGTCATGCTATATTCAATTGGAAAAGACAGTGCCGTTATGTTGCATTTGGCAGCAAAAGCATTTTATCCTGCCCCAATACCCTTCCCTCTTTTACACGTCGATACTACATGGAAATTTGACATGATGTATCAATTCAGGTCATTTATAGAAAAAAAATATAACGTTAAGTTAATTGTTCACTCAAACGAGAAGGGAATAAAAAATAATGTTAATCCTTTCGACCACGGATCTGTAAAACATACACAAATTATGAAAACAGACGCACTTCTTGAAGCACTTGAAAAATATAATTTTGACATTGCCTTTGGTGGTGCAAGACGAGATGAAGAAAAGAGTAGGTCTAAGGAGAGAGTTCTCTCATTCAGAAACACGAATCATAAATGGGATCCTAAAAACCAAAGACCGGAATTATGGAATCTTTACAATACAAAAGTTAATCAACAAGAATCTATTCGAGCTTTTCCTATATCAAATTGGACAGAATTTGACGTATGGAATTATATCAAAGATGAAAATATTGATATAGTGCCTCTTTATTATTCTGGGTATTACCCTGTTGTAAAAAGAAACAATACATTAATTATGGTCGATGACGAAAGGCTTAAAATTAATAATAATGAAAATATTTATATCAAAAAAATAAGATTTAGGACTCTTGGATGTTATCCACTGACAGGGGCGATAGAGTCATCGGCATCAAATATTGACGACGTGATTTTAGAATTAACATCGTCAAAAGTCAGCGAAAGGCAAGGAAGACTAATTGACACTGATGAACAATCATCAATGGAAAAGAAAAAAATTGATGGTTACTTCTAACTTTATGAAAAACAAAAATAACATACTTAAATTTATAACTTGCGGGAGTGTAGACGACGGCAAAAGCACTCTTATTGGAAGAATATTATATGAGTCTCAATTAATCTTGGAGGATCAATTTGAAATATTAAAAAATGATTCTCAAAAAGTAGGTACTCAAGGCGATGAATTAGACTTAGCTCTTTTAGTAGATGGATTATCAGCTGAGAGAGAACAAGGTATTACAATTGATATTGCGCATAAGTATTTTAGTACCAGAAAAAGAAAATTTATTGTTTTAGATGCACCGGGTCATGAACAGTATACCCGAAACATGGTAACCGGTGCGTCAAACGCTCAAGTAGCTGTAATTCTAATCGACGCCTCAAAAGGCCTTTTAACTCAAACAAGGAGGCATTCTTACATATGCTCAATGATGGGAATTAATCATGCTATAGTTGCGGTAAATAAAATAGATAAGGTGGGTTTTAACAAAAAAATTTTTTTAAATATTGAAGAACAATTTGAAAAATTAAAATTAAATTTTAAGAAAATTGATATTGTTCCTATATCGGCACTAAAAGGTGATAATATTTCAACAAGATCAAACAAAACTAAATGGTATGAAGGTGATACATTAATTGAGTTACTTGAAAAAAGTAATATCAAACAAAAAAAAATTCATTCCAAATTCAGACTGCCCGTTCAGAATGTATTAAGGCCCAACTCTGATTTTAGAGGCTTTCAGGGAACTGTTGCCTCAGGTACTATAAAAAAAGGAGATAAAGTTATTATTCAACCAGGTTCTCATTCCACCAGAATAAAAGAAATATTTTTCTCCGGAAAAAAAGTTGATCAAGCACAGTCTGGTAATGCAGTCACAGTTACATTAAAGGATGAAATCGACATTAGTAGGGGCAATATTTTAACAGAAAAAAAAGGGCAGTGTGAAAGTAGCAACCAATTTCAATCTAAACTAATTTGGATGGACGAAAATGAAGGACATATTGGTAGGTCGTATATTCTAAAAATTAATAATCAAACTGCTGGGGCGCAGATATCTAAAATTAAAGCAAAAATTGATATAAACAACCTTTCAGAAGTCACAGCAACTAAACTTAGTTTAAATGATATCTCAATTGTAAACATCAATTTAGATAAAGATATTTTTTTTGAACCTTACGATAACAATAAAACACTTGGTGGATTTATTTTAGTAGATAGATTTACCAATAAAACAGTTGCAGCTGGATTAATTAACTTTTCTTTAAGGCGTGCTCAAAATATATTTGAGCAGAATTTAACTATAAATAAAAATTTGAGACAAAAGCTCAATAATCATAAGAGTAAGATACTTTGGCTAACAGGATTAAGTGGTTCAGGTAAATCAACGATCGCGAATGAGCTGGAAAAAAAACTTTATGAAAGAGGAATAAGGTCTTTTATTTTAGATGGAGATAATATCAGACATGGGTTGAATAAGGATCTAGGATTTACTGATGCAGATAGAATTGAAAATATTAGACGAATTGGTGAAGTAGCTAAATTGATGGTTGATGCAGGTTTAGTGGTGATAACTGCATTTATTTCTCCATTTATTGCAGAGAGAAATATGATTCGAAACATGTTTGATGAAAAAGAGTTTAAAGAAGTGTTTGTAGATGTTCCCCTATCCGTTGCTGAAAAAAGAGATCCTAAAGGTTTATATAAAAAAGCTAGAGAAGGAAAAATTAAAAACTTTACTGGCATTGATAGCAATTACGAAATACCTTCTCAACCCGACTACCATTTTGATACAGATAAGGAAAGTGTGAAAAAGATAGTAAATACCCTATTAGCTAGTGAGTTTAGTGATATTTAAGACACGTCTTTTTGTGGAAATAAATTAAATTAATATTTAATATAAATACTTGATGGCACAAAGTAGCAAAAAGAGGTCTCTTGTAAAAGCGTTCACTTGGAGATTTACTGCAACAATCGATACCTTTATCATAAGTTATCTTGTTATATGGCAATCAGATTTTTCTACACTCGAAACAGCGGGACTAATTGCTGGGTTTGAGATTATTACAAAAATAACAATTTATTATTTTCATGAGCGTCTGTGGTCTTACATTTCATGGGGTAAAAGTTTAGATTGATCTGACATTATTTTTTATTAAATATCGGCGTACGTATGTGTCTCTTCCCCAGCTCCTGGATGAGTAACTGCTCCTGATGAAGCGGATCCAACCGTTCGACTGTATTTCCAAAGTGTTCCTGAATTAAAATCAGTTTTTCTTTCTTTCCAAGATAGTTTTCTTTTTTCCATCTCTTCATCACTTACAGATATAGTAATTGTACCATTTTCAGCATCAAGAATGATCTCATCACCGTTCTCAACGAGCGCTATTGGTCCACAGACTGCGGCTTCAGGTGAAACGTGCCCAATACAAAAACCTCTAGTTGCACCACTAAAACGTCCATCTGTAATTAGCGCGACTTTGTCCCCCATTCCTTGTCCATATATAGCGGCGGTAGTAGAAAGCATTTCTCTCATTCCTGGTCCTCCTTTAGGTCCTTCATAACGAATAACAAATACGTCACCTTCACTATAATTATTATTTTTAACACACTCGAATGCATCCTCTTCGCAATCGAAGCAAATCGCTTTTCCTTTAAAATGTAAATTTTCCATTCCCGCTACTTTGACTATTGCGCCGTCTGGAGCGAGGTTCCCCTTTAAACCAACCACGCCACCAGTTGGACTGAGAGGCTCGTTATATGGTCTTATTACTTTTTGATTTGTATTAAAAGTTACATCTTTTAAGTTTTCTTCAATCGTTTTACCGGTAACAGTCAGGCAATCTCCATGAATATATCCCCCTTCAAATAAGGTTTTAATAATTATTGGAACGCCTCCAGCTTCATAGACATCTTTTGCAACGTATTGACCGCCTGGCTTTAAGTCAGCAAGATATGGGGTCTTTTTAAAAATTTCTACCACATCATCTAAATCAAACTTTATTCCACATTCATGAGCAATGGCTGGCAAATGAAGTCCTGCATTAGTTGATCCTCCTGTAGCCGCAACTATTGTAGCAGCATTTTCAAGAGCTTTACGCGTCACAATATCTCTTGGCCGAATATTTTGATTTATTAGGTCCATTATTTGCTTTCCAGATTCATAAGCGTATTTGTCTCTTTCCTCATAAGGTGCTGGGGCACCTGAGGAATAAGGCAAAGCTAAGCCAATTGCTTCTGATACACATGCCATTGTATTTGCGGTAAATTGCCCGCCACATGCACCAGCACTTGGACACGCAACACACTCTAGCTCATGCAATTCCTCTTCAGTTGCATTTCCAGATGAATACTTGCCTACAGCTTCAAAAACATCAACCACGGTAACATCTTTTCCTTTGTATTTTCCAGGCAGAATACTTCCTCCATACATAAACACACTTGGAACATTTAATCGGCACATTGCCATCATAAGACCAGGAAGTGACTTATCACAACCTGCGAGACCAACAATTGCATCATAACAATGTCCTCTGACGGTTAATTCTGTGGAGTCTGCTATAACTTCTCTCGAGACCAATGAAGATTTCATGCCTTGATGACCCATCGCAATTCCATCTGTAACCGTAATTGTGCAAAATTCTCTAGGTGTACCTTTTGCTTCTGTTACACCTTTTTTAACTGACTGAGCTTGTCTCATCAGTGCAATATTGCAAGGGGCAGCCTCGTTCCATGTAGATACAACACCAACGAATGGTTTAGCTATATCATTTTCATCTAATCCCATTGCATAATAATATGATCTGTGTGGAGCCCTTTCTGGACCAACAGACACATGGCGACTTGGTAATTTATTTTTATCAAATTTCATTTCTAATCAATACTTTTAATAGCATTTAGGATTTTTTTACGAGATAGCGAGTACTCTTTCTGTCTTTCTTTTTGCTCATCAATAATTTCTTGAGGAGCATTTTTAACAAAATTATTATTATTAAGTTTATTTTCAATTTTTTCCATTTCTGACTCTATTTTATTTAAGTTTTTAGTTAAACGTTTTTTTTCAATTTTAAAATCAATAATACCCTTTAGAGATAAATATATCAAACCATCGTTAAATAATACTTGAACCATACCCTCGCCCTTTGAAAACTGTTTTTGAGAAATTTTATTAATTTTTGTGAGTGCAAATATAGTATCCTCATAATTTTCTATGGCTGAAGTTAATCGCTCACTAGCTTCAGATAGATTTAGTTCTACAAAAACATTTGCTGGTACATTCATTTCAGCTCGCGTTGATCTTATTGCAGTTATTAACTCTTTAAGTATTTCAATCTCAGAACAATTATCTTTTGATAATTTAATTTTCTCAGGCCAGGATGCTCGGTTTATTGGATTTGAATTATGCTTGAGTATGGAAGGAGCAATATTCCACAAATGCTCAGTAAAAAATGGCATTATTGGGTGGAGCATTATTAAAATATTTGTAAACACAAAACTTGTGACACTCCGTGTCTCAAATACATCATTCGCTTCATTTTTATTAAATACAGATTTTGTGAATTCTAAATACCAATCACAAAAAATATTCCATGTAAATTTATAGAGCTCATTAGCTGCTTCGTTAAAACGGTAATTCTTTATTGAGTCTTCAGTCGCCACTCTACATTGTTCATAGTTTAAAAGAATCCATTTATTAAAAGGATTCTTGATACTTTTAAAATCAATCTCTTCATATTTACACTTATTACTTTCAGATAGTTTTGCTGCGTTCCAGATTTTTGTGATAAAATTTCTGTACCCTTCTATTCTCTGTTTTGAGAGTTTTATATCGCGTCCTTGGGCTGCCATAGAACAAAGTGTCATTCTTAAAGCATCAGCGCCATATTCATCCATTAAAACTAATGGATCTATAACATTGCCTTTTGATTTTGACATTTTTTGCCCATGTTCATCTCTAACTAATGCATGTACGTAGACTTCTTTAAAAGGCACCTCTTTTGTAAAATACAAACCCATCATCATCATTCTTGCGACCCAAAAAAATATTATATCAAAGCCCGTTACCAAAGCAGAAGTGGGATAATATTGCTCTAACTCTATTGTTTTTTCCGGCCAGCCCAATGTTGAAAAGGGCCACAAAGCAGATGAAAACCAAGTATCAAGTACATCCTCGTCCTGTGTTAGCTCAACATCTTTTTTATAGTAATCGCGAGCTTCTAATGATGCTTCTTCGTATGTTTCTGCAACAAAGATTTTATTATCTGGACCATACCAGGCAGGAATTTGATGCCCCCACATTAATTGACGTGAGACACACCATGGTTGAATATTCTCCATCCATTCAAAATATGTTTTTTCCCAATTTTTTGGGATAAATTTTGTCTTTCCTTCTCTTACCTTATCAATTGCATCAATTGATAATTTTTTAGCATCGACAAACCACTGATCAGTAAGCAATGGTTCAATCACTTCGCCTGAACGATCACCGTACGGAACAGTGTGAACATTTTCTTCAATTTTATTTAAAGCCCCAATTTCTTTTAATTCATCAATAATGAAGTTACGAGCCTCATATCTATCTAATCCAACATATTTTGTTGGACAATTATCGTTTAAACGCGCAGATTCATCAAATATATTTATGACGTCCAGATTATGTCTTTGTCCTAATTCATAGTCATTAAAATCATGTGCTGGGGTAATTTTTACCGCTCCAGATCCCTGATCCATTTTGGCATAATCATCTGCTACAATTGGCAATTTTCTATTTACGATTGGCAGTATGGCAATTTTTCCAACCAAATCTTTGAATCTATCATCTTCAGGGTGCACAGCGATCGCTGTATCGCCAATCATTGTTTCTGGACGCGTTGTCGCAATAGTAATTTGTCTTTCTTCATTTTCAATTTGGTAATCAATGTACCATAAGGACCCTTTAACTTCTTTTTGGATAACTTCGAGATCTGAAATTGTTGTTTGTAATTTAGGATCCCAATTACTGAGCCTTTTATCTTTATAAATAAGTCCGTCATTGTAAAGGTTTACAAAAACATGCTTTACTGCAGTCGATAAACCTTCATCAAGAGTAAATCTTTCTCTTGACCAGTCGCATGAACAGCCAAGTCTTTTTAGTTGATTAATTATTTCATTTCCCGACTTTTCTTTCCATTCCCATACTTTATTAATAAATTCTTTACGAGTAAGGTTTGATTTTTTTATGTTCTGCTTCTTTAATTCTCTTTCAACTACCATTTCCGTTGCTATGCCAGCATGATCAGTGCCTGGTTGCCATAAAACATTTTTACCTTGCATTCGATAAAATCTAATTAAAATATCCTGCAAGGTATTATTCAATGCATGCCCCATATGTAATGTACCTGTTACATTGGGTGGTGGTATAACAATACTATAAGACTGAGAGGTATCTTTTATTCCTGCTTTAAAATCCCCATCAGATTCCCACTTTTTATAGATCTCGCCTTCAACTGCGTTAGGCTGATAGTATTTTTCTAACATTACTTATCGTTGTTTTTAGATGCTATTACAATTTTTGAGTTATTTATTCTATCTTGAATAACATTTGTAAGTTCTTCATTAATTATTTGATCTAATTTTGAAGCTGGAATCGACTCAATACTTTTCCGCACGATTGATCTTATTTGATCATCTTCAATTATGTTTGGTGATATTATTTCAGATCTTTGAGTGCCAGCTTCTTCTTTGATTTCTTCACTAGAATCTGAGACTAGCTCAGTTAGTTCCAGCACATCAGTATTGGCTGAAGATTGACTGACCTCCTCATTTATTGGCGCAGTCAATTCAACAACATCTTTTGGCAGTTCTTGATCAACAGTCGCTGACTCTGACATCATATTTTTGATTGCATCAAGTATTTGATCTGTATCTGCTTTTTTTTGACTCATTATTATAATTCTTATAGCGATATGAGGCTAAAAACTAAAGCTGTTTTTCATTTTAAAGCTGTTCAATACAGGAATTGAACAATTAAATAATTTGCTAGTTGAGATGCTCTGCCCTCTCTTCTTATACATTTTTGCAGTGCAGGCGCCATTATCTGATATGATAGCAATCATTCTTCCACCGCTTTCCAACTGATCTACGATATTCTTTGGAACTTCTTCCACAGCTCCTTCAATTATTATTGCATTAAATGGACTTTGCTCAAGGCATCCTTTGGCAATTTCATTGTTAAAGAAAACAACATTATTGATATTATTCTCTTTTATTGATTTCTCAGAAGCCTCCAGTAATTTTTTATTCTCTTCAACAACAATAACAGTTTGTGCGTGGTAGGATAAAATTGCAGCAAGATAACCAGTAGATGATCCCAAAATCAATACATTTTCATTGTCTTTTAAATTTATATTTAAAACTATTTTAGCTATAAGATCAGGTTTTGGGATTACTCTCCCCTCTTCGATGTTTAAATTCATTTCCATGTACGATTGATTTTTAAGTTGAAGAGGCATAAAATTATTTCTGTCTAAAGAATAAAAGGTTGACACGATCCTTTCGGTCATACCATTAATTGGCTTAATTTGACCATCTACCATATTTTTATTCAACGCTTCATTATTCATAATTCTTGATAATAAATTTATAATATATCGTTCTTAACTTTTCAAAATTATTCACACAATGTGAATAATAGTGTTATAAATGCAATCGACTTGGCCACGTGGCGGAATGGTTACGCAGAGGACTGCAAATCCTTGTATACCGGTTCGATTCCGGTCGTGGCCTCCACTTTAAGATACATGTACTTTTAAAGCTTCAATAATTTTTGTTGCTTGATCTTCTCTAATCCACGAGTGAAAATTTTTTATCATAGGAGGTGTAAAGTTTGGGACAAGTTGTGTCAACTTAGACCTCATCGATCTAATGGTGCCACTTTTTTTATTTGATGCAAGATACGCAATGTAGGATTGTGGATATTCTGGTTGAAGTCGTACGAGCTTTTCCGAATACATTTGAGCATCGGACAAGTTATCATCGAGAAAACTAAATCGCCATAGCTCATAATATGTTCGCCATTGTCCATAAATATCTTCATATAGTTCAAGCGCCTTATTCATTTCTGTATACGCTCTTTTTTTTTCATCTATTTGAAATAATGAAGAACCAAATAACCTACGACCATGTGCAAATTTCTTATTCAATTTTATTGAGTTATATGAATGGTTAAGAGCTAAATCGAAGTTGCCTCCGTAATAATAAGATAGTCCAAATGCAAATTGACAAAGAAAATTATTTTCATTTAAAGAAACAGAACTTCTCGCTAAATTGAGTAGTGTTTTACGAACCTTATTTGGATCCCTTACATTAAACATCCATAATTTATCAGCGTAGGACATTGCAATTTTAGATATTGTAATTGCCAGGTCCTCTTTAGGAATTGAATTACTTAAAATATCATATGACTTTTTTGAAAGAAGAAATCTAATTGTTCGTTTATCTTTTTGGTTTTTTGATTTTCGAATTACACCATTTTCCTCAAGATATTTTAGTCGCCTCCAAAGTGTTCTTTCTGGCGACTGAGTAAAGTATTGAATATCATAGAAAGAAAGACCTTTAAAAAAGTTAACATAAAGTCTGAAGACTATTTCTAAGTCAAGTAAACTGGTCAGAGATAATGATTTTAAAACACGAAATAATCCCCCATACAAAAAACTAAATACGGCTTCATCAAGCAAATTAACATTTTTTTCGACTTGGTCACTTCGTCCAAATCCAAATTCGTATATATTATCTTTTTGAATAGTCACTATGTTCTAATTAATATACTTCTTCTTAAAGTAAAACTAGATATAAATTCTATCTTTTGCTATAAGAAATTGTTCTCTTCCCCGGTAGCTCAGTTGGTAGAGCAAGCGGCTGTTAACCGCTTTGTCACTGGTTCGAGTCCAGTCCGGGGAGCCAATTATAAGATTTGACTCAAAAAAGTTTTTGTTCTTTCACTCTCCGGATTTGAGAAAAAGTCAGTTGGATTCTTGCTTTCAACTATTTGACCTTCATCCATAAAAATAATTTTATCGGCCACTTCTTTAGCAAAACCCATCTCATGCGTTACCACTAACATAGTCATGCCGCCTTCAGCAAGACCAACCATGACGTCGAGTACCTCTTTAATCATTTCAGGGTCCAATGCAGATGTAGGCTCATCAAACAACATTATTCTAGGTTCCATGCATAGTGCTCTCGCAATGGCTGCCCTTTGCTGCTGACCTCCAGATAATTGTGCGGGATACTTATGTGCCTGATCATCAATTTGAACTCTTTTAAGGTATTCAAAAGCTTTCTCTCTTGCCTCAGTTTTAGGCATTTTTCTTACCCAAATTGGTGCTAATGAACAATTATCCAGAATTGTGAGATGCGGGAATAAATTAAACTGTTGAAACACCATGCCAACCTCGCCTCTTATTTTTTCAACACTTCGATTATCGTTTGTCAATTCTGTACCTTCAACAATAATATTACCTCTCTGATGTTCCTCAAGTCTATTAATGCATCTAATCAATGTCGATTTACCAGAGCCAGATGGTCCACAAATAACTATTTTCTCACCTTTTTTAATTTGCAAATTAATATCATTTAATACATGAAGCTCACCAAACCATTTGTGAACGCTATTCATTTCTATCATTACATCTGAGGTCATAATATTTATTGTCCTGTATCTAATTTTTTTTCTAAGCGTTGACTATACCTGCTCATACCAAAACAAAAAACCCAAAATATTGCTGCGGCAAAAACATACCCTTCATGAGAAAATCCAAGCCAATCCGGGTTAGTTCCAACAAATTGAATAATACCAAGAAAATCAAACAATCCTATAATTAAAACAAGAGTCGTATCTTTAAAAACAGCAATAAAACTTCCAATTATTGCTGGAATTACCATTTTTAATGATTGGGGCAAAATTACTAATGCCATCATTCTCCAATATGTCAGACCTGCAGCTTGTGAAGCCTCATATTGACCTTTCGGCATTGCCTGAAGGCCGCCTCTCACAACCTCAGCCAAATAAGCTGCCGAAAAGAACATCACTCCAATTAATGCCCTGATTAATTTGTCAAAATTTACTCCCTCTGGCATAAAAAGTGGGAACATGTTAGATGCCATGAATAAAACAGTAATTAGTGGAACGCCCCTCCATATTTCAATAAAGATAGTTGAAAGCAATGACACAACCGGCAGCTTTGATCTCCTGCCCAACGCCAATAATATACCTATCGGTAATGATAAAACTATACCCACGCCAGCAATGACAAGTGTAAGAAATAAACCGCCCCAAAGCCTCGTCTCCACATTTTCAAGGCCGAGTCCTCCAGAAAAAAGAAAAACACAAATAATTGGAAATATAACAAGTAAAAATATACCAACTCCGCCCTTGTATTTTAAATTTGGTATAAGTAAATAGATGATGCTTACTGTAAGTAAGAAATAAGCAATATTTATCCGCCAGAGTTCATCGGATGGGTATAAGCCATATATGATTAGTTTCATATTTTGCTTAATAAATACCCAACAAGCGCCACTACTAGTGCAATCTTCTCGTGTTGACCCAGAAAATGTTGCATCAAAAAAGATCCATGAAAGCAGTGGTGGAATAATTATGTACAAAAAATATAAACCCAACAAGGAAAGAACGGTATTGTACCAAGTTGAAAAAAGATTTTTTCTTATCCAACCTAGAATTCCTATTTCAATAACTGGTGGCTCGATTTTTTTACTCACATCTGACATTATCGCTCACCAACTTTCATCATACGATTAAATAAATTCATAAGGACCGACGTAAAAAGACTAAGGAACAAATAAACACCCATTACCATGCCTATAATTTCAATAGCCTGTCCAGTTTGCATAAGAGCAGTGCCTGCAAAAACAAGTACCAGATCCGGATATGCAATTGCTGCAGCGAGTGAAGAATTTTTAGTCAGATTTAAAAATTGATTTGTTAGGGGCGGAACAATAACACGTAGCGCTTGAGGAATAATAATTAGTCTTAATACTAAACCCTCTTTTAACCCAACAGACCTTGCAGCTTCGGTTTGACCCTTTGAGACCGCTAAAATACCAGCTCGGACAACTTCGGCTATGAATGACGCGGTATACATTGATAGTGCAAAAGTTAAGGCAACTAACTCAGGTATTAATTTCATACCGCCTCGATAGTTAAAGCCTTTAAGTTCTGGAATTTCAAAAGATATTGGAAAACCTGTAGCTGTCAAAGCTGCAATAAAAACACCAATTATTATTGCTGCGGAAACATAAAATGCGGGAAATGTTAGACCAGTCCTATTTTGTCTTCGTTTAGCCCAGATAAAAATAAAAATTGAGATAGCTATTGTTAGCCAAAATAAATAAAAAATAATAGTGGATCCTTCATTGAAAATAGGATCTGGAATAAATAGGCCTCTGTTGTTCAAAAAAACAGAATCCATAAACTCGAGACTTTCTTTTGGTTTGGGCAAAGCTCTGAGAACTGCAAAGTACCAAAAGAAGATTTGTAGTAAAAGTGGAATATTTCTTATAATTTCAATATACGCTTCTGCAATTTTTGCAATTAACCAATTTGAGGATAATCGCATTATTCCAACCGTAAAACCAATAATAGTTGCAAAAAAGATTCCAATCCCAGCTACTAGTAATGTATTTAAAAGACCAACA
This sequence comes from uncultured Pelagibacteraceae bacterium, assembly GCA_902570675.1. Taxonomy (GTDB): domain Bacteria; phylum Pseudomonadota; class Alphaproteobacteria; order Pelagibacterales; family AG-422-B15; genus CACNXQ01. The sequence goes on from CACFYZ010000002.1 coordinate 124,116, forward strand.
ATAAAAGCATCAAAATATGAAGAAGTAGGAGAATAATCGATTAAAGTCATGCCAATATCAAATTGGGACTCAACTCCTAAAAAGTGAAATCCACTTGCTAATCCTCGGGCCACCATGTTCTCAGCAGTGTTTTGCACTATATAAAAAATTGCAAGAATGACTAAAATCAAAGTAATGGCTTGATAGAATGTTCCTTGAACATTCCTATTAAAGATGAATTTTGAAAATTTAGAAAAGCTCATAAAGTAACCAATTTATTTTGTTATACTACAATATTTAAGCTCAATTCACATAAAAAAAAGGAAGATCAAATTAATGACCTTCCTTTTTTAAACTTAAAGTAATCGTTGTTTTATAAAAACGTAAGCAAATTATCTTGCTGGTGGAGCATAGAGTACTCCGCCATTTTTATAAGACGCATTTGGTGAACCCGCTCTTGCTAAACCAACAGGAGTGTTTTCGCCAACATGTTTTTCATACACGTCACCATAGTTACCTACCATTGTGACAATGTCATAAGACCAACTGTCTCCTAGGTTTAAACCAGCGCCTGTTCCACCTTCTTTACCGCATAGTCTTGCAACTACAGGGTTAGATGTCATTGCGCAAGTTGTTTGAGCGTTAGATTGAGTTAAGCCAAATTCTTCAGCTTCAATCATTGCATTTAGTGACCATCTTACAACGTCAGCCCAGTCACCATCACCTTCTCTAACAACAGGACCTAAAGGCTCTTTAGAAATTGTTTCAGGAAGAACGACGTGTGCGTCAGGATCTGCTAACTTTGTTCTTTGAGCTGCTAAACCAGACTTATCAGTTGTGTATGTGTCACAACGACCTTCGTCGTAAGCGTTTACAACTTCGTCTGCTTTTTCAAAAACAACTGGCTCATATGCCATGCTGTTAGCTCTAAAGAAGTCAGCCATGTTTAATTCAGTTGTCGTACCAAGGTTAGTACAAACACTTGCACCATCTAGCTCCATTGCGCTCGTAATGCCAGAGTCTTTTCTAACCATGAAACCTTGGCCATCATAAAAATTGACGCCTGCAAATTCTAATCCGATTTGCGCATCACGTGATAATGTCCAAGTCGTATTTCTTGATAAAACATCAATTTCACCAGACTGTAATGCTGTAAATCTTTCTTTTGCAGTAAGAGGTACATATTTTACATTATCTGGATTTCCAAAAACGGCAGCAGAGACGGCACGACATACGTCTACATCAATACCACTCCAGTTCCCGCTCTCATCTGGGTTTGAGAAACCAGGGACACCCTGACTCACTCCACAGTTGAAGAAACCTTGCGATTTAACTGTATCAAGAGTTCCTGCATATGCAGCAGGGACCATAAATACAGAACAAATAACAGCAAGGATTGAGATTCTTATATTATTCATAAGTGATTAATCCTTTTCTTTAATTAATTAATTAAATTAACAGCGGAAATATAATCACAGTTTAGTTATCTTCGAAACAAAAAAAAAGTTAAGAATTAAAAAATATGATGCCACAACATGTAGTGGATAAGTGTCTAATTTACCACTATTTGTCGAGCTATAGTTATTCTTATATCTAATTCTTTTAGATTATTATTTACTAAGGATTGAGCATAATTGAATTCTTCTTCACTTAATTGACTGATCAAGTCGTCAATACCCTCATAACCCGCACCACATAAACTAGTATAGTTACATTGTAGATACCATCTGACAGATTGGACTAAATCTTTTTTTATACCATCTCCAAATTCATACATATTAGCTACATTGAACTGAGCTTCAGGAACTCCATTTTCAGCAGCAAATAAATAATGTTTGAAAGCTTTTTTATAATTGGAACTAAAATACCAATGATCATCATAATATTCTGCTAAAGCATACGCTGCTCGAGGATCATTATGATTGGTATAAAGATCTAAATAAATTTGCTTTGCTTTTTTGTAATTTGACAGTGACTGCGTAAGACAGAAATCGTCTATTTGACAGAGATTAATACTTGAAGCATCAGTATACAAGATTCCTAATACATATTTGGCATCCAGATTATTCTCATTTTCTGATTGATACCTTAGAACATCTATCGCTTTTTCTCTATCACCAGAAATAAGAAGATCATAAACTGTTTCTGCTTTAAGACTATAATTACCAGAAAAAATAATAATTGTTATTAAATACAAAATCTTCTTCATAAACTTCTTTTGGCGCGCCCGAGAGGATTCGAACCTCTGACCCACAGCTTAGAAGGCTGTTGCTCTATCCAGCTGAGCTACGGGCGCTTACTTAAAATTATCAGCATAAGATTTACTTATAACTTTCCTCTCAGAGGTTTCAAGGACTTCATAATCTAAATCATTGGACTTTGCGTAATTGATGGCGTCATCTTTAGTTTTAAATTGTAATTGAATTTGAGATATTGTATTGCTGCCGCCATTCCAACCCATCATTGTATCTTTTGTTTGATTTTTACTATCAGAAATTTTCAATATCCATTTGTTATATTTGGCCCTACCTGACTGCATTGCTGTTTTTGCCGGTTTGTATATTTTTGCTTGCATTAATTATCCTTTAGATCCATCTAATTTGAGTAAGTCACTATACAAATCTGTACGCCTATCTCTGAATACGCCCCATACATTTCTTAAATTTTCTGCTTCGTCAAGGCTCACTTTTCCTATCAATATTTCTTCTTTATCTCTGCTTGCTTCAGCAATTTTATCTCCTACATGATTTGTAATAAATGATCTTCCATAAAAGTAATTTGATATATCCTGACCTTGTTCTGTTCCAATTCTGTTAGACGCAACTACTGGAATTTGATTGGCTGCAGAATGTCCAATCATTACTCTTTGCCACATATCTGAACTATCAAAACCATCATCTTCTGGCTCTCCACCAATAGCTGTTGGGTAGAGAAGAACTTCCGCGCCCTTCAAGGCCATGATTCTTGCCACTTCAGGAAACCATTGGTCCCAACAAATTCCAATACCTATTTTTGCATAAGCCGTATCCCAAACTTTGAATCCTGTGTCGCCAGGGTTAAAGTAAAATTTTTCCTGATACCCGGGGCCATCAGGAATATGAGACTTTCTATATTTTCCAAGTATTTCTCCATTGGTGTTTATAACAGCAATAGCATTATAGTGAGCCCTATTTGCTTTTTCAAAAAAACTGATTGGAAGTACAACTTTTAGCTCAGAAGCCAACTTTGCCATTCTCTCTATTGTTGGATGATTTTCAAAGGGCTTGGATAATTGAAATAATTCATCTTTTTGATCCATACAGAAATAAGTAGACTCAAAAAGTTCTTGTATCAGTATGATTTGCGCCCCCATTTCAGCGGCCTTTCTTATTATACTTTCAGCTTTATCAATATTTTCTGTATTATTTTTTGAGCAAGTCATCTGAGTAGCAGCTAATGTTACTTCTCTCATTTAATACTCCTTGGTTGTTGTTGTGTAATGCAATGAATATTTCCTCCACCTAATAATATATCATGACCATCGAGACACACAATCTGTCTATTTGGAAACTGAGATTTAATAATTTTTTGTGCATTTAAATCAGCTTCTTCGTCACCGAATACTGGAAATATAATTGCATCATTAGCAATGTAAAAATTTATGTATGAGCTTGGCTCATCATCACCTGGAATAATTCTTTTTTTTGACATTTCTAATTCAACGATATTGAAAGGGTTTCCATCAAGATCTCGAGATGACTTTAATGTTTCTAGATTTTCATTTAATAAATCATAATAAGAATCGTTCTTATCTGAGCAAGTCATCGCTATAATTGTCTTATGATTTGTGAAGCATGCAACGTTATCTACGTGTCCGTCAGTACCTTCATCTGTACCATGCTTTAGCCAAACTATATTTTCAACTCCAAAATAATTCTTTAAATTACTTTCAATTTGAACTTTAGATAACTCAGGGTTTCTATTCTCGTTCAATAAGCACTGTTCTGTTGTCAACAGTGTGCCATTTCCATTCACATGAATTGAACCACCTTCAAGGACCATATTATTTTTGAAATATTTCGAATTTGCGTGATCTATCATAAATTTTGCAACTTTATCATCCAATTCATAGTTTTCTTGATAACCCCAACAGTTGAAGTCAGAGTCTACTCCACCTAATTGATTGTCTTTATTAATTAAAAATATAGCCCCAGAATCTCTACACCATGCGTCATTTATTGGTAATACTAAGATTTCAATGTTCTTATTTAATAATTTTTTAGCACTTGCTAAGTCACTTGGATTTACAATCATTTTTAATTTTTCAAACTTGCTGATTGCGTTAGCTACGTTCGCCCATGCAATTCTTCCTTTATCGAGGTCGAAGTGCGACCATGATGAAGTCGCATTAATTGGAAAAGTCTCTGTCGGCCATTGCATCCAACAACATTCGTGAGGTTGCCACTCAGCTGGCATATAAAATGAAAATTTAGACGGTGTACTCATATATTTTGGTCGGGGCGGCAAGATTCGAACTTGCGACCCTCTGGTCCCAAACCAGATGCGCTACCAGACTGCGCTACGCCCCGAAGTGATGCCGAATGTATATAAAAACCTGCAATTCTTCAATCTATTTAAGAAAGTCTAAAAGTATTTTGTTAACCTCGTCTGGTTTTTCTTGTTGAACCCAATGTCCAGCAGATTTAATAATATGACTTGATACCAAATTTTCGTGTAGAGACGGATTTATCGGGCTCCATTTAGATACAGGATCGTCTTCTCCAACGATGAAACATGATGGGGGAGAAATTTTTTTATTATGCGTATCTTCAGTGATCTTCCAATTTCGATCAATGTTGCGATACCAGTTAATCGGGCCTCTCATTCCACTACTGCTGAATTCTTTTAGATAAAAATTAAAGTCTTCTTCGCTTAAAAAATGTGGAATACTAGAGTGCTCTCCCAAAGAGTCTAGAAATGTCATCCCTTTTTGTAATGGTTTAGGTTCAAATGTTTCCATCTCTTTGCCATCTGATGAAATAGAACTATAAATAGCTAAAAGTGATTTTTTCATATCTCTTTCGAGTTCTTTTTCAACTAATCCTTCTTTTTGAAAATAAAGCATGTAAAAAAAAACATCTTTAAATAAAAACTTCATTGTCTCGATAGGTGGCATTTTAGATACCTGATAAGGAACGCTCATACCACAAACTTTATTAATTCTTTCGGAATGATAAAGTGCAGTATTCCAAACTACAGGCGCACCCCAATCATGGCCAACCAGATTAAACTTTTCTTCTCCTAAATGATTTGCAATTGCTAAAATATCAGATGTTAATTCCATAATATTATAAGACTCAATTTCATATGGTTTAGAAGTTTTTCCATATCCTCGCATGTCAGGAGCAGCTACGGTAAATCCATTGTCTACAAAATAAGTTATTTGGTAACGCCATGAATACCAAGACTCTGGCCAGCCATGTGCAAATATTATGAGTGGACCTTTACCATCAACGTAAGTATTGATTTCAATTTTATTGTTTGGAATTACTTTAAATTTTTGATCAGAAAAATTCATATTTAGGAGGGATCTTTTTTACCCCTATTTCTAATAATTTTAAAAATACCATCAGCAGTAAATATAATATTCTCATCTATAAACAATGTACACTTCATAAATAAAATTGATTTTGTTTCTCTGGTTATTTCAGCATAACCATATACCCACGAACCTTTAGGAGCGGGCCCAACATAATTAGCATTCAGTTTAGCTGTTAGACATGGAAAAGAATCTTTTTTCCACGCTGTATAACCCATTATACCATCGGCAAATGCTATCAAGGTCCCGCCATGAGCGATTCCAGCTTTATTACAGTTCACATCTTCTACTTTGAAGCCTTTATAATAATTACCGTCTAATTCAAGATTATATACGAAACCATTGTTTTTAGAAAAAGGACCTGGATCTTTGTCTTTTGTAAATTTTGATTGATCTTTTAAAATGTCGAATTGCATTTTTAAAAATGTTTGAAATTAAAGTATTTTCCCATATATAATCTATTTATTAAAGGGGAGCAATTGCTGAGAGGTTTCTTTTGAGACGACCCATAACCTGATCTAGATAATGCTAGCGGAGGCAAATTATGAAAAGCATACTTTTATCAATTATTTTTATCATATTATCTATAAATTTTGTTAGAGCAAACAATGTACTAATTGTTGGTACATACGACTCATTTTCAGCTGAATGGGGGCCAGGGCCTGTAATTGAGATTGAATTTGAAAAAACTTGTAATTGCGACGTTCAATATGTTTCAACAAGTCAAGCTGGTACGCTCGCAAATGAAATTTTTATCAGGGATAAAGACGTAATTTTGGGTGTGGAAATGCACGAGTTTGATTTTTCGAACGAGATATGGAATGTTTATGACTACGGTTATTTCTCATTTATATATAATGAGGAAAAATTAAAAGAGACGCCACAGTCATTCGAAGATTTAGTAAGCCAAAAAGATTTAAAGATTGTTGTTCAAGATCCAAGAACCAGTCCTGTTGGTATTGGATTATTAAGGTGGTTAAAACTAACTCATCCAAATGACTTTCCTGAGATACTAAAAAAATTTAACAGTAAAGTTTTAACTTATACGCCTGGTTGGTCAGAAGCATACGGAATGTTTTTAGACGAAAAAGCTGATTTAGTATTGAGTTATAGTACTTCACCCTTTTACCATCAAGAGTACGAGGATGAATATAAGTATAAGGCTCTAGAATTTGACGAAGGGCATTTGATTACTAAAGAAATAGTTTACGTTAGACCTGAATCGGATAAGCAAAAGCTTGGTAGAGAATTTGTTGAATTTATGGTTCAAGACAATATTCAAAAAATAATTGCGCAGATGAATATTATGTATCCTGCAAAAGATACTGATAATAACATTCCCGATAAAATGAAAAAACTTAAAAAACCAAGAGAGATTGAGTATCAGAATTTTTTAGAGTCTGAGCCTTTAATAGAAACATGGCTTGAAGTTGCAGCATCTTAAACTTCGAACCTTATTCTCTTGGCTGTGCCTGTTATTTGTAATATTGATCATATTAATACCGCTAGTAAGTATTTTCACATATTATGACTTAAGACTGAGTTTGAAAGTAACAGACTACATTAGTTCAATTATTTATTTCACTTTCTATCAGTCATTGTTGTCAGCTTTATTATCGATCATCACAGGTTCGTTATTTGCATATTTATTATATACTTATAAAAATTATCTTTTTATAAAGTTCATTGCTCAAACCCAATCAATATTATTTGTCCTTCCAACAATTATCACTGTTTTTGGAATACTGTCTTTTTATGGAAATTTTTTTGATATTTATGGTCTTACTGGAATTTTAATAGGCCATGTAGTTTTAAATACTCCAATTGTGAGTCATATAATTTACCAAACTTTAAATAACATAAGCCCGAGTGAAAAGCTATTATCTAGACAAATGGGTTTAGGCAAGTTTTCATCATTTCTTGCGTCTGAGTGGCCGATTATTAAAAAAAATATTCCAAGCCTCTTTGTCTTAGTAACATTTATTTGTTTTGTTAGTTTTACTCCCGTCTTAATACTTGGAGGTTCTCCAAAGTATTCTACACTTGAAGTATCAATTTATTACTCAGTAATATTTTCAAATGATTTTAGTACAGCACTTAATTTATTAATTTTTCAATTAATTATATGCACTGTAATTTATTTTGTTTTTTTTAAAAATTTCAAGAGTGAAAATTTTTTCATCAACGAGCATAGACAAGTGAAAACATATTTTCAGTTTAAAATACACAACTTTCTTGAGTTAGTAATTCTATTGCTAATCGCCACATGTATTTTTATGCCAATTATATTTATAATTATAAAAGGATTAAATTTTAAAATTATTTCAACTATTCAATCCTTATACTTGTTGGAGTCGCTTTATAACACATTTATAATTTGTCTCTTTTCTGGCATTATTTCTACCGTGCTTGTATACAATCTTCTGATTTTGACGAAAAAAAGAACCAAGATATCTGAGTCATTAGTGTATAGTTTAATAATTTTATCACCTGCTATCATGGCAGTAGGTTATTACATATTTTCTTATAAATTAAATATTCTTCAATTTCCAAATATTATGATTGTTATAGTTCTAAATGCCTTTTTTGTTTTGCCTTTTACGTATAATTATTTAGCTCCATCATTTTTTAAAATAACAAAGGAAAATGAGGATATATCTAATAGCTTGAATATTTACGGCTTAAGCAGATTTATAACAATAGAGTGGCCTAGGCTTAAAAACTCTTTGATTACAGCCTTTTGTGTGTCCTCAATATTGTCTGCTAGTGACCTTGTAGTGATTTCTTTTTTTGGAACGAATAGCTTGTCAACCCTTACTCAAACAATATATAGACTCATGGGAAGTTATAGAATTGATGAAGCATATTCAGTATCACTTATATTACTGATATATTGCTTTTTATACTTCTTTGCGTTCGGTAAATTATTGGAGAAAATTAAATGGAACATTCATTAGATTTAACCTATCACTGGGCAGGTTTCTCTGCCCTTGCAATTTTTGTATTTGCTTATGGACTTGTAATGGCTGAGGAATTTACTCATTTAAGAAAATCTAAACCTGTTGTACTTGCCGCTGGTCTGATTTGGGGAATAGTCGCATTTGCTTATTCAGGAACTCCTCATTATGAAATGGTTGAACATGAAATAAGACATAGTTTCCTTGAGTATGCTGAGCTAGCATTTTTTCTTCTAGTAGCTATGACTTATATTAATGCATTAGAGGAGAGGAACGTCTTTAATTCATTGAAAGCCTGGTTAATTAAGAGCCAATTCAGCTACAGACAATTATTTTGGATCACAGGTGTCCTTGCTTTTTTTCTCTCTCCATTAGCAGACAATTTAACAACCGCTCTTGTACTATGTGCCGTTGTGGTAGCGGTTGGATCTTCAAGCCCCAAGTTCGTCGGTATTGCATGTGTCAACATTGTTGTTGCGGCAAATGCAGGAGGTGCTTTCAGTCCGTTTGGAGATATTACAACCTTAATGGTATGGCAGGCTGGTCAACTAGATTTTATTCAATTTTTTGCTTTAGTTATTCCATCGATAGTAAACTATATAATTCCAGCTAGTATAATGCATTTTTTTGTATCAGATCATAAACCTGATGTTCCAGAGGAAATTGTTGAAATTAAATACGGTGGAAAGATTATTATTCTTCTTGGTCTCTTAACAATACTAACAGCAGTTAGCTTCCATAACTTCCTGCATCTGCCACCAGTATTTGGTATGATGACTGGACTGGCTTATTTACAGCTTTATAGTTTTTACATAAAGATAAATGTTACAGAAATTGAGGAGAAAAAATATGATTTCTTCGAGAATGTTGCTCATGTCGAATGGGATACATTGTTATTTTTCTTTGGCGTAATTCTAGCAGTTGGGGGATTAGGATTTATTGGCTATTTAGAATATGTTTCTCAATTCATGTATACAGATTTAGGTGCTACTACAGCTAATGTCTTAGTTGGAATTTTATCAGCAATTGTAGATAATATCCCTGTAATGTTTGCTGTCCTAACCATGGAACCTGCAATGCCAGATTCACAGTGGCTTTTGGTAACGCTTACTGCAGGTGTAGGGGGTAGTATGCTCTCAATTGGTTCTGCTGCTGGCGTTGCCTTAATGGGACAGTCTAGAGGGATGTATACTTTTTTTGGTCATTTAAAATGGACGCCGATTATAGCTATCGGATATTTTGCAAGCGTTTATGTGCATATACTTTTAAATTTTTAATGAAATACTTTGCCTTAATTTTATTTGTTCTAATTACTAGTATTAATATCGCTATGACAGACAATGCACACGACTACTCCTTTAAGTCAATAAATGAAGAAGACATAATCAAACTCTCAGATTACAAGGGAAAAACTATCGTTGTGGTAAATACGGCTAGTCTATGTGGTTTTACATATCAATATGAGGGTTTACAAGCTTTGTATGAAACCTATTCAAGTAAAGGTCTTATGGTCATCGGTGTTCCATCTAACGATTTTGGAAATCAGGAATCGGGAAGCAATGAACAGGTAAAAGAATTTTGTGAAAGTACATTTAATATCACATTCCCGCTTACTGAAAAAAATATAGTAAAGGGAAACGATGCACACCCTTTTTTTCAGTGGTCAAAAAAGGAACTAGGATTTTTAGGTGGTGTACCTAGGTGGAATTTTCATAAAATAATCATAGATAAAAATGGTAATGCCTTAGCTGGCTTTACTGCCTTAACTAAGCCAAGCTCTAAAACATTCATAAGTCAGATTGAAAAAGCACTAAGTCTCTGAAAATATATTAATGCATGCAAGATATATTTATAGTTTTAGGTAACCAGCTCTTTGATTTAAAATATTTAAAAGATTTTAAACATTGTAAAATATTTATGGCAGAGGACTTAGGTCTCTGTACATACGAAAAGCATCATAAACTTAAAATATTGCATTATTTATCTTCAATGCGTAGCTATAGGGATTTACTGGTTAATAAAGGATTTCTTGTTGATTATTACGATTGTGAAAATAATTTTTCTTCCAGCTATGAAAGCAAGTTAGAAAAATCGATTAAAAAAAATAAACCAAATAAAATTTGGTCTTTTGAAATAGAAGATAAACCTTTCGAAAAAAAATTAATTAGATTTTTTAATTCTATTAATCTCGAAAGCGAAGTTGTCCAATCCCCAATGTTCCTTAATTCAAGAGATGATTTTAAAGAATATTTGAAAGATAAAAAAAAACCACTTATGGCAAATTATTACAAGCAGAGTAGAGTCAAATTTGATTTATTAGTAGATAATGGAAAACCTATTGGAGGTAAATGGAGCTTTGATAAGGATAATAGAAAAAAGTTACCTCAAGGTATTAAATTACCAAAACATCTTGAAGTAACAGAGACCAAACACACAAAAAAATTAAAAAAATTTGTAAAGGAATCTTTTAAAGATCACCCTGGTGATACTGACAATTTTTGGCTTCCTACAACTCATAAAGAAGCTTCATTATGGCTCGATAATTTTTTAGTAGAAAAATTAAATTTATTTGGTGATTATGAGGATGCTGTTAGTCAACGAGATAATATTTTATTTCACAGCGCATTAAGCCCTTTAATTAATACAGGACTAATTACTCCTATCGCCATTATTGATAAATTAAAAAATCTGAATCGTAAAGTTAAATTAAATTCTCTCGAAGGTTATGTTAGGCAGGTAATTGGTTGGAGGGAATTTATGCGAGGTATTTATCAAAACTACTCGATCCAGATGGAGAAGGGAAATTTTTTTAATCATAAAAGAAAATTCAAAAAAGTTTGGTATTCAGGTGATACGGGAATACTACCTCTAGATCATTCTATTAGGAATGCTATCAAATTTGGTTGGGTTCACCACATTGAAAGGTTAATGATATTATCAAGTTTAATGAACCTATGTGAGATTGAACCTAAACAGATTTATAAATGGTTCATGGAGATGTTCGTGGATGCATCTGAATGGGTGATGGTTCCAAACGTTTACGGGATGGGACTTTTTAGTGATGGAGGTATATTTGCAACTAAGCCCTATATCTGCGGATCAAGTTATTATTTGAAGATGATGGATTTTAAAAAAGGAGAATGGTGTGAAACCGTCGATGGACTTTATTGGAGATTTATAAATAAAAATAGGAAGTTTTTTAGCAGTAATCCAAGACTGAATATGATGGTAACTGTTTATGACAAAATGAATTCAGAGAGAAAGAAAAAAATCTTATTAAAAGCTGAGAACTTTATTAATCAATTCACATCATAGATTTTACTGCTCGAGAGCATTTTCTAAATTCATTAGGACTGGTCTTCCATCGTGGGCTGTGCTCAAAGGGATTATTTTACCATCGATAGAAGCGCAAAGTGTCGGGGCATGTCTTTTTTTATTACCCAGGTTTACCTCTAAATCGACAAGTATAAGTTTTGCATTATCAAGTATCTTTAAGATCTTCATATATTTCTCCTAGTAAAAAAAAATTGTTAATAAGTATAGTGAACCCAATAATTGGATTATGAATAGAAAAACTGATAAAAAATGAAATCTTTTGAAATTTTTTTCTGATTGAGAGTTACCAAGATTTGCTTCGTCTCTAAACTGATTAATTCTTGGAGTTATAAAAAATAAATTTGCTGCGAAAAAAATTGCTGAAACTAAGGAAATGATCCAATAAATAGATGTATAATTATTTAACGTGAGTAAAAAAGCAATAGAAGCTAAGATCATTCCATATAAAAACATACGCGGAAAAAGTTTTCGCAAAAATATACCAGCATCTTCAACTTTGAGAGTTTTAAAAACTACAGGCGATATTACTCCCATAAAACAAAGCATAAATCCGACGATGAGTGAATGTAAGAATATTGCAAATTCTATCATTTTTTAGATTTTTAGAATTACTTACTTTTTGTTCTTTATTTCGCTGCCTTGAGCAATGTCTGGTTTAATTGCTTCATTATCTAAGATTGCTACAAATTGATGGTTTACATCTCTGTGCCCCATTTCATCATTGCGCACGGCAATGACTACGTCTCTCAGTCTGGCATATTGGGACAGATTCCAATAATCGATAGCTATTTGAGGTGCAGCAATATTTTCAATATTACCATTATCTATTTCTCTTAAATAGTCGGTATAACTTATTATTGCTTGCTCTTCAAAATATCCAACTATTCGATGACATGTACGAGGTGATATTAAATACATCAGAAAATACAAATTAAAAAATATCCCTTGAACCAAGATCACCAAAAATCTCTCAAACGGAGATGGTTTAGCAATATTAACGAACGTCATAAGATGCATTCTCTCGTTCTCTGCTTCGTCTAGAAGTGTTTTTATCCAACCCCTTCCTTCCTGCATTTTTCTCAAACTTTTGAGATGATTAAGCATACCAGCCACCATACCCGGAACAGCGGCAACAGTTTCTAAAATTACCGCGCGATGGCCATATCTTTTCCTAAAAAAAACATCAGCGAATAACCTCAATAGTTTAGTGAAAGTTAATGCAACTTTGTCACTGAAATTTTTAGGTTCATAATGAGTAAACATTTTATTCATAATAAATATATAATACTTTTTCTACTTTTTTAAACGAGGTTAATAAACAATGAAAACGACATATTGTCACAGAAATGGCGGTCCCTACGGGATTCGAACCCGTGATCTTCTGGATGAAAACCAGATATCCTAACCGCTAGACGAAGGGACCTAAATATTACTATTTATATATCTAATAATGGTTCTAAATCAACGTAAGATTAACGATTTTCTTCTTTAGAAATATCAATTATATGCAATTGAGGTATTTTTTTACCGCCCCACTCATTTATTTTTATCTTGCCCAATAGGTCTATAAAAGATCCTTTGTTTTTGATCAATTCCTCTCCTAGCTTAGTCTTAACGCTTCTGAATGCCATTGCTTCGATAAACCTTCCTCCATCTGACTTTATGAGACATTTAAAATGATCATCACCAATTTTATCAACAGCAGCAACATATACATTTTTAAAAATAAAAACTGGTTCGGGATTTTCTGATCCAAAGGGTCCAATTTTTTCAATTTCTTGATTTACTTCAAGATTGATTGCTGAAGTACTCAAAATAGAGTCAGCAAATAAAATAGTTTCATCATCATTTTCAATTTTTTTGCTAGAAATTTGTCTATCAAAAAATTCACTTAGTTTAGGTATCATCTCCGACTTAATAGTTAATCCTGCGGCCATAGCGTGTCCGCCACCTTTCTCAACTAAATTGCATTGCACAGCAGCAACAACTAGCTGACCAATATCGATTCCCTTAATTGAACGACCTGAGCCCTTTGCCTCACCATTATTTACTGCAAATACAATACTTGGCCTATTAAATTTTTCTTTCAATCGACTTGCGACGATTCCAATCACTCCCTCATGCCAATCTTCTCCGGCTACTATAAGTAATTTATTTTTTAATTTTTCCTCATCTACTTGAGATATAGCCTGGTCTAAAACGTAACTTTCAATCGTACGTCTCTCCATATTAAATTTGTCTAGATTTTTTGTTAAACTATCAATCTTGTATTTATCACTTTCTGTTAACAATTCAGTCCCAAAACTTGAATAACCTAATCTACCACCAGCATTAATTCGTGGGCCAATCTTAAAGCCTAAATCATAAACCGAGACTTTCGACTTTATTTTCGATACTTCAATCAAGGATTTCAATCCCGGGTTTAAACGTTTATGAATTACATCAATACCTCTTGATACTAAAATTCTATTAATGCCTTTTAAAGGAACAGCGTCACAAATTGTGCCAAGCGCTACTAAATCTAATAATTCAATTAAGTTAGGCTCTTTTAATAGTTTTTTTTCAAACCAGCCCTCATCCCTCAATTTTCTGTTAAGACCAACAGTAAGCATAAAAGTAACACCAACTGCGGCCAGGTAATTTAGTCCAGAAGTATCATCTATTCTATTGGGGTTAATGATAGCTTTTGCTTCAGGTAAACTTATTTCAGGTAAATGATGATCTAAAACAATAACATCCATACCTTGTTGATTTGCATAAGCTATTTCACTGTGTGCCATTGTTCCACAATCAACGGTAATAATTACATTTGTATTCTGAGATTTGAACTTAGAAAATGAATTGATACTTGGTCCATATCCTTCTGTGAATCTATCAGGTATATGAAAATCCAGATTAATTGATATTTGTCTAAAATAGTTGACTAAAATGGATGTTGATGTAGATCCGTCTACATCATAATCGCCAAAAATTGAAATACGATCTTCATCCAAAATTGCTTTGAATATTCTTTCGCATGCAATATCCATATCTGTTAGTGTGCTTGGGTCTGGAATACTATTTTTAAGCGACGGGTTAATATAGGATTGTATGTCCTTATAATTTACATTTCTTATACTTAACAACTTTGCAACAAGTGGGCTAACATCATGGCTCTGCGTAATATAATCGACATCTTTTTCATTGTATTTCTTTAGAGACCATTTTTTATTTGTTAAAGAATGGAAATTCTTGTTGAAAGAATCATCTTTCATAAATTAATTTTTTTTATGATAAGTCTCAATATATTGAGATGGTGAATCACCAGTTCGAAGTACAAGTGAATGAGTAACATAATGACCTCTAGCTGACTTAACGCCTCTAACCATAGTGCCTTCGGTAACTCCTGTCGCTGAAAAAATAATGTCACCATACGCAAGATCATTTAGATAGTATTTTTTTTCAAGATCTTTAATACCAATCTTTTCAGCTCTCATCTTTTCATCTTCATTATTGATTACAAGTCTGGTCTGCATTTGACCTCCAATGCATTGTAACGCAGCTGCAGCTAAAACTCCCTCAGGAGCTCCACCAATGCCAAGATAAATATCAACTGGGTTTAATTCTTGTGTTGTCATGATAATACCCGCAACATCGCCATCAGGTATTAATACTATTTTAGCCCCAATAGTTCTTAAAGACTCAATTATATTATCATGTCTTGATCTTTCTAAAACACATGCAGTAATCTTACTGACATCAACTTTTTTTACACTGGCTAGACTCTTGATATTATCTTCTACAGAGGCATCTAAATCAATAATATCTTCTGGAAAACTGCCTCCTACAGCGATTTTATTCATGTATGTGTCAGGCGCATACAATAAGCCACCTCTTTGCGAGGCTGCTATTACAGAAAGAGAATTGGGCATTCCCTTTGCGGTAATTGTAGTTCCTTCCAGAGGATCAAGTGCAATATCTACCTCGTGATTATTCCCAGTTCCTACCTCCTCACCAATATATAGCATAGGAGCTTCATCCCGCTCTCCCTCACCAATTACAATTCTACCATTGAAATCAATCGCATTTAATGCTGTTCTCATTGAGTCAACAGCCGCTTGATCTGCGGCTTTTTCATCTCCAAGTCCAATTAACATAGAAGATGCAATGGCAGCTTTTTCAGTTGCGGCTACAATTCCGGAAGCATACTGAGTTGAAATTATTGTCATAACGAATCTTCTATTCTTATAAATTTAACAGAAGAGCTAACTTCTGGAAGTATTTTAATTTGTTTTATTGCAGAAATTAATAAAGCCTCTTTTATTTTGTGGGTAATTAAAATTATTTCTGCAAAACTAGATTTGTTTGAAGGTTTTTGAATTATGCTTTTAATTGAGATTTTGCGCTTCGAGAGAGCTTTCGATATTTTTGCCATCACTCCAGCTTTATCCAGTGCGGAAATTCTTAAATAATAAGCAAAGAATAAATCTTCAATCTTAGCAATTTTCATTATTTTCTTTTTATTAATCGAAACACCAAGAGGGTAGTTTTTTGTTTCTCTTACAATATCCATCAAATCAGACATCACTGAAGCACCTGTAGGCCCAGCCCCTGCTCCAGGTCCAATTAGCATATTTCTTCCAATTACCGAATCTTCAATTACAACAGCATTCGTCTCATTTTCAACTTTTGCTATTTCTGAACTTAGTTTTACAAAACAAGTATGAACACGCTGTTGTATCTTGTCTTTACTTTTTGTAGCAACAGATAAAAGTTTAATTGTATACCCAAGTTCATTTGCGTATTCAAAATCGTAATTATCAATTTTTGTTATTCCTTCAACATACGTAGACTTAAAATTTACTGGAATATCAAATGCTAAACTTGATAGTAACGTAATCTTGTGAGCCGCATCAATACCTTGTATATCAAACGTGGGATCTAACTCTGCAAAACCTTTTTTTTGTGCTTCGTTTAGAACAAACTGGTAACTGCCTTCATTATTTTCCATTTTTGTAAGTATATAATTGCAAGTACCGTTTAAGATTCCATAAACTTTTCGAATTGAGTTGAACCTAAGGTTTTCTCTAATTGCTTTTACGACTGGAACGCCCCCAGCAATTGCAGCTTCAAAATTAAGGCTTACATTAGTTTTTTCAGCTAGCTTTGCTAACTCATTTCCATGCATTGCCAGCAATGCTTTGTTAGCTGTTATTACATGCTTTCCGTTAGATAGAGCTTTTTTTACTAGTTTATAAGCAATACCGCTAGATCCACCTATCAACTCAATAACTATATCAATTTCAGAGTTGTTAGCCAGACTCAATGTATTATTGGTCATTGGTAGTGATGGCGTCGATATGTTTCTTTTTTTTCTTAAATTTTTTACCGCTACACTAATTACTTTAATATTGGCGGCCTTCTTTGATCCAGCCTTAAAGCTTTTTAGCTGCTTGATGAAACCCTGGCCGACAGTTCCTAAACCAGCTATTCCTATCCCGAGCGTTTTATTCATTGATAATAACTTTTTTAGGAACACTCTCTATGTCAGGCTTTTCGTCAACAGATAACTCATCAGTATTTTCAGAAAATTCCTGATTAGACAATAGTTCATATATGGAATAGTTCTGAAAAGCGGAACATCCTTGTAATATTAGAAGAACTAACAATAATTGAGAAAGTATTCTATTCATTTATTATACCCTTTGTCTCTTCAAATTCATTCATCACATTAAAATTTTGAATGGCCTGACCTGCTGCGCCTTTAATAAGATTGTCAAGCGCACTCACAATGCATATCCTATTGTCCTTATATCCCTTTTTAACACCAATTACTAAATTATTTGTTCCGATAACATCTTTTGTAGATGGAAAAGTATCTAATGGCATAATTTCGATAAATGGCTCATTTTTAAATCTCATTGAAAGAGTTTCATGAACTTCCTTATGAGAGGAATTTTTAAGTTCTACATAGATATTACTTAGTATGCCTCGTTCAACAGGAATTAAATTAGCAGAAAAAAATATTTCTGTTTTATTATTTATATTTCTTGATATCTCTTGGTTGATTTCAGCAATGTGTTTATGATCGCCCACACCATAAGTTTTAATAGTTTCTTTCACTTCAAGCATTAGACTTTGAGGATCATTTGTTTTACCTGCGCCAGAATATCCAGATTTAGAGTCAACTATAATACTATCTGCATCAATTAAATCATTTTTTACCAGTTCAATTAATGGCATCAAAACACTAGTTGCATAACATCCAGGATTAGCAATGTGCTTGCTTACCTTTATTTTATCTCTATAGATTTCTGTTAAGCCGTACTGAAATTCATCAATTAAATTTAAATTATCATGTTGAAAACCGTACCATGTCAAATAGTCGTCAGGTTTATCGAGGCGAAAATCAGCAGAAAGATCAATCAATCTTACTCTATTACTAAATAAATCAGTAATTTTGTAGAGACTCTTATTTGGCAAACAATTAAAAATATAATCAACATCGTTAAAATTAATTTCATCAAGTTTCTGATACTTAAGACTCACTTTTTGATTATCTTGCATTTTGTCAAGATTTGGAGACTCACCAGCCGCTCTATTTGCGGATAACGCAATTATATTAATATCAGAGTGCATCAAACACATCTGAATTATCTCATAACCAACGAAACCACTGGCACCTAAAATTACAATATTTTTCATGATAAAAATCTAAAAAAATTAAAAAGAAATGATTTATGAATATTATCTTTTTGAAAATTGGAAACGTCTTCTTGCTTTACGTCTACCATATTTTTTTCTTTCAACAATTCTTGAGTCTCTTGTTAGAAGTCCCTCAGACTTTAATACGGGTCTTAAGTTTGGGTCTAATATTGATAAAGCTTTTGATATACCATGTCTTACAGCACCCGCCTGACCTGATAATCCTCCACCACTAACTGTCACCATAGTATCTACGCTCATTTTCTTATTGGTTAATTCTAGCGGTTGATTAACCAGCATGTTTAAAACAGGTCTTAAAAAATAATTTTCCAAGTTCTTACCATTAATAGTGAGTTTGCCAGATCCAGTTTTTACCCATACTCTAGCTACTGCATTTTTTCTTTTACCAGTGGCGTAAGATCTACCAAGTTTATCAACAATTGGTTCTGTTACGATATTCTCATTCATTACAATAATTCATCTATATTAATTGATCTTGGATTTTGGGCTTCGTGTGGATGCTCATTTCCAACATATACTTTCATATTTGATAGCTGTTTTCTTCCCAATGGGCCGTTTGGAATCATTCTTTTTACCGCTAATCTTATAACTCTATCAGGAAATTTTCCTTCAAGGATTTTTTTTGCAGATATGGATTTAATTCCACCAGGGTATCCTGTGTGCTTATAATAAACTTTATCCTCTAACTTATTTCCAGTTAATTTAATTTTTTCAGCGTTAATGATTACTACATTATCTCCGCAATCAATATGAGGAGTATATGATACTTTGTACTTTCCTCTTAATAATTTGGATACAGTAGAAGCAAGGCGTCCAAGTACAATGTTTTCAGCATCAAGTAAAACCCAGTCCTTTTTAACTGACTCTTTGCTCAGTGATTTTGTCTGCTTTATAAATTTTGTAGTTACCATTTGGCTACTTAATAATTGAACATGTTTAATTGTCAATATTAATTAATTTATTAAATATAATCATATATTTAAATAATGGTACAATAATACTAATATATATTACTTTACAATTAGAGCCTGGTTAGGGACAATAAATTATTAATTTTATGCTGCAAGAGAACATATTGCGAAAAAAACTTTGTTTATAAAAAAGGGGAAATAAAAAATGGCAAAAAATAAATTTAATCCAGCTGACTCAGTAAATCCAGAGACTATTGCTTTACATGGAGGAGATTATAGAGCAGATCCATCAACTACGTCAGTTGCAGTTCCAATATATCAAACAACATCCTACCAATTTCATAACACGGAACATGCTGCAAACCTATTTGGTGCGAAGGATTTTGGTAATATTTACACAAGAATTATGAATCCAACTGTCGATGTGCTCGAAAAAAGAGTTGCTGCTATGGAAGGTGGCGTTGGTGCACTTTGTGTAAGTTCAGGTCAATCTGCGTCTATGTTAAGTATTCAGAATTTAGTTAAAGCTGGTGATAATATTGTTAGCTCGACTGATTTATATGGAGGAACTTGGAATTTATTTGCGAATACAATGAAAGATTTAGGCATCGAAGTGAGATTTGCTGATCCTACTGATCCTGAAAGCTTTAGAAAACTTACTGATGACAATACAAGAGCGTATTACGCAGAAACATTGCCAAACCCCAAACTCAAAGTTTTTCCTATACGCGAAGTAGCTGATATTGGTGACGAATATAATATACCTCTTATTGTAGATAATACTGCAGCACCGGTAATATGTAAGCCAATTGAGCATGGTGCTACGATAGTTGTTCATTCACTTACAAAATTCATAGGTGGACACGGCACTACAATTGGTGGGATTATAGTTGATAGTGGCAAATTTGATTGGGCTAAAGATCCGAAAAGACAACCTATGCTGAATAATCCAGATCCAAGTTACCATGGCATGATATGGACTGAATTTGCAAAAGCTGTTGGTCCAATAGCTTATATAGTAAGAGCTAGATTTGTAGGGCTAAGAGATCTTGGTCCTGCTTTGAGTCCTCAAAGTGCATTCCAAATTATACAGGGCCTTGAAACTGTCTCACTTAGAATGGAGAAACATTGTTCCAATGCAGAAAAAGTAGCCGAATACTTATCAGGTCATAATAAAGTATCAAAGGTCATTTATGCTGGATTAGATGAGGGTGAAGCTGGTGAAAGAGCAAACAAATACTTAAAAGGTGGTCATGGTGCTCTTTGTGGCTTTGAATTAAAAGGTGGGAAAGCAAGTGGTGAGAAGTTTATTAATAGTTTAAATATGTTTTACCATGTAGCTAATATAGGCGATGCAAGAAGCTTGGCTATACATCCAGCAACCACTACTCATTCACAGTTATCTGACGAAGATATGGAGTCTGCTGGTGTAAATCCAAGTTATGTAAGATTGTCCATTGGGATCGAGCACATTGATGATATTATTGAAGATCTTAAAAATGCGCTTGACTCAGCGTAAATATTCAAGAGCCTCTTTTAAATTTTAAAGGAGGCTTCTTATTAATAAACCATATAGAAATAACCAACAAATATAAAATTATTGAATTTCCTTGGTGAGCTAACGCCAAATGCCATGGTATATTTTGGTATGTCATCAGGACACCTAATATAATTTGAAAAATTAATATAATATTAAAAGAAATTAATAAAACTGCACCAAGGTGATTAACTCTTTTTTGATAGGCATCATAATTTATGTAAAAAACAAAAATCAATATAAGAAATGCTGATGTTCTGTGAAAAAATATTATTATTTCTCCATTTTCAAATAAATTTATGATACCTCTGATTTGATCATTATCAAAATCTGCAAATAATTTACCGTTGTACATAGGCCATGTATTATACAATAATCCTGAATGTGTTCCGGATACAAAGGCTCCATAAGCTATTTGAAGAAAGATTAAAATCATTAGAAAAAAAGAAAGATTACTTCTTATAGGAATATATTTAGATACAAAAATTATTTTTCTATCAGCTAAGTAATCTAATAAGGTTTTAAAAAGTAGACCTAATATTATAAATGCTAAACTTAAATGCATTGCTAGTCGATATTGACTAACATCAACTCTCCCAGAAAGACCACTTTTAACCATATACCAACCCATAAAAGCTTGAAGTGCCAGAAGAAAACCTATAATTAAAATTGGTAACAGATATTTGGTTTCTAATTTTTTACTCAACAATAGATATGCTAAGGGTATAACATAAATTACCCCAATTAGCCTTGCAAAAGCTCTATGAAACCATTCCCAGAAATATATAAATTTGAACTCGGTCAATGTCATTGCACTGTTAATAAGCTTAAATTCATCAATTTCTTTATATTTATTAAATTCAGTTTGCCACGCAGACTCCGAAAATGGATATAATATTCCTGAAACGGGAAGCCACTCAGTAATTGAAAGACCAGAATCAGATATTCTTGTATATCCTCCAATCAGGATGATCGAACAGACAAAGAAAATTAGCGTTAATAACCAACCAGAAAAAACATTGATTTTGAGAGTTATCATCTTTAAATAAGTCTTATGTTAAAGCTAAAAAAAGCATTTAGTGTTCTGGCATTCATTATTACGATGTTTTTGTACAGTTTATTAGTTATGGTTTTTTTAGCTAAAATCAACTTTAATAATTGGATCATAGAATTAATTGTATATTTTGTCCTAGGTGTTGCCTGGATTTTTCCAGCGATGTTTATTTTAAGACCTTTTAAGAAGAAATAATGAATAAGAAAAATAATACACCAGAAATGAAAATAGTCAGAAAAAAAATCGATGCAATTGATGATAAATTACTTCCACTAATGATTAAAAGGTCTTTTCTTGTTGAAAAGGCATTAGAGATTAAAAATAGTAGATCTGAGATTGTTGACAGAAAGAGAATTGATCAAATTCAAATGAAAATTAAAAATAAAACAAAAGATCTTGGTGGAAATCCGAAGCTTCTCTCAAAGATTTGGATGTCTATCATTAATAATTTTATAGAATTTGAAAAGAGAAAATTTAAGAAATAATTTATTTACTATGAGGCGGTAATTTTTTTTCTACAAACCACTCGTGCTTTTTTGTTGCCGGGTTGTACTTTTTCATTCTTAGTTTATCCTTTGCCTTCAGCCCAGAGGTAGGCTTTTTAGCGTAGTAATAGAACTTACTGTCAGTTTTTTCTTCAGGAACAAGTCTAACTTTTACTGTAGATTTTTTTGCCATATTTAATCGTTATCTAACTTTTTTCTTAACTCAACTAAATCATTTAATACGTTCATTAGTTTTTTTCTTTTTGTTTCACCAAGACTATGTTGTGATATTTTATTTTCATTTTCTGTATTATTATTTGACTCATCTGTAAAGCTAATATTTTGTAATTCTTTTAATAAAATTTTTTTTGTACCATTTTCTCTTATTACCTTTTGAACTCCTCTAATCGTATATCCATCGTTATAAAGTAAACTTTTAATACCTTTTAACAATTTTACATCCTCAGGTCTGTAGTATCTCCTACCTCCTCCCCTTTTAATTGGTTTGATTTGTACAAATTTAGTTTCCCAAAACCTAAGTACATGTTGCGGTAATGCAAGATCTTTTGAAACTTCACTTATTGTTCTAAATGCTTCAGGTGACTTAATATTCATGACTACTCAATTGCTATTGATTTGTTTTTTGTATTAACTTTAGATTTTAAGACATTTGAGGCCCTGAACGTTACTACGCTTCTGGCAGTGATGGGAACTTCTTCGCCGGTTTTAGGGTTCCTTCCTATTCTCTCTTTTTTTTGTCTTACAACAAATGTTCCAAATGATGAAATTTTTACGTCATCCCCTGTAATTAAGCTTTTTAAAATTTCACTAAAGACAGAATCGACTAATGTCGCTGACTCATTTCTTGATAGACCAACATTTTTAAACACTGCCTCACTTAAGGTTGATCTTGTCGTTGTTCTATCCATTATATGAAAAATTATATTAAATTAATAAGTTATAACAATAAATTAATTAACTTTTTTAATATATTTGACTTCTATTTATGCTGTATTTCCCTAACATACGTCTTTATCTTTTGATTTACGTCATTAGACAGAAGTGAATATATGATATCTGTCGCATAAGAAACTCCTTTAAATTCTGACTGCCCATGGCACTTTACAACTAGCGCATTTAATCCCATTAAAATACCACAGTTATGAACTCTTGGATCTAGCCTGTCTTTTACTGATTTCATTGCAAGTGATGATAAAAAGTACCCTATTTTAGAAATTAGTGAACTTCTAAAGGCATCATTTAGATGGCTTTGAAATAATTTTGCAGTTCCTTCCGCTGTTTTAAGAGATATATTTCCTGTAAACCCGTCAGTAACAACTACATTTGTCAATCCATTAGAAATATCATTGCCTTCTACATAGCCAAAATAATTAATTAGTGATGTATCCGATAATTTACTTAATTCATCTGCGGCCAATTTTATTTCATCACTACCTTTAATATCTTCTTTGCCAACATTCAGAATTCCAATACTTGGACTGCTAATTTTAAATAATATTGATGCTAAACTTGATCCCAATATCGCATTATCTATTAAATATCTTGAGTCCTTTTTTGTATTGGCGCCCAAATCAAGAACAATTGACTCTCCTTTTAAATTTGGCCATATAGATGCAATCGCAGGCCTTTTAATTTCTGCTAAGGTTTTGATATTTAGCAACGAATAAGTCATCAATGCGCCAGTGTTACCAAAAGACAATACTGCGTCGGAAGTTTTTTCTTCAACAGATTTAATTGCACGTAACATACTTGATGAGGTTTTTGTCTTAATTATATCTGAGGGCTTATCATCCATCGAAATGAATTCTTCACAATGTATTAATTCAGAACTTTCATCGAGTCTTTCATATTTGGATATTTCTTTTTTTAGTAATTCTTCGTCACCAAAAATCTTAAATTTATAATTTATATTTCTTAATAAGGATAAATTCAGACCTTTTAATATGTCTTTGTAAGAAGTTTCACTGCCAAGGGTATCGACTGATAATGTGTAGACTTTTTCCAAAATAAAATAATTAATTATAAAAATTAGGAAATTGAAAATTTGTTTTCAAATTATCTACTTCTTCTTTATCTAAAAAAACATTGGAACAATTAATCATGTATTGCGCAAAATTCTCTAATATCTTCTCATTTATTTTAGCACCTTTATAAACATTATTTAATATTGTTTTTTTAAGTAGTTTTATATCATTATTAGAGTAATACGCATCCATTCCCTTACTGTATTGGGCTATTCTTCCGTAAAAAGCAGTAACAAAAACTTTCATTTTCTTATTAACTGCAATATCGCCAAAACCCATTTCTCTTAAGTTATTATCAAAATCACTAAACATATGATCAAATAATTCCTGTGAAAGATTTGGCTTAGATATACTTTTCTTCTTATAGAAGAAAAACACAAGGAATGCATGAAAGATAATCAAATCAAATCTTGTTTCAAAGGTGTCCTCTAGTTTTAAATCAAGATAAAAAAATTTAGATCTCGAAATTTTTATTATATTCTGATAAATACTTTCAACAGCGATAGTATTTTTCTTTTTAAAAAACATTTTTTTATGCGATTTTCTATAATAATAACGTTAATATGCATCTTTATATATAGTTGTTCTTCTATAAATAAACAACATGGGTATTTGCTGGATGATGTATTGTCATCGTCAAAAAAAATGTCTAATTTTAAAGAAAAATCAACTACTAAAGAAGACATTTACTCAGTAATGGGATCTCCTTCAATAGAAATTAGTGATGTTGAAAATACTTGGATTTACCTAATTTCACTTAAAGAAAAAAATGTATTTGAGGCTGATAAGAATGTGTTTCAATCCATTTATAAATTTTCTTTTAACGATAAAAATATATTAATTAAAAAAGAAATAGTTACGCAAGATAGTTTTAACGAAATAGCCTTCTCAACTGATGAAACAGAGGTAGAAAGAAATGCTTACAGTATTTCAGATCAACTTTATGATGCCTTCACTAGAGGTCAATAATTTTACAAAGCTGCCAGTAAAAGCAATGCAACAATGTTTGTAATTTTAATCATTGGGTTAACTGCAGGTCCTGCTGTATCTTTATAAGGGTCTCCAACTGTATCACCGGTTACTGCTGCCTTATGAGCCTCAGAGCCTTTACCGCCAAAATTTCCGTCCTCTACAAACTTTTTTGCATTGTCCCAAGCTCCCCCTCCAGCGGTCATAGAAATTGCAACAAATATACCTGTCACTATTACACCCAATAACATAGCACCTACCGCCGATACAGCGGCATTCTGATCAGCTACTACTGTGACTATAAAAAATAAAACTAATGGAGAAAGAACTGGTAACATTGATGGGATAATCATTTCTTTAATTGCTGACCTTGTTAACATGTCAACTGAACGAGAATAATCTGGTTTAGACTCACCAGTCATAATTCCTGGATTATCTTTGAATTGTTTACGAACCTCTTCAACAACTGCGCCACCTGCTCTACCAACTGCCATCATGCCCATTGAAGCAAACAAATATGGAAGTAAACCGCCAATTAGAAGTCCTACGACAACGTATGGATTTTCTAAGCTAAAATTTGGAGATAATTTTGGAATGAGTTTTAAATCTTCGACATAGGCTGCAAATAAAACTAGAGCTCCTAAACCAGCTGATCCAATTGCATATCCTTTTGTAACTGCTTTTGTAGTGTTTCCAACAGCATCTAAAGCGTCAGTTGTTTTTCTGACATTCTCATCTAGGTTAGCCATTTCAGCAATACCCCCGGCATTATCGGTAACAGGTCCGTAAGCGTCTAAAGCCACAACCATTCCTGCGAGTGCTAACATTGCAGTTACAGCAATAGCAATACCAAATAGTCCCGCTAATTGATAAGTTAATACTATTCCAATTACAATAACAATTGCTGGAAGAGCAGTAGCTTCCATTGATACTGCAAGACCTTGTATAACATTAGTTCCATGTCCAGTTGTAGAAGCCTTGGCTACACTCTGAACAGGCCTATAGTTAGTACCTGTATAATATTCAGTAATCCAAATTAAAAGACCTGTTATCACAATTCCGACAACTGAGCATATATATAATGATATGCCGTTAAAAGTCGTAGAACCAAAAGTAAATTCTGTAGACATATCACCTAAAATTATTTGGGTAACAGGATAAATGAAAATTAATGATATTATAGCTGAAGCAATAAACCCTTTATAAAGAGCGCCCATAATACTTTGAGAACTACCAAGCCTGACAAAGAAAGTACCAATGATAGATGCTACAAGGCAGCTTCCACCAATTGCCATTGGGTAAACAGTCATCATGTAAGCTGTATCGCCACTGAAAAATATTGTTGCTAAAACCATTGTCGCAACAATTGTTACTGCATAAGTTTCAAATAAGTCTGCTGCCATACCAGCGCAGTCACCAACATTATCACCTACGTTGTCTGCAATCACAGCAGGGTTTCGAGGGTCATCTTCTGGTATACCTGCTTCTACCTTACCCACTAGATCAGCACCTACATCAGCACCTTTAGTAAATATTCCTCCACCAAGCCGAGCAAAAATTGAAATCAATGAGGCTCCAAATCCAAGTCCTACTAGAGCATGTTTTAGAGTTTCATCGGAAACTGAATATGAGTCTAAGATAACGTAATAAACAGATATCGATAATAAAGCTAGCCCCGCAACAAGCATACCTGTAACCGCACCAGCTTTGAACGCAACATCTAAACCTTTTCCTAAGCTCTCTTTTGCTGCTTCGGCAGTTCTTACATTAGCTCTAACTGAAATAATCATTCCAATATACCCAGCTGCTCCCGATAAGATTGCACCAATCAAATAACCGCCAACAACCCAAACGTCTCTGAAAAATATATATAAAAGAACACAGATAACAGCGCCTACAATTGCAATCGTTGTATACTGTCTATTTAAATATGCTTGAGCACCAATTTGAATTGCAGAGGAAATTTCTTGCATCTTCTCGTTTCCAGCATTTGCACGAAGAACTGAATTACCTGCCCAAAAACCATAGATAATTGATAATATGCCCGAGAAGATAATTAAGTTCATGATACTCATATTTATGTCCTTTTAATAATTTTATGCTGCTGAAAATGCCAAATATTACAGTATTTTGCAACTTTTATTTTAATTAGGAAATTCCTGAAGATTATCAAGCACTCCGTTCAATAATCCAATTTCACTAGCTTCAAAAAACCGATTAGCGATCATTAGATACTCTGAGATTGCAATCTTTTTTGAAATATTTCCCTGAAACATTAGTTCAAATATCGCCACTTTAAAAATAGATAATAACAATTTATCCATAGTCTTAAATTTATTTTTATTACTAAGAGAACTTAATAATATCTTATCTATTTCCTCATTGTTACTTCTTAACCCAATATATAATTTTTTCGCAAAATTAAGATTAGATTTCTTAAGTTTATCCTTATGGTTAGATTGCTTAACAATATCAGAAAATAATTCATCTACATTTACATCTTGACGATTTTTGTTTAAAGACTGCTCGTATACTGTTTGTACGACCAACAATCTCTGTAAAGATTTTATATCAGTCATAGATTATTCTTTTAAAACTGATATTGCTGCTTCGATTGCTTCTTTAGCTCTATTAATTTTTCTTGATGATCTATCTAATGCTTGCTTCATATTGCGGCATGATAGTATAGCATTAGTTATAGGAATTTTTTTTGAAATTGACAAAGACAGAAGTGTATTGGTTATAGCTTGAGAAATAAATTCATAGTGATCAGTTTTTCCTTTTATTATGCAACCTAAGGCAATTACTGCATCATATTTTTTTTTATCAAGCATTATAGAAATCTTTGTTGGGACTTCAAGTGAACCTTGAACCCTAAATATTTCATATTTGTACTTCATAGATTTAATATATGTAATTGCTTCCTCTTCAAGGCTAGCGGTAATCCCTGGATAAAAATTAGAAGTTACTATTAAAAATTTATATTTTTTCTTCATGAGAAATCGTTCAAAAACTTTGTTTCAATAATTTTAATCCCATAAGCATCTAATCCAATAAATTTCCATTCAGTATTTGTTAAAAGTATCATTTCTTTAATGCCTAATTCGGATAATATTTGGGCTCCCATTCCATATATGCGCAATTCATCAGACTCATCTGGCTCAACTCTATTGCTGCTTTGATTGGAGGTTATTAAATTGTTTATTATTGACTTTCCTGAATCTCTAACCAGTATAATAATACCTCTGTTTTCTTTGGTAATGATATCTAAAGCTTTATGCAATGATGCATCATTACTTCCATACTCTCCGAATAAGTTATCAAAATAATCAGTCACATGGACCCTAACCATAATTGGCTTTCCATTAGATATATCGCCTTTTGATAGTACAATCTGCTCAGTATTATCAAATACTGACTCATATATTTTAATATCAAATCTATTTTCTAAATTTAAGATAACTTCTGCATCATGTATTTTTTTTACAAATAAGTCCTTTTTTCTTCTGTAAGAGATTAAGTCAACAATCCGTCCAATTTTTATACCGTGTTTCTTTGAAAATTTTATAAGATCGGGCACTCTAGCCATGGTACCGTCGTCATTCATTATCTCACAAATAACACCTGCTGGTATATTTCCGCTTAATCTTGCCAAATCAACCGAAGCCTCTGTATGACCAGCTCTAACTAACACTCCGCCATCTCTTGAAACTAATGGGAAGACATGCCCAGGACTCATAATATCATTTTCATCCTTATTGGGATCTATTGCTGTGTGTATTGTTACCGCTCTATCTTGAGCAGATATTCCTGTCGTAACACCTTTTTTTGCTTCAATCGATATTGTAAAGGCGGTTGAGTCTCTTGTTTCATTATTTTGTGACATCAATGGCAGATTAAGTTCTTTTACTCTTTGCTCAGTCAATGATAAACAGATTAAACCTCGTCCATACTTTGCCATAAAATTAATAGCTTTATCGTCGGCTCTATTTGCGGGTATAATTAAATCTCCTTCATTTTCACGATCTTCATCATCTACCATGATAACCATTTTACCTGCTTTTTGATCATTAATTATTTCTTCTATTGAAGATATGAAGTCTGTATTCATTTGCTATCTCAATTTTTTTTGATTTTGGGTAACATATCTTGCAAGCATATCGACTTCAAGATTTATTCTGTCACCAATTTTTAATTTACTTAAATTTGTTTTATCCCATGTGTAAGGAATAATATTAAGAATAATACAGTTATTTTTTATTGAATTAATTGTGAGAGAAATTCCATTAATTGCAACTGAGCCTTTTTTTGCAACCAACCCTTTTAGTGATTTTGAAATTTTGAATCGTAACTCATAAGAGCCATCTACTTTTTTTATTGATAATAAACGGGAAGTATCATCAACGTGCCCAAAAACAAAATGGCCACTAATTTCGTCCCCAACTCGTAATGACTTCTCAATATTTAAAACATCACCCTTTTTGATTTGATTAAAGTTTGTACAATTTAGTGTTTCCTTTGAAACATCAAATGTAAGTAATATTTTCCTATTATGTTTTTTTTTTGAGACTACTGTTAAACATATGCCGTTACAGCATACAGAGCTTCCCTTTTTTATATCAGTAAATTTTAAATCTGTTTCAAGGACAAGTTGATAATCTTTTAATCTTGTGAAACTAATCACTTTTGCAGAATTTTCGATTATACCTGAGAACATTTGTTTAAATTCTTTTATAGATACTTAATTGATCATCTTCAAATATTTTGTTCTTTAATAATTTAAACCTTTTAGCGTCATTTATTTTGTTGATGCCAATACTTGAAATTGCCTCTAAACCGTTTCCACCAATAATCTTATTCGCCCTAAACCATTGAATTTCATCGATAAAATTATTTTTTATTAAAGACCCTGTTAATATGGAGCCACCTTCAACTAAAACCCTCATATAACCCAATTCTGCAATTTTTTTTAGCATATCAGCAATGTCTAATAAATTATTTTTAACTTTTACATCAATGTATGTAACTGATTTAATTTTCTTTTTGATAAGACTATTATCCCTATTATAGAAAATAAATATTCTTCTTTTCTCTAACGAAAATATTTTTAAATCTTTTTTAAAGTTTAGTCTTTGATCTAGTATAAATATATCAGTATTTGATTTTTCGTGACCTGCTAGTCTACAATTTAATAATGGATTATCTTTTCTAATAGTTCCACTCCCGACTAGGATACAATCATTTTTAGCTCTAAGCTTATGACCATGTAATCGAGAAATACTATTTGTAATCCATTTACTTTCGAATGATTTTGTAGCAATTTTCCCATCAGATGTTGATGCTATTTTTAAGGTGACATATGGTTTTAATTTATTTAATGATCTAAAAAAAATTTTATTTAATTCGCGGGTATTATTACTAAAATTTTTTTTAATAACAGTAATTCCTGATTTTTTAAGAATTTTGATAGAACTGCCATTAATTTTAGGATTTTCGTCTTCCTGTGATAGATAAACTTTTGCAATTTTATATTTAATAATTTTTTCTACGCAAGGGGGATTTTTACCGTAATGTGAACATGGTTCCAATGTTGTATATAAAGTAGCACCGTTAAGTTTTTTTTTATCCTTGACCTGACTTATCGCATGAATTTCTGCATGCGGCGACCCGTTCACCTGTGTCCAGCCTCGAGCTAATATCATTTGATCTTTAACAATGATAACTCCAACAGGTGGGTTCGGTGCAGTGCTTCCAACAGCTCGGTAAGCCATTCTCTCTGCAAGGATCATATAGTCTTGGGGTTTCAAAATATCTAATCTTGATTTGAAGAAATAACTCCTAAAAACTCCTCAAAATCTTTTGCCTCTCTGAAGTTTTTATAAACCGAAGCAAATCTTACGTACGCAACTGAGTCTACACTCTGCAAACCCTCCATTACAATCTCTCCTATGACATCAGAAGATACTTCAGTTTCACCTAAGCTTTCAACTCTTCTAACAATTCCACTGATCATCCGTTCAATACGCTCATTCTCAACTGGGCGCTTTCTTAATGCAATTTGAACAGATCGCTCAAGTTTGTCTCTGTCAAAGGGCACTTTCTTTCCAGATTTTTTCAAAACAGTTAATTCTCTGAGTTGAATTCTCTCAAAAGTTGTAAATCTTGCCCCACAAGCAGAACAAAATCGTCTTCTTCTAATGGCCGAATTATCTTCTGTAGCACGAGAATCTTTTACTTGAGTATCAATATTTCCACAAAATGGGCATTTCATAATTATTCTCTAACTGTAAATTGGAAATTGTTCACAAAGTTTAATAACCTTATTTTTTACTACTTTCTCAACTTCGTTATTATTTTCAGGGTTTTGTTGAAGACCTCTTAATGTTTCTAGTATTAAATTACCTACGATTTCAAATTCTTTTTCTTTAAAACCTCTTGTTGTGGCAGCTGGCGTTCCCAGTCTAATTCCAGAAGTTACTTTTGGCGGTCTTGGATCCTTCGGTATACCATTTTTATTGCATGTGATATGTGACTCCTCAAGACTTGTAGAAGCAGCATCTCCTGTAAGACTCATGGGTGTTAAATCAACAAGTATCAAATGGGTATCTGTACCTCCTGATACAATTTTAAGACCGCCATCAACCAGTGTTTGACTGAGAGTTTTTGCGTTCTGAATTACCTGCTTTATATAATCTTTAAATTCAGGCTTAAGAGCCTCACCAAATGCAACTGCCTTACCAGCAATTACATGCATCAAAGGGCCACCTTGATATCCAGGAAATACTGCAGAATTAAACTTTTTGCCCAAATCAGGATTGTTAGAAAGAATCATGCCTCCTCTAGCGCCTCTAATTGTCTTATGCGTAGTAGAAGTTACAACATCTGCATATTCTAATGGATTAGGGTATTCTTCTGCTGCAACCAAGCCTGAAAAATGAGCCATATCAACATGAAGAAATGCCCCAACTTCATTCGCTATTTCTCTAAACCTTTTAAAATCAATAATTCTTGAGTATGCGCTACCCCCCGCAATTATTATTTTTGGCTTATGCTCTTTTGCAAGTTCTTCAACTTCATCGTAATTTATCAGTCCATCGTCATTTAAACCATACTGAACAGCGTTAAACCACTTTCCAGACATTGATGGAGCAGATCCATGAGTTAAATGTCCACCTGCATCTAAACTCATTCCTAATATTGTTTCTCCAGGCTTTATTAAGGCCAACATTACAGCACCATTTGCCTGAGCTCCTGAATGAGGTTGAACATTAGCATATTCACACTTATAGAGTTTTTTTAGTCTTTGAATCGCTAAATCCTCAGCTATATCAACAAATTCACATCCACCATAATATCTTGCAGCAGTATAACCCTCAGCATATTTGTTGGTAAGAACAGATCCTTGGGCTTCTAATACAGCTTTAGATACGATATTTTCTGATGCGATAAGTTCTATTTGGTTTTGTTGCCTCGCAAGTTCTTTATTAATAGCGTCATGTATCTCGCTATCAATTTCATGAAGGGGTGATGAAAAAAAAGTCATGATTATTTTATCCTATTTTATTTATTCTTTCAATGTGACGATTGCCTTCAAAGTTTGTATTTAAAAAAGTATTTACTACATTTATGGCTGTATTTTGATTTATAACTCTGGCTCCTAAAGTCAAAATATTTGCGTTATTATGTTTCCTTGCTAGTTTTGCTAACTCATCATTATAGCATAGAGCAGCTCTAATTCCGGGCTTTTTGTTTGCTGCCATAGCCATTCCTTGGCCAGTTCCGCACACTAACACGCCCTTTTGCGCACTTTGATTGATAATATCTTGTGTTACTTTAGATGCAAAGTCTGGGTAGTCTACTGGTTCTTTTTTGTTTGGCCCCCTATCTATGACGTCAATTTCATTGTCCTTAAGATATTTAATAATTTCAGCCTTCAAATCAAAACCGGCGTGGTCAGATGCTATAGACACTTTAATTTGATCAGTCATATTGGATATTATTAAACTAATTATACTAGATCTTGTATATAAAAAAACAAAAACTTAGGTCCAAAGAGATTTTGTTTTTAGTATTTTCTTTAATATTTTTGGCCTGTCAGTCATTATTCCATCCACTTCTATATCAATTAAATCCTTCATTTGAACCTCATCGTTAATTGTCCATACATGAATTTTTTTACCCAGATCATGAACGTATTTAACTAAATCTCTTGTTACTATTCTTATACCCAAATGGTACATCGGAATTTGTAGGCACGGAATATCATTTCTAAATAATGGTATTAATCTATTAATAAATAATAATATTGTTTCCCTTTCAGTCATGGATGTACATAGCGACTCCTTAAATGTATTTCTAAAAATATTCATTTTAAAGCTGCTAAATGAACCGATGCAAATTCTCTCAAGGTCTTTTAACGTTTTCAATGTTTCTCTCAATAAATATGCTGAATTCAAACTTTTCGGTTCAATATTAAAATTGATATTTGGCCACGAAGTTAATGCATCGTTTAAAAGTGGTATACTATGTTTTTCAAAAATTTTGATTTTTTTTAAATCTCTATATTCTAGATCATTAATTTTTATGTCTAACTTACAAAGTCTTTTAAGATCTGCATCATGAAAAATAACCAACTTATTATCTTTTGTGTGCCTTACATCAGTTTCAATATGATTGTATCCTAAATTTATGGATTTATTGAACGCATCAAGTGTATTTTCGCAAAAATCAAAGGACCCACCTCTATGAGCAAATGGAATAAATTTATAATTGTCTAAAAATTTAAAAGACATATATATAAGATCTTATGTTATTTGATTTATTAACTATATTAGGCTTCAATTTCATCGTCATTACAATTTTGTGGCTCTTCTCACTTAAAACAAAAAGAGCTGATTTTATTGATATATATTGGGGTCCGAGTTTCTTTTTCTCCTTTCTAATAATAGTTTTAATAGGAAATTCTTTTATTCTTACTAATTTAATTGCCTTGATGCTAATTGGTATTTGGGGATTTAGACTTGGATTTTACTTATTACGCAGAAATTTAAATAAATTAGAAGATATAAGATATGTAAAAATTAGAGAAACAAGGGGTAACATCGGCCTTTTTTTGACAGCTTATTTAATACAAATAATTTTAATACCTATAATCTCGCTTCCACTACTAAGCATTGTAGAAATTAATGATAATTTTAGTACTTTTTTATGGATCGGCATGCTAATTGCAATTTTGGGTATCGTAATAGAAGCAATAGCTGATTTACAACTAGCTAACTTTAAAGCCAATAAAAGTAATGCAGGCAAAGTTATGAATAGAGGATTATGGTACTACTCACGTCACCCAAATTATTTTGGGGATAGTCTTTTCTGGTGGGGTATATCAATCTATTGCTTCACTATATCGGGCACAATATTAATCTTTATTTCTCCAATCATCATGACATATTTGTTATTAAAAGTCTCTGGTGTGACTATGCTTGAAAACAGATTATCGAAAAAGAAAGATGGTTATAATGAGTATATTCAAACTACTAGTTCTTTCTTAATACTTCCTAAAAAGAAAAACCAATGAGTAAGATAGATTTAAGCTTTCCAAAAAATAGATTAAGACGTTTGCGGCAATCGGCTTGGATAAGAGACTTGGTTGAAGAGAATAAATTGAGCTCAAATGATTTGATTTGGCCAATATTTGTCTGTGAAGGTGAAAATAAAAAAGAAGAAATAGACTCCATGCCGAATGTTTACAGGTATTCAGTAGATAATTTAAATGAAGTTATAGACATTGCTTCTGAGCAAAAAATTAAATTAGTCGCTATATTTCCTTATACACCTCAAAATTTAAAAAATGTTGATGGAAAGGAAGCTCTCAATCCAAAAAATCTAGTATGCAGATCTCTCCAAAAACTCAAAAGTCATTCACCAGATTTCGGGATAATGTGTGATGTGGCTTTAGATCCGTATACAGACCACGGTCACGATGGGATAATGAATGATGATGGTAAGATTCTAAATGATGAAACTAATGAAATTTTAATAAGACAATCAAAACTTTTTGCCAATCATGGTGCAGATGTAATAGCGCCCTCAGATATGATGGATGGTAGAATCGGCCTGATTAGGAGTGCACTTGAAGAAAATAATTTCAAAGATACTTTGATATTATCTTATACCGCTAAATATGCATCTAGTATGTATTCACCGTTTAGACATGCAGTTGGTTCGTCAAGTAATTTAAAAGCAAATAAAAGAACTTATCAAATGAATGTTCTTAATTCTGATGAAGCTATTAGGGAAGCCTTAATAGATATCAAAGAAGGGGCTGACATGATAATGGTCAAACCTGGTATAAGTTATCTTGATATAATTTATAGAATTAAAGAAGAATTAAAATATCCAACAATTGCATACCAAGTATCCGGTGAGTACTCAATGATAAAACTTGCTGCGGAAAAGGGTGTAATTGATGAGAAAAGTATTGTCATTGAACAGCTATCGTCATTCAAGAGAGCAGGTGCTGATGCTATCGTTACTTATTATGCTCCTGAGGTTTCAAAATTTTTAAACTTTTTGGATTAATCTCTTAATTAAGCTTGACGTATCAAGTTTATTTCCACCAAGATTTTGCACGTCTTCGTAAAATTGATCGACTAGTTTGGTAACTTCTAAAGTAATTCCATACTCATCTGCTGCAGAAAACGCAATATCTAGATCCTTTCGCATTAAATCTACTGCAAAACCAAAATCAAATTCACCCTTTACCATTGTTTTAAATCGATTATTCATCTGCCATGACTGTGCTCCACCTGATGAAATTACATCCAGTACATCTTCAGGATTTAATTCGGTATGTTTCATAAAGAAGATAGACTCAGAGAGACCTTGAATAGTTCCAGCTATGCAAATTTGATTAATAATTTTTGTTAACTGACCTGATCCTGATCTACCCATATATTTAATCATTTTTCCGTATGAATCAAAGATTTCAAGACTCTTATCAAACGCCTGCTTGGAACCCCCGACCATAATGCTCAATTGCCCTTTCTCTGCGCCCTCCTGCCCACCCGAAATTGGCGCATCTAAAAAACTTGCTCCTAAACCTCTAAACTTTTCTTCTATTTCCCTAACAATTTTGGGTGAAACTGTTGAATGATCAATAAATATCGTTTTATTATGAACAGAATTTAGGCAACCTTTTTGAGGGGAGGTAATTTCTTTTAAATCATTGTCGTTGCCAATGCAGGAAATAATAAAGTCAAATTTTTTCTTATTACTAGCTAAATCATCGATGACTTCTCCTTTATAATCCTTAATCCAAGAATAACATTTACTTTTTGTCCTGTTGTAGACTGATATTTCATGCTGATTTGATAAATATCCAGCCATAGGGTAACCCATTTTTCCAATTCCGATAAATAAAATTTTATACATTAAAGATATCCATCATTCGTTGCATTGAACTTATCGTGACCAACAACGGCATTCTAAATAATCTACCACCAGGAAAATTACGATGTTTAATTTTTTCGAAGGCTTCTAATTCTTTAGTTTTTTCACCAATCATATTTTCAGCAATTATTTTACCTGCGATTCCTGTAAATGCCACTCCATGTCCAGAGAATCCATGGGCGTAAAATACTTTATCATTAATCATTCCTATATCTGGAACTCTATTCATTGTAAGCGCTATTAAACCTCCCCAAATATAGTCAACTTTCATATCCTTTAGGCTAGGATATACTCTGTCAAGTTGCTTCTTAGTCCTTAGTTTTAGGCTTTCAACCATTTTAAGCGAATAGCCTACTGCACCTCCAAATATCATTCTCTTATTTTCCGACAATCTGTAATAATTTAAATCGAAATTTGTATCACTTACACAATAATCATTAGGTAATATTTCTTTTTGTAAATTTGAATTCAAAGGCTCTGTGCACACAATGTAAGTTGCGCATGGCATAATTCTATTTTCTATACCGATATTAAGACCTTTGATATATGCATTACAACAAACAGCTATTTTTTTTGCTTTTACTTTTCCCTGGGATGTCAACACTTCAACATTAATACCAGAGTGATTTATTTCCGTTACAGCCGATCTTTCATAGAGACTTACATTTAAACTTGCTGCTGCTTTTACTAATCCAAGAGCATATTTTAAGGGATGTAAATGACCTGCTCCATAATCGAGAATTCCACCATAGTATAAGGATGATCCAATTTCTTTTTCAACACTTTGTTTATCAAGAGCTTCTAATTTATTATAGTTATAAGTTTTCATCTTATATTTCATATTCTTTTCGTATTCTTTTAATTTAGCTAAACTTGTTGCAGCGTTAATGCCCCCATTTTTTTTATCACAAGAAATATTAAATTCTTTTATTCTGTCATCAATGAGATCTACCGCAGCTTGAGATATATTCCAAATACGCTTTGCAAGTGAAATATCGTACTTTTTTTCGATTACTTCTATTCCCCAAGATACATCGTTCCAGATCTGTCCCCCGTTTCTTCCTGAAGCTCCCCAGCCGAACAGATGCTGTTCAAGCACAATAACTTTTAGACCTTTCTTTGCAGCCTCTATTGCTGTTGATAATCCAGAAAATCCACCTCCTACGATACAAATATCGCATTCTTGGTCATCAACTATCTGCGAGTAAGTTCCTTTTAGGAAGCTAGCGTTTTCCGCGTAATAACTATCTGGATAATTTTCCATAAAATACAAATTAGATTTAGATTTTAGAATGTAAACTTTTTGGTTGGATTTTGCCAGCATGAGCTCTTTTGCCTATCCATTTTTTTAGATCTTTTGGGGGCAAATGTATTTTATTATTAGCGTTACCTAATATGCCTTCTTTTGAGTCAAAGCATATTCCGCAAAAAGTTTTGCCTACTTTGAATTTT
>CACFYZ010000003.1 GCA_902570675.1 uncultured Pelagibacteraceae bacterium
TCAGAAGAAATAGGACAGGAATGGTCTTCCAGAGGTTCGCTCTTTTCCCTCATCACAATATTATTGATAATGTTAAATTCGGACTAAGTATAAAAAATATAGAAAAAGCAGAGTCAAATGATAAAGCAATGTTCTGGATTGATAAAGTTGGTTTAAATGGTTTTGAATATAAGTTTCCTAATCAGTTATCAGGGGGCATGCAGCAGAGAGTTGGATTGGCAAGGGCACTTGCAACCGATCCGGATATTCTTTTAATGGATGAGGCTTTTAGCGCTCTTGATCCATTAATAAGAACAGATATGCAGGATCAATTATTGGAGTTACAAAAAAATCTAAAAAAAACAATTATGTTTATAACACATGATCTTGATGAGGCCTTAAAATTAGGTGATCGTATTTCGATACTAAACGGTGGAAAACTGGTTCAAGATGGTAGCGCTGAAGATATACTACTGAACCCGGCTGATGACTATGTCAAAAATTTTGTAAAAGATGTCAATCGAGCTAAAGTTTTAAAAATAAAATCGATAATGAATATTTCTGGAGTACAAAACAACTCTGACTCTTTCGTCAAAGTAGATGATAATATAGAGAGTTGCTTACCTAAAATCCTTGAAAGTGAAAATGATTTGAATGTCTTTGATGATAATAATAAATTTGTAGGATTGATCTCGAGAAATAATGTTGCAAATATTTTAAAAAATTAAGGATTAATTCTACTAAATTTTTTTATTGCCTTAAATTTTTACCGGTTTGGTCATAACAAGCATTATCAACAATTGAGGCATTATAAAACTCTCCATTTATTTCAACTTGCAAAACTTCTTTGGATTTTAATAAATCATTGTTCAAGTATGCAAAAGCAATACTTTTTTGCACATAGTGGCCGAAGCCTCCAGATGTTACATATCCGATACATACTTCATTCTGCATAACAGCTTCATTGCTAGTCACATCTATGTTGTCAGTTTCAATTACCAAGGAAAATAATCTGTGATTGCTATCATCTTTAACTGCAGCGTCTTTACCAATAAAATCTTTATCCCAATTTATAAATGCAGAAAGGCCAGTTTCTTTTGGAGTATAGTCAGGTCTAAAATCTAGTGTCCATGCGCCCCAATTTTTTTCTAGTCTCATAGACATCAAAGCTCTTCCGCCAAAAGGTTTAATGTTGAATTCTTCTCCTGCATCCTCAATAGCCTCATACAGCTTGATTTGATAGTGTGGAGCTACATATATTTCATATCCCAATTCTCCAGTAAATGACAACCGGTTGACTAATGCAGGAACACCAGCAACAAACATTTGTCTAGAATCTCTAAATTTAAATGACTCATTAGAAACATCTTCTCTTACCAATAATTGCAGTAAATTTCTAGACTTTGGGCCAGAAATAGCAAGGCCGTGATAATCATCAGATCTGTTTTTATAAATGACCTCATATTGATCTAGATGTTGTTCAAACCATCGTCGATGCATTTCCTGAGCGGCACCAGATCCATAAACCATAAAATGATTTTCACTAATACACGAAACTGTAAGGTCCCCATATAATTTACCTTTTTTAGATAGCATTGGACTTAGTGCTATGCGTCCAACTTTAGGTATTCTACCTGCCAAAATATAATCCAAAAATTTTCTTGAGTCTTTTCCCTTAAATTCATGTTTAGAAAAATTAGCAATCTCTGTTACTCCAACGTTTTCTCTTACATTTTTTACTTCATTTGAAACATAGTTATGGGATCGAGAGCGCTTGATAGTTGGTTCTTCGTAAGCATCATCAGGATTATCAGCAAACCATAGGACATTTTCGAGTCCAAAGCTGTCACCCATAACTGCTCCCATGTTAACGAAGCGATCATATAAAGCTGTAGTTTTTTGTTTCCTTCCTTTTGGCAAAGTCTCATTTGGAAATGTCATAATAAATCTTCGCTCATAATTTTCAGATGATTTAATTGTTCCATAATGTGGAGATGCATAATCACCAAACCGTGCGACATCCATCGCCCAAACATCTATGGAAGGTTCACCATCAATAATCCATTCTGCAATACATTTGCCAACACCTCCTCCTTGACAGAACCCGGCCATAACACCGACTGCTACCCAATAATTTCTCATACCTGGAACTGGTCCAATGAGAGGATTTCCATCAGGACCAAATGTAAAAGGGCCGTTAACAATATTTTTAATTCCTGCTTTTTCCAAAGCTGGCATTCTCTCAAAACCAATGACTAATCGATCTTGAATATTTTCTAATTTTGGTTCCAACAGTTCATGTCCAAAATCTAATGGGGTTCCCTGAACTTTCCAAGGAGTAGACTTATGTTCATATGTGCCAAGCAACATGCCTTGTCCTTCTTGTCTAAAATAGATATTACCATCAAAATCAGTTCCAACTGGTAGCCTTGTTCCCTTAGGCATCGCTGCTATTTCTGGAATTGTATCAGTGATTAAATAATGATGCTCCATTGGCTGTACAGGCAAATTTAATCCAGCAAGTTTACTGACCTCTCTCGCCCAAAGTCCTGCAGCATTAATTACAATTTCTGTATGAATATTGCCCTTATCAGTAAACACATCCCAGGTTCCATCTTCTCTTTGCTTAGTGTCTTTAACCTCAGTATTTGTGTAATAGTTAGCGCCATGAACTTTTGCAGATTTTGCAAATGCATATGTGACACCCGATGGATCTACTTCTCCATCGATCGGATCCCACAAAGCTGAAATATATTTATTGGGATCGATAAGAGGATTTTTTTTTGCAACCTCCTCTAATGAGATAAACTCTTGATCAAGACCCATATATCTGGCTTTTGTTCTTTCTCTTTTAAGATAATCAGACCAAACTTCATTAGAGGCTAAATAAAACCCTCCACTTGGTTTAAAGCCAACTGAATGACCTGAAGTCTCTTCAATTTCCTTGTACAAGTTTATTGTATATGCCATCAGTCTGGATATGTTTGGATCTGAAGAAATGACATGAACGTTTCCTGCGGCATGCCATGAGGATCCTGCTGTTAATTCTTTTCGCTCAAGGAGAACGCAGTCCTTCACCCCAAACTTTGCTAAATGGAAAAGAATAGAGCAACCTACAACTCCCCCGCCAATAACAACAACTTTAGCATGAGTTTGCATTCTTAAGGTGTGAATTCTTTATTTACCTGCTTAAGAGTTTCGTCTGTTCCATGGTGAAAATGTTTTCTCATGTCCGGCATATATTTCATCGAAATTGGTTTTTTACCAACTGCAACTGACATTTCTCTCACGTGATGTGCTTCGGCGCCACAACAAATTCCAATAAAGTTGATATTTTTTTCCATACAGTCTGCAGCAAATTTAGCCATTTCAAAACGATTACAAAAAAGATTATCCAAGGCTACAGGAAATGCATTATTTCCAGGAATACAATCACATCCATCATCAGAAATATTTAAAAAACCAGGTTCCTTTTCTGTTGTTCGATAAGGCACTGGCAATCCAGCAACATGGCAAGATACTTTATCTCTTACTTTTTCTAGAAGTTTCATAGTCATATCTGGCCCTCTATAACAGTTTAAACCAACGACATTTGCACCCAAGTCTTCCATCATTTTACATGCATCTTCAGGTGTATGTCCTTCTCTTGTCTTATCTCCCCTGGGTATCGCAAAATTTGTAACTGCAATCATGCCTTCATCTTTGATTGCTTTTAGAGCAATTTTCATTTCCTCAGTCCAATTAATTGTCTCAGCGACAATAAAATCAACTCCCGCTTCCTTTGCCCACGCCACTTGTTCCTCATACATTTTCTGACATTGAATAAGAGATTGTTTATCATTTGGATCATAAATATTTGTATTTGCTACATCTCCACAAACCATAAGATCTAAATCTTTATATTCATTAGCTGTATCTTTTGCAATTTGAAGAGCATTTTTCTGTAAAGACTCTAATAAATGTTCTTTCCCAATTATTCTTAATTTTTCTCTATGGCCATAATAAGTGAAAGCTTGGACAACATCAGATCCTGCTCTTATAAATTCTCTATGTAATTGAGTAACAACTTCTGGGTGCTCTAAAACAACTTCAGGAACAAATCCTCCTGCGGATAAGTAACCTCTTCGTTCCATGGCGAATAAATAACCTTCAGCACAAATGATTGGTCCCTCATTTAATCTCGTTATCAGATCTTTTTTCATGAATGCACTCCTAATTTATTCAAACAATAAATAAAAAATTATACCTAATTTAATATTCTGTCGAATTAAAAAAATGACAAGGCTATTCTTTTTTGGAATGAATAAGCATTTCTAATTTGAAAACAAACGCTCATCAAGCGGATAAGTAGAAATCGTTTCGTAACCATTATTTGTTACCACACCCTGATCCTCAAGCTTGACCATGTGGTCCCCATTAACTTCACCCACTAAAGCCTCGACACAAAGAGTCAGTCCTGGTTCCAGAACAGCGTCAAAGGCATTTTTAACCAAACGGTCTGGGTAGGCGATCAATGGCCATTCGTCACACATCCCGACACCATGCATAGGTGATGAATACTTGAGCGCCTGATACTTGTCCTGCAACACGTGCAAAGAATGAGTTAAGTCTTCCATGTGGAGGCCGGGCTTGAGAAGCCTTGTGTTATAGCGAATGTGTTCTACTGCCTCTGCATAACTCTCGCGCATATTAGCTGGCGCTAAACTATCTCCAATCCACCAGGTACGACTGAGATCTGCACAAATCCCATAGGGGCCGATCAAATCAGTATCAAAAGCAAGAATTTCGTTCTCAGATATGATCCTTGGCCCACATTCTTGAAACCATGGGTTGGTGCGTGGCCCTGAAGTAAGCAGTCTTGTCTCAATCCACTCGCCACCTCTTTTAATATTTTCTGCATGGAGTACCGCCCAAACATCATCCTCTGTCACACCACCTTTTGGAATTTCTGCGCGTGCAAACTCCTCCATAACTGCCATCGAGCGTTCACAAGAATAAATAGAACAGCGCATTGCTCGTAATTCGTGCTCGGTTTTGATAGCTCGTGCACGTTCTGTCACTTCCTCACCGTCACAGTACTCAAGCCCTGCTCGACGGACCGCATCTAAACCTGCAGGCTGAATTTTGTCTATACCGACTTGTGTACAACCTGGAGCGTGAGTGGCAATTAAGTCTAGTACCTCAGCTGCGAAAGCGTCAGCTGCTGGCCCAATCCGGTCACCACGGGCGAAGTAAAACATGTCCGCACCTGAGCGGCTCTCACGAACAAGTGGATTGTATTGGGCGAGGAATGGTGCGTTTTTATAATCCCAGAGTACCATATACCCATCAGCACAAAGCAAGCACGCCCGGAACGGATTGTGGGTGTTCCACAACTGCATATTTGTCGTGTCAGTTGCATAACGAATATTGAGGGGATCAAACATCAATAAGCCCCCATAACCCCTGGCTATAATTGCATCAGTCAAGCGTTTGTGTCTGGCTTTGCGCATCTCAGTCAGATCTGGCAATATAAGCCCTGCATCTTGCCATTCAGCATAGGCTAATGCAGTTGGGCCAATTTCGACACGATCGCCATCATTGATTGTTCCATCGCCCAGATGCAACCCCTGGCTTGGGTCTATCTTATGATTATCGCTGTAGTAATTATTTATATTTGGTAATATTTTGCGATTTATCTTCATTTTATTAATTAAGGATTAATTCTATTCAAATAATTTAATCTACCTACGATCTCATCCCTATCAATATAATATCCTTGGAGGTGTCTATTACCTGAATTGGCATCGTATTCTTTTCTGCCATGCAAGACTCTTCTGTTATTAAAGCTAAAAATATCTCCAGCTTCTAATCTGAAATTGATTTCAAATATAGGGTCATGTAGCAATGAAAGAAGTTTACGATATGCTTCATAGAAGCTATCCATAACTTCAGGACTGCAATCCATTATTCCCATATAAGCAACGCTGAACCGTATATCATTAAAATCATTGTTGTGATCTAGAGTAAATATGGGTTTATGCATTACTCTAATTGTGTTTGCGGTGTAATCTCTATTTACAAATTTTACAGGTGTATCAAGAAGAATCTTGAAATATTCAGTAAAATTTTCTTTCATATAGCTTGCAACTTTAAATCCATCTAACGCAACTGATTCACCACCGGTTGCATCGTTTATTAAACAATGAAGGAACTGGTAGCCAGGAGCAATTTCATAATATGGTAAGTCGATGTGATTTCTTAGAGCTGCAGCTGTATATGCTGAATTATTTGGATTAGGAATGTCGATTACTTCAAATGGTGTTTTAAAAAAAGTTTCTCTATGATGACTTATATTAGATAGAACATCAAAACCTGACTCTTTTTCAGTGGGTGCATTTTTTACAATTGAAATGCCCTTATA
Source organism: uncultured Pelagibacteraceae bacterium (assembly GCA_902570675.1). GTDB lineage: Bacteria > Pseudomonadota > Alphaproteobacteria > Pelagibacterales > AG-422-B15 > CACNXQ01. The sequence continues at coordinate 6,383 of CACFYZ010000003.1, forward strand.
GTGAAGTTGTTCTAACCATTTTTTTATTCCTTCATCTCCACTAATAATTTCTTGATAATCTATTTGAATATCTTCAAAATTTGATTGCATACTATTATCCCACAAAAAATAAGGTGAACTATATATTTTCTTACTTTTCATCGTGTAACAGTTATGTCGAAGCCATTCGACGTCATAGTGACTTATATGGCCTCCTTCACTCCACTCAATCTCCAACTGCCCTTTATCATTTATTGTAAACTCTTTTGGGTAAATATTTTCTGAAACATTTAGCAAGTTAAAGGTTCTCTCCCTTGCAGTAGGGTGAACTTCTGATGGACAATTATCCCTTAACCATAAAAAATTAAATTTACTCTGCTCACCATCACTCCAATCAATTAGAATCGATTTACCATTCTTTTTTAATGATGATATTGATGGATTCTCATTCATATCTTATTTAAATGTATTATATTTTCTGTCCCAATTCGGAAACTTACCTTTTTGATTCTTATTTAAAGTTTTCATAATTTCAATCAAAAACAAATCTCTTTGTTTTTCTAGTTCTTTAATATTGAATTTTCCTGCTTGTTTTTTTGTTCCTGAAACCATTGCTTTTTTAAGTTTGTTGGTTAATTCAGGTGCTTTCAATTTTGTCCAAGGGAGTTTTAGTGCAGGACCAAATTGTTCCAGCATGTGTTTCATGCCAGTTTCTCCACCAGCTAAATGGAACGTTAAACAAACCCCCATAAAAGCCCATCTCAATCCAGGACCATAAACAATTGCATCATCAACTTCATCCGTTGATGCTACCCCGTCATTTATAATATGCAAGGCTTCACGCCATAACGCTTCTTGTAGTCTGTCTGAAATATATCCTTCTATTTCTTTTTGAACAATAAGTGGTCGCATTCCAATATTTTCATATAATTTTTTTAATTTTTTAACACTTATATGACTAGTTTTCTTGCCAGCTACAATCTCTACTAGAGGTAATAAGTATACGGGATTAAATGGATGACCTATTAAAACTCTCTCAGGAAACTTACAAGCCGATTGAATTTTTGATGGTAATAAGCCTGACGAACTAGATGCGATTATAACTCTCTTATCAACTAAATTATCAATTTGTTTGAGTATATTTTTTTTAATCTTTTTGTTTTCTGGTGCATTCTCTTGAACAAAAGTTGTATCCTTCAATGCACTAGGTAATTTTGAATAGACCTTAAGATTTCTTAATGAGGCATTTCTATTCAAACCGATTTTCTTTAAGCTTTTAAAAGCAGTTCGAACATTTATTTTTAGCTGCTCACGTGAAACACTATTAGGGTCATATGCTTTTACAGTATAACCTTTAGCTAGAAATCTTGCAGCCCAGCCTGCACCAATTACTCCAGTACCCACAATAGTGATGACTTTATTTTCTCTCAAACTTTAAGCCCAAGTTTTTTTCTGGCTTCATCTGGCCCCATCACATTTGCACCAAGATTACTAATTATTGTAGTTGCTTTTTCAACAAGTTGACCGTTTGAGGCGTATACACCTTTTTCAAGATATAGGTTGTCTTCAAGACCAACTCTAACATTGCCTCCCAAAAGAACCGCTTGAGCAACCATCGGCATTTGATGAACCCCAATTCCAAAAGCTGCCCAGTTACTGCCCGATGGTAGCATGTCTACCATGTTTTTCATTGAACTGGTATTAGCCGGTGCCCCATAGGGAATGCCAAGACAAATTTGAAATAGAGGAGGGCTGTCAAGCAACCCTTCGTCATGCATTTGATTGGCAAACCACATATGTCCTGTATCAAAAATTTCTAATTCTGGTTTGACGCCTAACTCTTGTATTCTTTTTGCACCAATCCTTAATTGCTCGGGAGTACTAACATAAATCATATTCTCATCACCAAAATTTAGTGTACCGCAATCAAGGGAACATATATCGGGTAATATTTTCTCAACGTGACTGAGTCTTTCAATTGCATTAATAAAATCTGTATTCGGTCCAAATTTTAGGAGATCATCCTCAGGCCCAATTTCAATATCTCCACCCATGCCACTGGTAAGATTTATTATTACATTTGTTCCGCTTTCTTTTATTCGGCTCACAACCTCTTTATACAGATTATCATCTCTCGAACCTTTTCCTGTTTTAAGATCTCTAACATGAATATGTGCTATAGCAGCTCCTGCTGATGCTGCTTCGATCGAAGCATTCGCAATTTGTTCTGGTGTAACGGGTATGTTTGGGTGTTTATTAATCGTATCCCCAGATCCAGTAACTGCACAAGAAATAATGACATTTTTATTCATATTTTTTTATTAGTTAAAATAAATTAATTTACAATATTGATACTATAGTATGTAATTATTATCAGGAATGCAAAATCTACAAAAATTTTATATTAATGGAAAATGGATTAATCCTCAATCTAGTAAGAAAATGCCTGTAGTTAATCCTGCAACGGAGGAGATTATCGGAGAAGTCATATTGGGTAATGAGGAAGATGTGAATATAGCAGTGAATGCTGCTAAGGAATCATTTAAAAGTTTTTCAACAACATCCAAAGAAGAGAGGATGGGCATATTAAAAAATATTCGAAAAATTTCCGAAGCTCGATTTGATGATTTAGCTGATGCCATGACAATGGAGATGGGTGCACCCAGAAAAATGTCGCGCGAGGCGCAAGCTGATGCAGCTATTGGTCATTTAGATGGATTTATTAGTGCATTAGAAAAGCATGAGGAAAAAATTCAGTTATCTAATACAGACGTATTATTAAAAGAACCAATAGGAGTATGTGGTTTAATCACTCCTTGGAACTGGCCGATAAACCAAATCACTTTGAAAGTCTTACCTGTGATCGCAACTGGCTGCACCTCTATTTTAAAACCGTCAGAACATACACCATTGTCAGCAATGGTTTATGCAGAAATATTAGATGAAGCTGGGGTACCCGCAGGCGTATTTAATTTAGTTCAAGGTGATGGCGAGGGTGTAGGCATAGCTATGTCAAGGCATCCAGATATTGAGATGATGTCGTTTACAGGTTCTAAAAGGGGTGGAAAGTCAGTTACAATTGAGTCAGCTGAAACAGTTAAAAAAGTTACACTTGAGCTTGGGGGCAAGTCACCAAATCTAGTTTTTGCAGATTGTGATCTTGAGGAAAAGGTTACTGCTTCAGTAAATGAATGTATGTTTAATACAGGTCAATCTTGTGACGCTCCAACTAGACTACTAGTTGAAAAAAAATGTTATGATGAAGTTATCACAATTGCAAAAAGAGCAGCTGAAGCAATAAAAGTTGGTGATCCACTTGAGGATGGTGACCACCTAGGACCGTTATTTGATAAGATCCAATTTGATAGAGTTCAAAATATGATTCAAGTAGGTATAGATGAAGGAGCTGAATTACTTGTTGGCGGTTTGGGTAAACCGGAAGGCCTGGAAAAAGGTTGGTTTACAAAACCAACTATTTTTATAAACGTAAATAATAGCATGAGAGTAGCTCAAGAAGAGATCTTTGGCCCTGTTCTTGTGATTATTCCGTTTGAAGATGAAAACGAAGCAATTGAAATAGCTAATGATACACCGTATGGACTTGCAGCATATTTGCAAACAGGTGACGTGGAAAGGGCAGAGAGGGTTTCAAGGCAGCTTAGAGCTGGTGGCGTCCACATTAATGGAGGAGGTTATAACTATGGTTCTCCATTTGGCGGCTATAAGGAATCAGGCAATGGCCGTGAAGGTGGTGACATGGGTCTTGAGGATTATCTTGAAACAAAAGCATTACACATTGCTTAAAATTTAATTCAAAACAGTAAGATTTATGGGAAAATTACTGTGGCAAGCTACAGAACAAAGAAGTAAGCAAGCAAACTTAATCAAATACTATGATTATCTTAAAAAAGATTATTCACTAAACTTTGATTATGATTATGACTCTCTATTCAACTGGAGTATAGCTAAACCTAATTTATTTTGGACAAGTCTCTTAAATTATTTCGACATAAATTTTAGTGGAAATTCAAGTCCTGCTATAAGTGAAGGTGAAAATATTTATGACAAAAAATTTTTTCCAAACGTTAAGCTTAGCTATAGTGAGAATATCATTAATAATTTAAATTCTAGTCCTATTCTCTATATAAATGAAAACGGTTTTAAAAAATATTACATAAAAGAAGAAATTATTAATAAAGTAAATGTAATTTCAAAATACTTGAGGTCAATCGGTGTAAAAAAAGGAGATAGAATAGTCGGTGTTGTAAGCAATAATGCTGAAACATTAATTTCATTTCTTGCAGTAAATTCAATTGGAGCAATATGGTCTTCTTGTTCTCCAGATTTTGGCGAGCAGGCTATACTAGATAGGTTTAATCAAATAGAGCCAAAAATTTTGTTTTATTCTAGTAATTATGTTTACGGAGGAAAGAAATTCGAAATTTTAAAAAAAATAAAAAGTATTGAAAGTGTTCTTAATACATTAGAGGAGTCTATATGTATTGATACTTCAGAAAATGATAAAAGTTTTGTTGATAAAAAACTCAATGATTATGAAGAAAACAATAAAGACTTGGCAGATCTCTTCTTTGAAAGATGCAATTTTAATGATCCAATGTATATATTGTACTCTAGTGGCACGACAGGAAAGCCAAAATGCATCCTCCATAATACTGGAGGTCCATTAATTCAGCATTTGAAGGAACAGCAGCTTCACGGCGATATTTCTGAAAATGATAAGTTATTCTATTTTACTACATGTGGATGGATGATGTGGAATTGGCTTATTTCTGGTCTCGCCTCCAAAGCTACAATAGTTCTCTATGAAGGATCTCCTTTCTTTCCAAAGCAGGACTCGCTTTTTAAATTAGCAGAAGAGGAGGGAATTACTTGTTTTGGAACCAGTGCAAAGTTCATTGATGCGTTAAGAAATAATCAAATTCAAATTTCAAATAATTTTAATCTTACCAAACTGAAAACAATTTTAAGTACAGGATCTCCATTAGTTAGTGAAAGCTTTGAGTATGTATATAGAAATATAAAGAAAGACGTTCATTTGGCGTCTATCAGCGGAGGTACTGATATTGTCTCATGTTTTGTCGGAGGTAATCCAACAGGTCCTGTATTTTCAGGGGAGATTCAGTGTGAATGTTTGGGAGTCAATGTTGACATATACAACGAAGAGGGTAACCGAACTCTTCAAAAAGGAGAATTGGTATGTAAGTCAGCACTTCCTTCAATGCCAATAGGATTTTGGAACGATAGAAATAGAGAAAAATATATAAATTCATATTTTTCAAAATATACAAATATTTGGACACAAGGTGATTACGCAACAAAAACAGAAAAAAAAGGTTTCATAATTTATGGACGCTCTGACTCAACTCTTAATCCTGGTGGTATAAGAATTGGAACTGCAGAAATATACAGAGCTGTTGAGAAACTTGATGAAGTAAATGAGTCAATAGTAGTTGGTCAGGAATGGAATAATGATGTCAGGATTATTTTATTTGTAACTCTTAAAGAGAAAATTGATCTGAATGATGAACTTGTATCAAGAATTAAGGAAAATATTAAAAGTTCAACATCAATCAGACATGTACCCGCTAAGATTATTCATGTTAATGATATTCCTAGAACACGCAGCGGTAAGATCGCTGAGCTGACTGTAAGGGATATTATTAATGGTGAAAAAGTGAAAAATATAGAGGCACTTGCAAATCCAAGTTGTCTGTCAGATTACGAAAATATTGAAGAATTAGATTATTAATCATATATTTTCAAATATGAGACTAGACTTTGACTCAAACGAATTAAGGGTATTTGATAAAGAGGAAATCTTTAAAATACATCCTTTATGGATACGGGAACGATCAACAGAAAAAGGAGAGGTTGATCAAAATTCTTTTCAAAGATTGTATGATCCCGAAAAGATTAAGCCAGATTTAAAAATAAAAAATGCTCAATTACTAGCAAATAACAAAATGTACATCGAATTTTCAGATAACCACAATGCAACCTATTGTCTAGAAAAGTTGGTAACAGAAATTACAAGATCTAATATTATGCCGCCAAAGATCTACTGGAATAAAAATGATGTTAAGTTTAAAAAATTTCATTTTGTCGAGGGAGAAAAAGAAAATTGGCAGTTGTTTGAAATTTTAAAATTTTACCATCAGTATGGGTATGTTGTAATTGAAGGTTTGCCAGCCAAGGATGGAGAAGTGATAAAATTCGCAGAAAAGATTGGTTTTGTGAGAGAAACTAACTTTGGTAAGTTATTTAATGTTAGGTCTGAGAAACAACCTAATGATTTAGCTTATACGTCGATTGAATTAGAATCACATACAGATAATCCCTATAGAAAACCAGTGCCATCAATTCAATTTTTATTTTGTATAGAAAACAGTTGTAAAGGTGGAGATTCTACTGTTGTAGACGGTTTCAAAGTTGCGGAGGATTTAAAAAAAGAAAATCCTAAAGCTTTTAACATTCTAAAAAACACTTTGATAAACTATAAATTTGAGGATAACGACGCTATTTTAGAAAAGACTGGAAAAATTATAAAATTAAGTGCCAGAGGCGAACTAAAACAAATAAAATATAGCAATCGGTTAGACTTTGTATTTTATGATGAGCCGCATGTTCTTGAAGAATTTTATGCTGCGAAAAGAGTTATGCATCAAATGATTAATTCTGATAAATATATATTACAATTTCATTTAGAGCCTGGTAATCTATTAATTATGAATAATTATAGAACTTTGCATGGAAGACGAAGCTATAGCACTTCTGAAGGAAGTCGATGGCTTCAAGGTTTATATATTGATCATGATTCAGCTGAAAGTAAATACAAACTCCTCGCTAAAGAAGTTAAATGAAGACAGTCAAGTTTACTCAGATGAAAGATGGGTCAAGAGAAGATTATGAACTATTGGCTGAATATGAAAAAAGCTATGTACATGAACTCCCTGATCGAATCTTGAACTCATTAAAAAACTTAGACAATTCAGTGGATGGTTATCAAGTTACAAGACTTGAGCATTCTCTTCAGTCAGCAACTAGAGCGGAAAAAGATGGTGCAGATGAGGAAATGATTGTTGCAACACTATTACACGATATTGGAGATTCTTTGGCCCCTTATAATCACAGTCAATTAATAGCAGCAGTTTTGAGGCCTTATGTTTCAGAAAAGATCCATTGGATCATGCTACATCACGGTCTTTTTCAAGAATATTACTATGCACATCATTTAGGTAAAGATAGGAATTCACGTGATAAATTTAGAGACCACCCTTACTACCAAGATGCGGTTGATTTTTGCGAGAAGTGGGATCAAAAGTCGTTTGACCCTGATTATGAGTCGTTTCCATTAGAACATTTCGAACCTATGGTGAGAAGATTATTCTCTAAAGAACCAAATTTTTAAGCTATTTTTTTTATGATAACATTCCCGACTGAATAACCGGCTCCAAACGAACAAATGATTGCCAAATCGTTTATATTTAATGAGTGATTATATTTGTGAAAGGCAATGATAGAGCCAGCAGAGCTAGTATTTGCATATTCGTCTAGAACAACGGGAGCTAATTCTTTAGGAGCATCTTTTCCTAGAATGTATTTTGAAATCAAAATATTCATATTCTCATTCGCCTGATGAAGATACATACATTTTAAATCATTTGCTGATAAATTATTATCTTGCAAATGAGATTTAATTAAATTTGAAACTTCTGGGACTACCTCTTTAAAAACTTTTCTTCCATTTTGATGGAATAATTTGTCTGGTTTACCAACACCAATAGGAGATGAATTATTCAAGAAACCATAGTTGTTTCTTATATTATTTGAAAACTTGGTTAATAATCTTGTACCAATTATTTCATAAGAATTTTCCTTAATATTATTTTCGTCAAGACGTTCAATAATCACTGCAGTTGCAACATCACCAAAAATGAAATGACAGTCCCGGTCTTTAAAATTTAAATGTCCTGTGCATATTTCAGGATTTATCATTATCGCTGATTTTATACTTCCTGTTTTGACCATATCAAAAATAGTTTGAATACCAAAAGTAGCTGATGAGCATGCAACATTCATATCAAAAGCAAAACCCTCTATGCCTAATGCGTTTTGTATTTCAATGGCAATTGCTGGATAAGCGCGTTCAAGATTTGAACAAGCAACAATTACTGCATCAATATCTTTTGCATTAATATTTGCATTTTTTATTGCATCTTGAGCAGCTATGACTCCCATTTCTGCTAAATTTGATAATTCTTCTTCAGACCTCTCTCTTAAGTTTGGTCTCATAAAAGAGGTATCTAGAATGCCAGACTTATTTTGTACATACCTCGATTTAACACCTGATGCCTTTTCAATAAAATCAGCACTGGATTTTTCTAAAGGTTGAATTTTACCAGTATCTATATCATTTGAATTTATTTTATTAAATTCATCAACATACTTGTTATATGACTCAACTAATTCCTCATTTGATATTTTTTCTTTGGGAGTGTAGAGACCAGTTCCAGATATTTGAGCTTTATACATATTCTGAAATTATAAAATCTAAGTGGGTGTTTTAACCAATTAACTTTTTTTTCTAATTGTTACAAATCACAGAAAACTGACCCTTTGGAAGGGTCAGTTTCTAATATTTATATTCCTGGAATATAAGGAACACCATCACCTTTTACGGTTTCATTAATGCTTTGTAGTGTAGTACACGCTGAAATCATAAAACTGAAGGCTAAAACTGTAAGAGTAGTACGCATGCTGTTTCTCCAATTAATTTATAAACACTATATTTAATTAAGTGCCAATTACAATTAATATGTTGAGAATCATGAAATTCTATGTGTATATTATTGGAACAATCAACCCTAGAGCCAGAACATATGTTGGTTGGAGTAACGACGTTAATAAAAGAATTAAGGCTCATAATACTTCGAGAGGTGCAAAATATACAAGAGGAAGTAAGTGGAAACTTCTATACAAGGAGACTTTGAATTCAAAATCTGAGGCGATGAAAAGGGAATCAGTTTTGAAAAAAGATCGAAAGTTCAGAACTCAACTCCGAACAAAACTAATTTAATGTTCCGTATTCACTTCTTCCCTTTTTCCTAAAACCATACGGTCCAGCAATATAAATTGTAATAGGTTTAATCCCTGGTTCTAAATCTACACGATGCAAATTATCAGCACTTCGAAAACCAATATAAAATCTTCCTCTCCAAATTTTTTCTTTTTTAACATTAGTTTCCCAATAACCACCACTTAAAATTATAGTGATATAAGGAAAAGGATGATTATGTAATCCCACACCGTGATCATTATCTAATATGTGGTGAAGAAGAATATTAAAAGGAAACCATTTAGGCCTTTTTCTAAAAAGTAAGTAATATCGTGCGGTCCACGGTTTAGCCAGGTGATATTCAGAGTGAGATGGACCTCGATCCATCACGACTTTTTTTCGCCCTAATTTTTCTAGTATCTTAAGAAAAAGCATGATACGTGAAATATAGTATAGATGCGTCCGTAGCTCAACTGGATAGAGCATCAGACTTCGGATCTGAGGGTTGAGGGTTCGAATCCTTCCGGGCGCACCAAAAAAAATGTTATGAAAATATACAAGCCATTTGGACCAACAATAGGAAAAACAAAGCTATCATCAAGAATTGTTGATAGTTTAAATAAGTTTTCCGAAAGCGTCGCTAGAAATAAAAAACTTTCCAAAAAGTATGATTATGACCATCAACTCATAGGTAGTATGAAGCAGCAATTTAGGATACCAACTAAAGTTCTGAAAACAGGAATTGAAAGACAAATAATTAATTCTATAAAAGATTATTATAAAAAAACTTTAAATATCAAAGTTAAAAAAATTAAAATCGAAAAAGCCTGGATTGTAAGTCAATACGCAGGTGATTTTAATCCACCTCATTTACATAGAGGAAATATAAGTGGAGTTGGCTACTTAAAGATTCCTTCATCTATTAAATTAAATAAAGAAAAAGATTTAGCGGGTTTGATTTCTTTTTTTGATGGACGTGTTTCTATGCCGAGAAATAGTCCGCCACTCGTTAAACACCGTGAAACATTTAAGCCAAAAACTGGAGATTTATACATTTTTCCATCTTTTTTGATGCATGACGTTCATCCGTTTAGAGGAGATGGTGAAAGAAGATGTTTTTCTTTTAATGCCTTTGTCGATGCCTAAGTATTTTCTTATTGAAATTCTTAAATTCTCTATAAATTAATTCTTTTGATAAAGCACCTTCTCGAATAATTTTTACTTGTTTATTTTTCGTTTCTACTAAAGTTGACTCTTTAAAGCTCATATTTCCTTCACTCTCAATTGCGAAAGCAACATCATATGAATTAATAATCATTAACTTACGGAGAGATCTTGTATTTTTTTCACCATGAATATTTGCACTTGTTGTTGCTAATGGTCTTTTAATACATTTTATTATTTTTATAACTTCTTTGTTCTTTGGTATCCGTATACCTATCTTTGATAATCTTTTGTCACCATTATATATATTTCTTACTTTTTTTCTTAAAACGAGTGTTAACGGTCCTGGCCAATATTTAGAAGCAAGGTACTCTTCAAAAGGTGAAAAAGTAGCTAGTTTTTTAGCTTCAGTAATTGAGTCAGTAAATAAAATTAGAGGGAATTTTTTAGGCCTTTTTTTTATTTTAAATATGTTTTCAACACCATGAAGACTTTTCGCGTTCGCTGCAATACCGTAAACTGTATCTGTTGGTATAACTATCGTCTTACCAGCTAGTAGACTTCTTGCTATAATTTTAATATTATTTGGGTTAAGTTTTATTATTTTTGATTTCATTTAATGACACAGACAGCAATATATTTTGACAATAGTTTTAAAGATCATGTATCTACTCTTGATTATCCAGAAAGATCTGATCGGATAAAAAATATCATTGATTTGATAAATAAAGAAGAATTTAAAAATTTATCAATCTTAAAACCTGATCAGGTTGATTACTCATATATTTATGCTGCACATGATAAAGAATTTGTTGATGATACGCTTAACCGATTCCCTAAAGACGAGAAAATTGTTTTTCTTGATCAAGAAACACCCGTATCTGTTGGTTCATTTGATGCAACATTAAGAGCAGCAGGGGCTGGCATTAATGCAGCTGATAATATTATTAATGGAAACTTTACTAACGCATTTTGTATTGTAAGGCCTCCTGGCCATCATGCATGTTATGATCGTTCTATGGGTTTTTGTGTTTTTAATAATGTTGCTATTGCTGCTGAATACTTAATAAGTAAGTATGGCTTAGAAAATATTGCTATTATTGATTTTGATGTTCACCATGGGAATGGTACACAGGATATTTTCTACAAAAATTCAAAAGTTCACTATTACTCAACGCACCAGTACCCTTTGTATCCGGGAACGGGTGATATAAATGAGACAGGTATGGGGAATATTGTTAACGTGCCCCTAAAAGCAGGTACAAATTCATCTCAATATCATTTAGCATTTGATGAAATAGTTGTAAAAAAACTTCATGATCAAAAACCAGATTTTCTTATTATATCTGCTGGCTTTGATGCTCATGAAAAAGATCCTCTTGCATCACTAAATCTTGTTGAAAATGATTTTAAATTGATTACACAAAAGTTGATGAGCATTGCATATCAATACTGTGATAATCGAATTATTTCTATGCTTGAAGGTGGATATGATATACAAGCATTAGAACGCTCAATGATTGCACATATAAGAGAATTACAAAATAATGACACAAATTCCTGAAGATATAAAAAAGCTATCTTTTGAAAAAGCAATGGAAGAACTCTCTGATATAGTTGATAATTTAGAGAGTGGAAATATAGATTTGGAAAAGTCCATTGAAAATTATACTCGTGGATCTCAACTTAGAGCGCATTGCCAGAAAAAATTAGATGACGCAGTTCTAAAGCTTGAAGAAATAAAAATATTGCCTGATGGTAAAGTATCAAAAAAAAAGTGAATGAAAAATCAAATCATCAACAACGATTTGAAAATCTTTGCAAAAAAATTTAATAAATTCTTTAAAACAAAATTAGGTAAAGATAAAAATTTACTTAATAAAGCTATGTTATATTCAATTAATTCCGGGGGTAAGAGATTTAGGCCTTATTTAGTATATACTTTTGGAAAGGAACTAAATTTATCTCACAATTTAATTTTTAATTTAGCCGCAATTATCGAGATGTTGCATAATTATTCTCTCGTACACGACGACTTGCCATCTATGGATAATGATAAATTTAGGCGGGGTAAAAAAACTACACATTACAAATACAATGAATATACAGCGATTCTCGCTGGTTGTGCTCTGTTGACTAAATCATACCAAATTCTATCAAGTAAGGCGCTTAGGCTTTCTGATAAGAAAAAAATTAAATTAATTGATACTATTAGTAAAGTTTCAGGCGAAAAAGGACTTCTACTAGGACAATATCATGATCTAAGTATTCAATCACCTTCAATAAGTGAAAGGATAAAAGTTAATAAATTAAAAACTGCCAGATTAATGTCATATTGTTGTCAAGCTGTAGCCATTTGTGCAGGCAAAAATAAAAATATTGAAAATAACTTTAAAAAAGCTGGTCAATATATTGGTGAAATTTTTCAAATAAATGATGATTTTGTTGACTTCCCTCAAATGCCTAAGCAAGATGCTGAAAAATTGTTAGAATATAAAAAAATATTAGTTGATAAAATTCATCAAATTTTTCATGTGTTAAAATTAAGAAGAAAAAAAACTTTTTTACTTATTGATTTTGTAAAAGATTTAAAAGTTTAACCACATTGAGCTCTGTTGCGCATAATATGGTCTGCGAGAACACATGCCATCATTGCCTCAGCAATAGGAACTGCTCTTAGTCCTACACATGGATCATGGCGACCCTTTGTTGAAATTGTTGTATTTTTAAAATTACTATTAATAGTTTTTTTAGCCTTCAATATTGATGATGTAGGTTTTATCGTGATTGACACATTTAAGTCCTGACCACTTGATATTCCACCTAAGATTCCCCCAGAGTTATTTGAAGAAAATTTTAGTTTTTTATTCTTACTGGCTCTTAATTCATCAGAGTTTTCATCTCCTGATAATTCTACAGCCTCATTGCCAATTCCTATTTCAACTCCTTTAACAGCATTGATACTCATCATTGCAGCTGCAAGATCAGCATCTAATTTTCCATAAACAGGTTCCCCAAGTCCTGCAGGTACATTTTTAGCATTTACTAGAAGTTTTGCTCCCAATGAGGACCCCTTTTTCCTGGTTGCGTCTAAATATTCTTCCCAAACTCTGACAATTTTCTTATCAGGACAAAAAAATGAATTTTTTTTGGCATCATTCCAATTAAAATTTTTTTCATTTATAGCAAGCTTTCCAACTTGCGTTACAACTCCTTGAATAAGAACATCCTTATTTAGGAGATGGCTTATAACTTTTCTTGCAACTGCACCAGCCGCAACTCTACTAGCTGTCTCTCTTGCTGAAGAACGCCCTCCACCTCTATAGTCTCTTATTCCATATTTTAAAAAGTAAGTTAAATCAGCATGGCCAGGTCTAAATTTATTCTTTATATCCTTATAGTCTTTTGACTTTTGGTCTTTATTCCAAATCAGCAACATAATTGGTGTTCCGGTAGTTTTACCTTCAAATACTCCAGACAAAATTGAAACTTTATCATCTTCTCTTCTTTGTGTAACAAATCGATTTTTTCCAGGTTTTCTCATATCTAAGTAATTTTGAATATCTTTTTCCTTTAAAGGGATTAAAGGGGGACAGCCATCAATAACACAACCGATCGCGATACCATGGGACTCACCCCATGTCGTAAAACGAAAATCCTTTCCAAAAGTATTGAATGACATTTTTATTTTTCTCTTATTATTAAATGATCCACTAATTCAACAAGATACACTTTATATTTACTTCCTTCAAATTTATTAATATTACTTTTGGCTTTTTTGGCAAATTTTCTTACAAATTCTGCAGATCTTTCATATGTATTAGTTTTTTTCATGAGACTTAAAATCAAATACAAATCTTTTTTATTTCTTTTTTTCTTTAAGAAAAGCTTAGCAATTATTCTTTTTGACTTTTTATCAGACTTACGAAAACAGTGGATTATTGGATAAGTTACTTTTCCTTCAAAAAAATCTTTTCCAATATTTTTTCCCATTTTTTTTGAATTACCAAAGTAATCTAAAATGTCGTCAGATAATTGAAAAGCCATCCCAAAATTAAAACCAAAATCATTAAATATTTTTTGAGTTTTTCTCTCTTGGTTAGTGATTATTGTAGGCAAGTAACAAGATATTCTAAATAGTTCTGCCGTTTTAGCATTAATGATAGATAGATACTTTTTTTCTGATAAATTGACATTCTGATTATTTCCTACGTCTTGTATTTGCCCGCGAGCTAATATAAGCGATGTCTGAGATAATATCTCTAGAAGTTTTAACGACTTATTTTTGACCATTAATTTAAAAGCTCTACTTAAAAGATAGTCGCCCACTAAAACACTTACTTTGTTTCCCCATATTTCGTTTGCACTCCTTTTTCCTCTTCGAATTTTTCCTGCATCTATTACATCATCATGTAATAAAGTTGCGTTATGGATAAATTCGATACATACAGCAAGTGTTACGTCAGCACTTCCTTTATAATTAAGTATTCGTGCTATCAAGAGGGTGAGAAGTGGTCTGATTTTTTTTCCTTTAGCCTTTATAAGATGGCCCGCTGTTAATGTGATTAATTTCTCTTCGTCTTTGATATTTGTGCTTATTTCTTTATCAACTCTCTTAAGGGAACCTTTCAATAAACGAGATAATGATTTTTCAGAAGTATTCACTGATATAAGTAATGATGTTGTTTTATATTTAGATGTACTTATAATATAGTCTCATATAAATAAAAGTTATTGATTTCTGACAAAAATTCAAAAAAATGAGCTTATTATCCTCTAAAAAAAGAATAAATATAGTCGGCTTGCGTGGAGTTATCGGCGATCTAGGTAGATTTCAAAAAGGACTAACACTTGAAAACTGCTCTAGTATTTTAGAAAAAGCTTTTACTTTTAAAAAACCATCAGTTGTGATTATTAAAATCAATTCCCCAGGCGGATCGCCAGTTCAATCTGAACTAATACACAATCGGATTAAAAATTTAGCAAAAAAAAATAATGTAAAGGTAATTACAATTGCAGAAGACGTTGCTGCATCGGGCGGTTATATGCTTATGTGTGCTGGAGACATATTAATTGCTAATAAAAGTTCTATCGTAGGTTCTATCGGTGTTATCAGTGCTTCGTTTGGGTTTAAAAAGCTGATTGATAAATTAGGAATTAAAAGAAGAGTATTTACAAAAGGGGATAGAAAATCTTTTTTAGATCCTTTTGAAGATGTTTCTAAAAAAGACATAGATAAGCTAATTAAGGTACAGGACAGCATATTTGAAAATTTTAAAGAATTAGTTTTAAAAAATAGAAAAAAGAAGATAGATCCAAAAAAAGTTTTTAATGGAGAGTTTTGGACTGGTGAGCAAGCAAAAAAAATTGGTCTAGTTGACTCAAACGATGAACTTAATTCATATATTGAAAAATATTACGGAAAAAAATTAAAAATAAGAAATATTGAAGAAAAAAAATCCTTTATTAAAAATATTTTAAGTAATCAACTATCAAATAACGATCTCGTAGATCGATTAATAGAAGCTCTTAGAGAAAATTCTTTCTGGAGTCGATATGGCCTCTAAAAATATGGAAGACCTCGTTTCTTTATGTAAAAGACGAGGATTTATTTTTCAATCGAGTGAAATTTATGGAGGTCTACAGGGTATATATGATTATGGGCCGCTTGGGGTTGAATTAAAGAATAATCTAAAGTCGTCATGGTGGAAGTCAATGATCTATGATCGTGACGATGTGGAAGGACTTGATGCATCAATTTTGACAAGTCGTCACGTATTAAAATATTCCGGACACGAGGATACTTTTTCTGACCCTTTAGTAGACTGTAGAAACTGTAAAAATAGATTTAGATCTGATCAATCAGATGACGGTAAATGTCCAGCTTGCGGATCTGATGATTTAACTGAGCCACGTCCATTTAACCTTATGTTTAAAACAACTGTTGGTCCTGTCGATGATGGAAGTAATTTTGCATACTTAAGGCCTGAAACTGCCCAGCAAATTTTTACAAATTTTAAAAATATTTTGGATTCAACCAGCAAATCAATACCTTTTGGAATTGCTCAAATTGGTAAAGCATTTAGAAATGAAGTCACCCCAGGTAAGTTTATATTCAGAGTAAGAGAATTTGAACAAATGGAACTAGAGTATTTTGTTGAGCCGGGTAAAGACGAAGAATGGCATGAATATTGGGTCGAAAAGAGACATTCTTGGTGGATTGATCAAGGCATATCAGAAAACAAACTTAAAAAGTTAGTTGTAGAGCCTGCTGACTTATCTCACTACGCAAAAGCAACTATTGATCTTATGTATGAATTTCCTCACGGATTGGAGGAATTAGAGGGAATTGCAAATAGGACTGACTTTGATTTAGGGTCGCATACAAAAAATCAAAATGAGTTTAAGATATCAGCCAATGTAATAAAGAACGATCAATCAACAACAAAGTTAGGTGTTCAAAATTTAAACAGTAAAGAATGGTATATTCCATATGTGATTGAGCCCTCTGCGGGTGTGGATAGAGGTGTATTTGCCATACTGAATGAAGCGTATAATGAAGAATCATTAGAAAATGGAAATAAAAGAATTGTATTAGGTCTTAAACCACATCTCTCGCCTATAAAGGCAGCTGTTATACCTTTAAAAAGAAATAATGAGGACTTGGTAAATAAAGCAAGCAAAATTAAAGACGAACTTCAAGCACTTGGTATGGGGCGGGTTATACTTGAAAACTCAGGCAATATTGGAAAAGGCTATAGACGTCACGACGAGATTGGAACGCCAATTTGCATAACTGTTGATTTTGAAACAATTGAAAATGATACAGTCACTATAAGAGATAGAGACTCAATGTCTCAAAAAAGAGTCTCGTCTAAAGATTTAACCATTGAGTACAAAAGAATATTTAATTAATTATATGTTTCTTTTTGGAAATTCTATCTTTTGAAAAGGCCATGACTTTTGCAACCAGGCCTTAAAAGTTTTACCTAATTCTGTCTCAATGCCACTTTCAAGTAAATTTTCTCGAATCCAATAATATGCTTGTACTTCAAATTCAGGATTGCTCGAAGGATAAATATAGCAGCATCCAATGACTACATCCTCATTATTTGGCAAAACTACAGTATATGCGAAAGAATGTTTTAGAGAAAACTCTTTTTCATGCCAACCTAGATCAACTAAATTTTCATCTAAAGTCATACCTATTGGCCAATCACTATCATCCATAAGTTTATGTAAATGTTTCTGACTTTCCATTACTGCTTCATAGTCATTCTTCAGATATTTAATCGTTAATGGTCTTAATATGAAACTCTCAGTTACTAATTCCTTAGGAACGTTAAAATCTTTCTTAACGATTGGTCGGCTATACATTTAAATTTCTAAGCCAAAATCTATATTTTCAATACTGTGTGTGATCTGTCCCGTTGAAATACGATCAACTCTAGTTTTTGCATACGATTTTAAATTTTTTAAATTAATATTTCCTGAAGCCTCACAAAGAAATCTATTGCCCACCATTTTTAAACATCTTAAAATTTCTTTTTCAGTCATATTATCCAATAACACAATATCAATTTTTTGATCTAAAATTTCTTGTAGCTGCTTAATCGTATCAACTTCAACTGTAATCTTTTTCTTTAATTTGGATCTTCTAATTTTTTTTATTTTATCAATGAGATTATCTTCATCACTAAGATGATTGTCTTTTATAAAATAAAAATCAGATAGAGAGGACCTATTAACATATGCCCCACCTACTGTGAGTGCATATTTTTGCATTTCTCTAATCCCTGGAATTGTTTTTCTTGTCGAATAAATCTTCACCCCATAAGTTCTTGCAATATCAACATATTTTCTTGTTTTTGAGGCAATACCCGACATCAAACCTAAAAAATTTAGAGCAGTTCTCTCTGCTGATAGTATACTTTCTGCGCTACCACTTACGGTTATTATTTTGTCTCCTTTTATTACTTTACTTCCATCTTCCTTCAACATTTTAATTTTTATTGAATTGTCTAGCATTTTAAATGTCTGATAAGCAAATTTTGTCCCACACAAAATTGCACTTTCTTTTACATGAATACTTGCTTTTAAAGTTGATCTTTTTGAAATTAAAGTCTTTGAGGTAATATCTCCTGATGCACCAAAATCTTCATTCAAAGCGATTCTAATCTTTTCTTTGATATATTTATTAGCTAACGAGTTTTTCATCAAATTTTGATCTGTCGGTTTCTAAAATAGTTTTTATGTAATAATCAATATCAGAATATTTGAGATCAAAATGTTTGATTAGATCATTATTTGTATCTTTATAATCAGATCTTAAATGACAACCTCTGCTTTCTTTTCTTAAGTAAGCACTTATTATAATGAATTTACACACCAAAAGCATGTCGTTTAATTTTGCCGAAAGTCCCTTTGATTCCCTCTCAATTTTTAAGACATCATTTAATCCTCGTATGATAGTATCTTTATTTCTTACGATACCCAAATTTCTCATCATAGAAGAACGAAGTTGCCATATATATTTTTTGGCTCTAATTTTATTTTTCGTTTTTTCTTTAAATATTTTTATAAACCCTGAGCTTATATTAATTTTACTATCAATATCTTTATTATTTATTTCTTCCGCAACAATTTTAGCGAAAACAAGTGACTCTAATAATGAGTTAGACGCTAGGCGATTGGCTCCGTGTATACCAGTAGCTGCAACTTCACCACAACACCACAGGCCTTCAACCGATGTCTGTCCCTTAAGATTAGTTTTTACTCCACCAATGTGATAATGAGCCACAGGAAGTATGGGAAGTAAATCTACCTCAGGATCTAAATCTGCTTTTTTGCAATAAGAATAGACTTGAGGAAATCTAGTATTAAAGTTCTTCCCAATATGTCGGCAATCTAAAAATACTGAGTTTCCTCTCTCAATTTGATTAAATATACTTTGTGCTATGAGATCTCTAGGAGCTAACTCATTTGCAGGATGAGCACCCAGCATAAATCTTTCTTCATGCTGATTAACTAAATAGGCTCCTTCACCTCTGATGGCTTCTGTTGCAAGTGGTGTTGGGTCAAGACCAAAGTCCAGGCCTGTGGGATGAAATTGTATAAACTCCATATCTGTGAGAATTGCCCCTGCTTGAGACGCCAATGCAATTCCCTCTCCATACGAACTTCTCGGATTAGTTGTATTGGCATATAAGCCCCCAAGACCACCCGTCGCTAAAACAACGTGAGTACTTTCAATAACAACATTGTTATTTGGAATATTTTTATCAGTAAATCTTCCTATTACACCATAGATTTTGTTTTGATCAGTCATAATGTTGTCGATTGATACATTTTCAAGAACTGTAATGTGCTCGCTTTGTTTGACGTTTTCAATCAGACCTCTCATGATTTCAAGTCCCGAGCTATCGCCTTTAGATCTGATTATACGATTATGGCTATGAGCACCTTCCAAGCCCAAATTAAAGGACCCATCTTTATTCTTATCAAAATTAACTCCATAGCTTTCTAAATCGGCGATAATGTTTTTTGCATTATTAACTACTTTTTCTATCGCATCGGAATTTGCTAAACCTACAGCAGTACTTAAAGTATCTTGAATATGGCTTTCGTTACTGTCATCTTTGGAAACAGCTGCTGCTATGCCACCTTGTGCCCAGCTACTTGAAGTATTTATACCAAGTGAACTTTTTGTAATTATACAAACTTTTCTTGGAGCTAAGTTTAGAGCAACTGTTAATCCTGCTACACCTCCACCGACAACAACTACATCAGGACTGTATATAGCATCAGCCATTATGAACTGCGACCAATTTCAAGCATTCTATCGATAGAGATACGTGCTTTATTAATAATATCTTTATTCACTTCTACTTGATATTGATTATAGCGAATCGCATCTAATATTTTTTTTAACGAAACTCTCTTCATATGTGGACATAAGTTACATGGCCTAATGAACTCAACATTAGGATTTTCAATAGCAACATTATCGCTCATCGAACACTCAGTGACCATTATTACCTTTTGTGGTTGGTTATTTTTCACGTAGTTGTTCATTCCAGCAGTTGAACCTGAGAAATCACTAACTGCTACAACATCTGGTGAACACTCTGGATGAGCCAGAACTACTATATTTTTGTGTTGGTTTTTATATGCTAAAATTTCTTCAGCAGTAAATCTCTCATGAACTTCACATCTTCCCTTCCATGCGATAATTTCTACATTTGTTTGTTTTGCAATATTTTTAGCTAAGTATTCATCAGGTAAAAAAATTACCTTATTAGTTCCAAGCGACTCCACCACGTGCTTTGCATTACCAGATGTGCAACAAACGTCAGTCTCAGCTTTAACCTCTGCAGATGTATTAACATATGTTACTACAGGGACACCTGGATATTTTTGTTTTAGTAAGCGTATATCGTCGGCAGTAATTGACTCAGATAAAGAGCATCCAGCCCTTTCATCGGGGATGAGAACATTTTTTTCTGGGCTTAAAATTTTTGCTGTTTCGGCCATAAAATGAACACCACAGAGAACAATTGTATCCGCTTTTGAATCTCGAGCTTCATAAGCTAGCTTAAGAGAGTCTCCAACTATGTCAGATACACAGTGAAATATTTCTGGCGTTTGATAATTATGCGTAAGGATTGCAATATTCTTTTCTTTCTTGAGACGGTTGATTTCATATATTAAAGGGGCGTGAAATTGCCATTCCACCTCTGGAATAAACTTCTCAACTCGATTATAGAGTTCAGCTGTGGCTTTTTTTACTTCAGAATTAAAATCTGATGGATATTTTAAATCTTGCCTTAACATCTTTATTATTTAACGTTATTTAATATTACAATTATAGTTAAATGTATATATTTCAACAATATAACTTAACCGTTGAAAATAGGGGAGTCTGGGCCGTCGTGCTGGAATTGGTAGACAGGCTGGTTTGAGGGATCAGTGAACATTGTTCGTGAGAGTTCGAGTCTCTCCGACGGCACCATTGGAAAAAATAGAAAAGAAATGTATTTATGAAATTATTATTTATCGGACCAACAAGAATAGGTGACTCCATTCTCTCGACCTCAATTCTGAACTACTACCTTGAGAGTAATAAAGAATTTAAATTTACAATTATCACAAGTTCTTATTCAAAGGATTTGTTTGAAAAGTTACCTAATTTAGAAAAAATTATCGTTATTGATAAAAGAAATTATGGATTTCATTGGTATAAAATATGGGCCTCAGTTGTATTCAAAAAGTGGGATTTAGTTATTGATATGAGATCGTCCGCGATTTCATATTTTTTAAATAAAAAAATGAAAATGATATTTAGAGGTAATCATACTGAACATAAGGTTATTCAATTCCAAAAATTTCTTAAGACTCAAAAACATATCAATCCAAAGATCTGGTATGATAAAGAAGATCAAATAATTAGTGAGGAAAAAATTAATCTCCCGGGACCATTCATTGCATTATCACCATTTTCAAATTGGTACAAAAAAGACTGGTCTATAAAAAAATATATAGAATTATTCCATCATGACTTTTTTAAAAAATATACTTTAATAATTTCTGGAATTACCTCAGAAAAAACAGATGATGATGACTTTAATATATTATTAAATCATCCAAATATAAAAGTATTAAATTTGCTTGATACAGGTCTTCGACAAATGATTCCTATATTTGAAAATTGCGAATTTTTTGTTGGAAGTGATAGTGGATTAATGCATCTTGCAGCAACAACAAAATGTAAGACATTTGCATTATTCGGACCAACGAATGAAATTGTTTATAGGCCATGGGGTAACCATAGAGTCATAAAAGCTTATAATTCCTCAAGAGACGATGACTCTTTGAATCTTTCTGTAAATCAGGTATTGAATGTAATAAAGGAAGAAATAGTATGATTGACTTAATTATTGAAAATGGAACTGTTGTAACTCATAACTCTTCAAGAAAAATTGATGTAGCTATAAAAAATGGAAAAATCTTTAAATTAGGTAAATTAAGAAATCAAAAAGCAAAAGAGAGAATCGATGCTACCGAACTGTACATAATGCCAGGTGCATTTGATACACAAGTACATTTTAGAGAACCAGGAAATACAAAAAAAGAAGATCTCAGGACAGGAAGTTTAGCTGCTGTCGCTGGCGGTATAACATCTGTATTTGATATGCCCAATAATAAACCCAGCATTACAACAAAAAAACTTTTTATGACTAAACTTAAAAGGGCAGAAAAGCGAATGCATTGTAATTTTGCTTTTTATTTTGGAGCTGAAAAAAATAATATAAATGAAATTAAAAAAATTGAAAAAGTCAAAGGCTGTTGTGGGGTAAAGGTTTTTGTTGGATCTTCTACAGGAACTTTGCTTGTTTCTAATCATGAGGATATTCGAAAAATTATGAGATCAACTAAAAAGATGATTTCATTTCACTCTGAGGATGAAGATTTATTAAATCAAAGAAAAAAATATATAAAAAGAGGAAAACCATTAAGTCATAAGGATTGGAGAAATGTTGATACTGCCTTACTATCAACTCGTAAATTAATTAATTCTGCAAATAGAACAAAAAAGAATATTCATATTCTTCATATTACGACTGAAGAGGAGGTAAAGTTACTTAGAAAGAATAGAAAATATGTTTCTTTCGAGGTTACACCGCAGCATCTTACTCTCTCAGCACCAAGTTGTTACAATAAATTAGGAACTTTTGCACAAATGAATCCTCCAATCAGAGAAAAAAAACATCTTAATTATCTTAGAAAAACTCTTGAAGCTGGTAAGATTGATATAATAGGATCAGATCATGCTCCTCACTTAAAAGAAGAAAAGAAAAAGATCTATCCAAATAGTCCGTCTGGAATGCCAGGGGTTCAAACACTGTTACCAATTTTATTAAACGAGGTCGCTAATAAATTCATCTCAATTCATGAAGTTGTAAAGCTGACAAGTTACAATCCTAAGAAAATATTCAAAATTAAGAATAAAGGACTTATAAAAATAGGATATGATGCAGATTTAACAATCATTGATTTAAATAAACGTAAGAAAGTACTTAACAAAGATATGCAAACAAAGTGCGGATGGTCACCTTTTCATGGAACATCACTTCAAGGATGGCCAGTAGGCACTATCATCAACGGTGAAAAGGCATATTGGAAAAACAAAATTAATAAAAAAGTTTTTGGTAAGCCAATACTATTTAACTAACCTTTTGCAATAAACGAAGTATTTTTGTATTTTGGCTTGCCATATCGAAGTATTTTTCTGTCTAAGGTTCTTATTCGACCACCTGCGAATCTTAAAATCGCATCACCAGCTGCAGTATCCCACTCCATGGTAGTTCCATATCGAGGATAGACATTTGCAAGACCATGTGCAATATAACATAATTTAATTGAACTACCTGAACGTAAAATTTTATTAGCATTAAATTTTTTTAAAATCATTTCTTTTGCCTTTATCATCTCTTTTTTTGCAAGTGAGTGTGATCGGCTTATTACAATTATATTCTTTTCCCTTTTTTTTATTTTGATTTTCTTAAGATTTTTTTTCACCCCTTTTTTTGTTAGTTTTGTAAAATATGAACTATTTCCTTTTGTGAAATATAATTTATTTTTTACAGGCATATAAATTATTCCGTAAATAGGTTTCCCATTTTCAATTAATCCGATATTAATTGTAAATTCACCGTTCTTTTTGAGAAATTCTTTTGTGCCATCGAGAGGATCTACAAGCCAAAAATTTTTCTTTTTGGTACTTTTATTTTTGTCGTTTTCTTCAGAAATAATAGGAATCTTTGGAAAATTTATTTTCAGGCCCCTACAAATAATCTCGTTTGCCTTTAAATCAGCATTAGTAACGGGTGTGTTATCTTTTTTATAGCTTTTGATAATTTTATTATTATATATCTTTAATATTTCCTGACCCGCAGTATGAACAAGAGAGATTAAAATTTCTGATTGTTTTTCCGATATTTTCATAAAAAAATGATTACTTGTAAAATAGACATTATGATAAATATATTATAGTTACCATACGTAAATTTAAAGATATGAATAATACAGCGAATGATATTAAACTTGTTGATCCAGTAGTTGTTGCTATGTCAGGGGGAGTAGATTCATCTGTTGCTGCCGCACTAATGAATAATAAGAATGACAATGTCATAGGCATTACACTTAGACTTTACGATGAAAAAAAAGTATTGAAATCAAAGACCTGCTGTTCAGGAGCAGATATTATGGATGCGAGAAAAATTGCAAATAATATAACAATTCCACATTATGTATTAGACTATGAAAAAACTTTTAAAGAGAATGTTATTAATCCATTTATCAAAGAATATGAAGACGGCAAAACACCAATTCCGTGTATTAGTTGTAACGATAAAATAAAATTTCTAGATTTGTTAAAATTTGCTAAAAGTATCAATGCTAAGAAATTGGTTACGGGCCACTATATAAAAAAAATAAAAGTAGACGGTGAGTGGAGGTTATATATTGCTGAAGACTCTGACCGTGATCAATCTTATTTTTTATTTTCATTAAATAAAAAAGACCTTGATTTTATTGATTTTCCATTGGGAGATTATAAAAAAAACGAAATAAGAGATATAGCTTATAACTTAAATTTTCATCTTTATGATAAAAAAGATAGCCAGGACATCTGTTTCGTTCCGGATGGCAATTACAAGAATTTTGTTAAAAATAAAGTTAAGTCAACTAAAGGTGAAATAGTTGATGTAAATGGCAAATTTCTAAATCAGCACGAAGGTATACATAATTTCACAGTTGGGCAAAGAAGAGGTCTAGGAATATCGCAAGAAAAGCCATTATATGTAAAAAAAATTGAGCCTCAATCAAATAGAGTGGTTGTAGCATTCAAAGATGAAATAAAGTGTAAAAGTATCAATCTTGATCGAGTTAATTTATTTACTGATTTAAGTAATAAAAATATTTTTGTTAAGGTCAGATCAACAGGAAGATTACTTAAAGCTAGTATTGGTCAATTATCAGACAACTCAGCTGTAATCAATCTTGAAAGACCAGAGTCTGCTATTTCTCCAGGGCAAGCATGTGTTTTCTATGATATTGATGAATTAGGAACTCGCTTATTAGGGGGAGGATGGATTTCTTCGACTAAGTAAAAAAAAAAATTAAATTTATATCTCCACTACATCATCTATTTAGTTGCAATATTAATTGGCACCACAATATTTAGTAATCTATCAAAAAAAAAGTATTATTTTTTTATTACCCTGTTATTAAACATTAAAAAATTAATATAAATTGTTGAAAAACATTATGAATATTATTTATCGTAAATTAATTGGTTCAATCATAGTTCTTGTTTTACTTACAGGTTGTAGTAATTCATTCATCCAAGGCCAAGGATTTTTTCCTACTGAACTTCCTTTTCAAAATTCTAACAACTCACCCATTCAAACTAATATAAATTTAAAGTTAGTCGATATAAACAATGTGCCCATCCAAGTACTTGATAGTATGCCAAAAATTAGTTCAGCTAAAATTCCTGCTGATTTAAGAAATATTATTTTTTCAAGCAAGATAGATAATACTTATCCTACATACTTAATTGGTCCTGGAGATAAAATTAAAATAGAATTCCCAACAGATAGCAATGTTAATAATATTACAACAAAAGGTCTAAAAGTTGATGCTTACGGAGAAATAGAATTCCCATATTTAGGTAGTTATAAAATATCTGGCTTCAATGCTCGCGAAGCTGAAGATTTGCTAGAGATTGCTTTATCAGAGCTATATGTTAACCCAGAGGTTTATCTAACTATACAAGAATTCAATAGTAACAAAATATTTGTTAGCGGAACGAAGCAAAGTGGCAGTAGTGAAACAGATCCATCTCTATCAATTGAAACTACAGTAGTTAATTTAGATGATGTACCTATGACAATAATCCAAGCACTTAATAGTGCGGGTATTAAATTCAGCGAAGCAAGCCCAAATCCTTTTTTAATTTTAAAAAGAGGCGCATCTAATCATATTGTTGATTTAGGATTTATCACAAACGATGCTGATCCAAATATTTACGTGAAAAACAATGATTTTTTGTATCTTCCAAATACACAGTCACAGAAAGTTTATCTTACCGGAGCTGTAAATTCAGATACGATTATAGATTATCCTTCAACAATGACATTATCTGAAGCCTTACTAAGAAGTAATATTGATAAGCAAAATGCAAATCTTGAAGAAATATACGTATTGAGAGTTAACCAAACAATAAACAACGCATTTTATGGATCAGCTTATAAATTAAATTTTAAGTCGCCAACTAGTCTCGTTACAGCAAGTAACTTTTATTTGCTTGATAGAGACATAATTTTTGTAAGCTCTAGAAAGCTTGCAAGATGGAATCAAACTATGACTACGTTATTGAATTCACTTGATTTTATAAATTTATGGAAATCATATAAACCTATTAATTCAGACGTGTTCAGATCACAGTAAAATGAATATCCAGCAAAGTACCGTATCTGAAAAAGAAATTAGTCTTATTGATTTATTTTATAAATCTATAAATATTCTTTTTTCACTAAGAAAAACTATTTTAATCTTATTTACTATATCACTAGTTGTTGGTTTCTTTAGTACAAGCTCAATAAAACCAATATTTACTGCAAATACAAGAATATTGATTGAGCTTCAAAATGAAAATCTTAAAAATGAGCAAAATATTGATTTCTCATCTTTGAATAAAAGTGCAATACAAACAGAGATTGAAATAATGCGTTCAAGTGCATTTATTCAAAATGTTATTGATAATACAAGAATTGAAATCCCAATATTTCAGATCACAAGCGAAAATTCGTCAGTAATTACAAGAGCTGCATACTACATATCTAAATATCTCAGCTTACAATATTTAATGAATATATTTAGTCAGTCTGCTCATGACATTAAAAATGCATCTATTTCCAAAAGTATTGATGTCGTTTTAGATACAATTGTGAGTAGTATTGATTTAAATAAAATAGAAGAAATAAGGGATAAAATAATTACTGAATATGATCTAACAATAAAACAAAGCGATAGATTAAATAAATTTATTTCGGACTTTCAATCTGGTTTCCCACCGAGTTCAGATAAAATAATGCAATTCGCTTATAGCGTACTTAAGTACAATGGATACTCTGAGTTTGATATTTTCGAATTAGCTAAAGAATATTTACCTGAAAACATAAAATTAACAGATGATCAACTAATTGCTAAACTTGAGCAATATAGAAATAATTCTGACTTAAGTACAACTTTTGAAATTTCTAAAATTGATCAAAATGTAATTAATACTGATTTAAGTACTACTGATAAAAATGATTATTTTGATAGAACAAAAACAAATAATTTTGATTTATCTAAGATTTCATGGATAAGATCAAACTTAAATATTTACAAAGATAAAAATTCAAACTTATTGAATGTACAGTTTTCCTCAGTGGATCCATTTACAAGTATTTTATTATCAAATGAAGTGGCGCAAGAGTATTTGAGCTACCAGCGAATAAGTAAAGAAAGCGCAGGTTTTTTTACAGCTGAATATTATCAAGAAAAAATTGATGAAATTAGAAAAACACAAGAGATACTAAGTAAAAAAATACTTGATTTTGAAAAAGACAACGAATTCTATAATACAAAGGTTAATGATCTTGAATCTGAAATAAATCAAAATCAAAATGAATTACGTGATTTACAATTTGATAAAGATGAAAAACTTAAAATCTTTAAAATTAAACATCCTGAAATAATAAAAATTATTGATAAGGAAAAAATTTTAACAAAAAGGATTGATGAATTAAATTTTAGCGTTAATCAAACAAGAGCTATACAAAGTCAATTATCTGATTATATTTCTGAAAAAGATGTTAATGATCAGCTAATTGCAACCTATTTAAATAAGCTTCTAAGTGTTTCTTCATTCAATCAATCGGATGCCAAAATAATGGAAAATGCTGAAAATGCAAGTTTCATAAATAAGAACGATGCATTAGAGAGGCTTTTAATTTCTATTGTAATTACAATAATATTAGTTATCGGTTATGCATTATTAATTGTACTCCTAGATATATTAAGCCTTCAAAATAAGGTTCAACTTATTTCACAAATTAGATTCTATACTAAAAAAACTCCTTCAGGCACTATTCCTCACCTTCGGGACTTTGTCCTACAAAAAAGTAAACTTTCCAAAGAAATATTTGAAAATAAATTTCTTGAAGAAAACTTAAAAAAGATTTTATTGACCTTAAGATCAAATGCAAAATTTAGAAAAAAAACCTATTTAATTAGCTCATCTGCAACAGCTGAAGGCAAAACTTCTGTTACTTTTCTTCTTGGTCATATTACATCACAATTAAATAAAAAAGTTTTACTGATTGATATGGATGTTGAAAAAGCATCACTTTCAAATATGCATAGTATTAAAAATAACTATGGTTTTTATGAATACTTAAATAATAAATCAAAACGAATATCAGTTACTAACCTAATCATGAAGACTAAAAATAAATATGATATTATTCCTGCAGGAAATAAAAAAGGAAACCAAAATCTCTCCTTTGAACAAATAAAAATTAAAAGATTTATGAATTTAATTAAAATGCTTGAAAAAAAGTATGACTATATTTTTTGTGACTCAATGCCCTTAAATTATCAACCCGAATTAATACCTTTTACATCACTTATTAATACAATATTGACGATAAGACATAATAAAACCTCTGTTGCTTCACTAAAATTTGTAATGAATGAGTATAATAAAATGGATTTAGAACAGCCTCAGACCTTATTCAATGATATAGATTTTAAAAGTTCACGAGTTTTTAGAATGACTAAATACAATTCTGATGAATTGGGTACTGGCGGATACGGTTATGGTTATGGTTATGGTTATGGCTATGGCTACGGCTATGGCTACGGCTACGGCTACGGATATAGTGCCAATAAAAAGACTCATAAGAATATACTTGATAAATTCATTTTTAATCTAAAAAAAATAAGATTTAAAAATTTGCAAAATATTAATCCAGCAAGAAATCAGATGTATTTGAAGATTTTAAGAAATATGGAAATATTATTTAGTAGAATTTACAAAATACTAAACAAGTTTTTTGAACGATTAGCAAGGTGAGCTTTATTCCTCTTGAAAATACTCTTTATATTCTTTATAGATTTTCTAACTCAGGCGGGGTAGCTCAGTTGGTTAGAGCGGAGGAATCATAATCCTTAGGTCGGGGGTTCAAATCCCTCTCCCGCTACCAAACTTTGTTGATACATCTAAATATTCATTTATCTTATTTTTCCATGTATATTTTTCAAAAGCTAATTCTTTTCCTCTTCTTCCCAACTTTAAACACAATTCTTTGTCTGTTAATAATTTTTCTAAATTTTTCGTGATTTCATTCTGATTTCCTGAAGAACACAGTAAGCCAGTTTCATTATTTATAATTGCATCAGAAATACCGCCGCTGTCTGACCCTAAAGAGGGTAAGCCATGAAATGCAGCGTCTATATATACCATTCCAAATCCTTCAACTGACTGCCCAACTTCTATAGGAGTCATTGCAAAAACATCAGATAAATCAAGCAAAATACTTTTCTCAGGTTCTGTTATCCAACCTAAAAATATAATATTTTTATTAATATTAAGTTTTCGCGCATAATCTCTTAAATTTTTTTCATAAGGCCCACTACCTGCTATGACATACAATAAATTAGGAAACTTATGAATTATTTCTGAAATTGCTTTGATTATAAATTTATGACCTTTTCTTTCCTCTAATCTTGCAAGAGTAACTATAACTGGTTTTTTTTGATTAACTAAATTTCTAATTTCTATAACTTCATCATCTTTTATTTTAGTTTCATAGAGATCAATACCAGGATGAATGATGCGAATTTTGCTTTCATCAATATCAAGGGAATCAATTATTAAATCTTTTGTATAATTTGAATTGGCAATTACACTATAGGCTTTATTATAAGACCTTCTTATTCTTTTAAATTTATAATTCTTAATTCCATTAAAATTCTTACACTCTTTTTTTGGAATCTCTGTACCATGAGCAAGTACAATAATTCGATTAAAAGTAAAATTTATTGACTCAATACTTTTCCATGAATCTGCAAATATAGCTTCGACTTTATTCGTATGGACTATTTTCTTTAAATATCTAGCCTTCTGGATTCGCCTAATTGGTTTCCAGATATTGAACCTTTTTATTTTATAATTTTGATCATTATCAGATTTCTGCGTAGGACCATCTGCTAGAACTAAAACTTCTTTTCCTAAATTAGACAGTGCTTCTGCCATTCCTGTCATTAATGACTCTATACCACCTATTTTGGGAGCAAAACATTGAGTTGTGATAATGATCACTGAGAATTATTTATTCTTTCCATTTAATAGAGCATCCAATACTAGGAATTTGACTCTTAGGACCTTCACCTGTTTCAGAAACTTGAACCATTGCTTCTAAAAGTTCTTTTCTTGCGCCAGGAATAATCTCCATTTTAGATTCTTCAAGTCGACCTCTGTATTGAAGCTCATCTTTATTATTAAATCCAAAAAAATCAGGAGTACATACTGCATTATAATTTCTACCAACAATTTGAGACTCATCATAAATGTATGGAAATACAAAATTATGAATATCTGAGAATAATTTCATATTATCAAAAGAATCTTCAGCTCCGTATTTCGGGTCATTAACGTCATTAGACATAACTGCAGCTATTCCAATTCCTTTATCTTTTAATACTGTAACATCCTCAACTATCCGATGTATTACTGATTTTACGTAAGGGCAATGATTACAAATAAACATGATAAGAGTACCATTAGAACCCCGAACATCATTGAATGTATAATATTTTCCATCTACTCCTATAAGATTAAATTCAGGAGCTTTCCATCCAAAATCACAAATAGGCGTTTCTAAAGCAACCATAATTTTTCTTTCTATTGATTTAATATCTGGTTATCATGACTATATTTCTAACTAAACTAAAAAACAATAAATGATCTATTCACTTGGTGAAAAAAAAATTAATAGAGATAATATGGATTTTTGGGTTGCGCCAAACGCCGCGGTTATTGGAAGTGTGATACTTAAGAAAAATTCAAGTATTTGGTTTGGAGCTGTTTTACGAGGAGACAATGATCCAATTATACTTGGTGAAAATTCAAATATTCAAGATAATTCGGTATGTCACACTGACGATGGAATGCCTTTGCTAATTGGAGACAATGTGACGATCGGTCATAAGGTAATTCTTCATAGTTGTTCCATAGGCAATAATTCACTTATAGGAATGGGTTCCACAGTTCTTAATAGAGCGAAAATTGGTAATAATTGCTTTGTAGGTGCAAATACTTTAATTACTGAGGGTAAGGAATTTCCAGACAATTCACTGATTGTTGGATCACCAGGGGTTGTAAAAAGAGAATTGACTGATATGGAAAAGAAGATAATTGAACTTAGTGCTTTTCACTATGTTCAAAATATGAAAAAATTTAAAGATCAACTAAAAATTGATGAAAGTGATTAGATGATAGATTTTGATTATATAATAGCTGGTGCAGGTTCGGCAGGATGCGTTTTAGCCAACAGGCTCTCAAGAGATCCAAACAACAAAGTACTCCTCATAGAGGCTGGGGGAACTACATGGCATCCATTTGTGAAAATGCCTGCAGGTGTACTTGAACTGATGTCAGGAGAAGGTGCCGGTAAATACTATAACTATGGTTATTGGACTGAGGGTCAACCACACTTAAACAATAGAAAACTTTTTTTTCCTCGCGGTAAAGGTTTAGGTGGCTCTAGTAATATAAATGGGATGCTTTATGTAAGAGGGCATTCTCGAGACTATGATATCTGGAGGCAATTGGGTAATGAAGGATGGTCATATGAGGAAGTGCTTCCTTATTTCAAAAAATCTGAAAAAAACGAAAATGGAGCCTCTGAATATCATGGGAGTGATGGCGAATTAAGTGTTCAAAATCCTGTATTTGAAAATAATCCACTGCATAGATGTTTTTTAAATGCAGGTAAGGAAGCTGGATATAAATACATAGAAGATATTAATCAGTATGATAATGAGGGTTTTGGACCTTGTCCTCAGACAATTTCAAATGGCTATAGAGCAAGTACGAGCTTTTCATTTCTTAATCCAGTAAAAGATAGAAAAAATTTAACAATTGCTACTAATTCGACAACCAACAAGCTATTATTTGATGGCTCTAAATGTGTTGGTCTTGAGTATATAAAAGGTAAAGAAATAATAAAAGCATATGCTGACAGAGAAGTCATTGTTTGCGGTGGGGCAATAAATTCTCCTCAAATACTACAACTCTCAGGAATTGGTAAAGGGGACTATATAAAAAAATGGGGTCTAAAGGTTGTTGCTGATCTCCCGGGAGTAGGAGAAAATTTACAAGATCATTTAGATGTATTATCTCACTACGAATGTACTCAGCCTGTAACAGAAGCTAAATATACTGCGGGTGGACTCGCTGTATTTCGAATGGCTACTATATTAACTCAATGGATGTTAACAAAAAAAGGTCCTGGAAACGACATTGGCTTGTCAGGAGTATCTTTTTTAAAAACAGACGATACATTAGATTTACCTGATATTCAGATGCATTTTATAGGATCACTTTTGAAAGATCACGGTAAAACAAGACCAGACTCCCACGCATTTAGTAATCATGTCTGTATGCTTCGACCTGAGAGTAGAGGTTACATAGCACTGAAATCACTTGACCCAACAGTTCCTCCAATAATACAGCCCAATTATTTTGCTACGCAAAAAGATCGAGATACCCTTATTAAGGGTGTGCGAATGTCGCGCGAGATCATGAATCAGTCAGCTTTTGATGAATACAGAGGAAAAGAAATTACTCCAGGAGTTCATGTCCAGTCAGATAGTGAAATTGAAGAATTCATCAGAAGTGCTGCTGAAACTATTTATCACCCTGTTGGAACTTGCAAAATGGGTACTGATGAGCATGCAGTTGTTGATGACAGATTGAGAGTCAGAGGAGTCGAAAATTTAAGGGTTATTGATGCATCTGTAATGCCAACATTAATTGGAGGCAATACCAACGCGCCAACAATAATGATAGCGGAGAAAATTGCTGATCATATTTTAGGAAATGATTTTCTTCCTCCACAACACGTAAGTTATAAAGATCAAAACGCAGCATAAATTTTGACTAAATTATTATTTGCATCTTTTGGTATAGCAATCATCTTTACCATCACTGTCGTGACGGTTAATCAATATAATACCAGAAATTATAAGCCAGAAATTTTTATTGAAATCGAAAAAAATTATTCTTACGAAATCAATCGAGATAAATTTGGTGTGCCACATGTTTATGGTGCTAAAGATAAAGATGCTGCCTTTGCCTTTGCTTTAGCGCAAGCTGAAGATGACCTAGAGCATGTTGAAATGATGATGAAAATGTCTCGTGGAGAACTCTCAAATTTTACCATTAATTCAAATTCTATTGCTGCACTCTATACACTGATCACAGGCAAAGGAGATATTTTAGAAAACTTGGAAGCAATTGAGGGTGTCGAATTAGATTTTTTATTCAAGTTCTTTAATGTTAAAGAAACAGTAACACAGAAAATTGACGAAATACCCAATGAGACCATAGAATATATCAAAGGCTACGCTGATGGTCTTAATTTTTATGCAGCAAAAAATCCTAATTTAGTTGACCAATCCTTGTACCCCGCAACAGTCAGGGATCTTGTAGCAGGAATGACATTTAGAATGCCTTTATTCTATGGAATTGATCATTCTATTTCTGAACTAATAAGTTTAATGGATGATGAAGTCAAAGAAGTTGTTAGAGTAAATAACGCTCTTTCCAATAATCATGTTGTTGCCAGTATTAATTCATATTTCAAACCATCTGGTTCAAATGCCTTTGCTGTTGCAAAAAGTAGGTCACAAGATAATGAAACATTACTTGTTATTAATTCTCATCAACCTCTAACCGGCCCTGTTGCTTGGTATGAAATTCATTTAAAAAGTGATGAAGGTTTGAATATTATGGGAGGCACATTTCCAGGATCTCCATTTATTCACGTTGGATTTAACGAAAACCTTGGGTGGGGTGCAACCGTAAACCAACCTGATTTAGCAGATATTTATAAATTAGATTTAAATCCACGTGACAATAATCAATATCTATTGGATGGAAAATGGGAAAATTTCAAAGAAATTAATCAAAATTTTAAAGTAAAATTATTTGGACCTTTTAGTATTAACTATCCAATCCCGATGCATTATTCAAAACACGGTCCAGTACTAAAAGATAACAATAAAGCTTATGCCTTAAGGTTTGTTGGTATGCATGATGTAAATCACTCAACCGCATGGTTAAAAATGAATAAATCAAAAAATTTAAGTCAATGGTTAGAAGCCTTAAAGATGCAAGAGATAGCTAGTCTAAATTTAGTTTATGCCGATAAAGAAGATAATATTTATTTTGTTCACAACGTAAAATCTCCAATACGTAATTCAAACTATGATTGGAAGAAAGTTTTACCTGGAAATGATAGTAGTTTGATTTGGATGGAGTTTCATCCTTTTGAAAATATACCTCAGATATTAAATCCAAGTTCAGGGTATATATTTAGTACTAACCAAAATCCTTTTTTTGTGACTGCCAATGAGAATAATCTTATGCCTGAAAATTATAATCCAACGATGGGCTTTCAAACTAGAATAACAAACCGAGCATATAGAGCTTATGAATTACTCGATAAGGATACATCGATATCATTTAATGAAATCAGTCAATACAAGCACGATAACAAATTTTCTTATAACTCACGACAATATCGATTCATGAGTGAAATATTTAATCATAAATTCTCTGATAAAAAATTAATAAATGCACAAGAATTTTTAGCTGAATGGGACTTAGGAACAGACTCTAATAATTTACACGCTGCTTTTGGCGTTTGCATACTATCTCCTGAATGGTTAGCGGAAATAACGCGAGAACCTCAACCAGATCCTATTTTGACGTTTACAAATTGCGTAGACGAATTTTATAAAAATTTTGGCACACTAAGTATCAAGTGGAGTGAAGTTAATTTTCTCGAAAGAGGCTCAAAATTAGTCCATATTCAAGGAGGTCCAGATGTATTACGAGCCATTTATGCTCCTAGGAGTGAGGATGGAATTTTAAAAGCGGTTGCAGGTGATGGACTCTATATACACTTAAAATGGGACAGAAACAAAAAACAGATTTCAAAAAGTATACATCAATTTGGCAGTGCTACGATGAATGTGAATTCACCTCATTACGATGATCAAATCAACTTATTTGCTAATGAGGAATTAAAGGATACTTTTTTTAATTGAACTTGTAGAAAAAAAATAAATATATAAAATTTTAGATATGTTATTACATGAGCATTTAGAAAAAGGCGCAGAAAAAAAACCTAATTTTTCTTTTT
Organism: uncultured Pelagibacteraceae bacterium; assembly: GCA_902570675.1. Classification (GTDB taxonomy): domain Bacteria; phylum Pseudomonadota; class Alphaproteobacteria; order Pelagibacterales; family AG-422-B15; genus CACNXQ01. Next base: position 42,146 of record CACFYZ010000003.1, read on the forward strand.
CTGAGTTTGAAAATAAAAGTTTGTCTTATCATGAGGCAAATTTACTAAGTAATAAGTTAGCAAACAAATTAGTTGACGAAGGTTTACAAGTTGGTGACCGTTTTGCATTTCTGGCAAAAAATTGTACTGAAATGGCAATTATGTATTACGCAGCTTCCAAAGTGGGAGTAGTGCCTGTGCCTCTTAATTATCGATTAGCAGATCAAGAATGGTCTTACATTATTAATGACTCGAAAGCTAAGCTTATAATCGTAAAAGGAAATGAATACGCAAATAGAATTAATATGATTAAATCAGAATTATTGGATGTAAAAAAATATGTTTCAATAGAGTTGGAAGAACCAATCAATGATTTTAGTGATTTTTATAATTGGATTTCAGATAGTTCAGAGACAAAACCAACAAGAAACGTCATCGAGGAAGACGATGTCTATCAAATGTATACAAGTGGAACAACAGGTCATCCAAAAGGGGCAATTCTCCTTCAAAGAAATGTCGCAGCAAATATAAGGCAATATTTAGATAGACTAACTTTACCAAATCCATCAAGGACTCTTCTTGTAGCACCAATGTACCATGCTGCAGCCATGATTAATATGTGCGGTTGTATAGCACTTGGTGGAACAATTGTGATTCAAGAAGATTTTATTCCTCAAAATGTTGTTGATTGTTTAGCAAATGAAAAAATTACACATACAGTGCTGGTCCCTGCAATGATACAGGCCTGCCTTGTCTCAGTTCCCAATGTTGAAAGCAACGAGTATAGTAACTTAGATCAAATACATTACGGTGCTTCACCTATTGCTCCAGAGACACTCAAAAGAGCAATGGATGTATTTAAATGTAAATTCGGGCAGGGATTTGGGATGACAGAAACTGTTGCCGTAATCTGCCTTATGACGCCTGAGGAACATATTAGAGCGCTTAATGAAAAACCAGAATTACTTAAATCTTGTGGTAGGCCAGCAATTGATACTCAAGTTGAAATTAGAGATGATGACGATAATCCTTTACCAATTGGAGAGGTTGGTCAAATCTGTGCGAAAGGCCCTCAAATTATGAAAGGCTATTGGAATAAAGATGAGGAGAGTCAAAAAGCACTTAAAGGTGGCTGGATGCATACTGGGGATGCAGGACGAATGGATGAAGAAGGATTCGTATTTATACAAGATAGGATAAAGGATATGATTGTTTCTGGTGGAGAAAATATTTATTCTACTGAAGTAGAGGCAGCTTTATTTGCTCATCCAGATGTTTTAGATGCAGCCGTGATCGGAATTCCAGATGAAAAATACGGTGAGGTTGTAAAGGCCTGCATTGTTAAAAAAGAAGGATCCAAAATTAGTGAGGATGATTTAATTAATTTTTGTAAAGATAGAATAGCGAGTTATAAAAAGCCTCAATCGATTGATTTCATCGATGAGGTGCCCAGAAATGCAAGCGGGAAAGTATTAAAAAAAGTGCTAAGAGAACCGTATTGGAAGGGTCAAGATCGTCAGGTAAGTTAGGCTGTAGCCGTGCCACCGACAGTCAAATTTTCAATTAACATTGTCGGCTGTCCAACACCAACTGGCACACTCTGACCATCTTTTCCACAAGTTCCTATTCCAGTATCCATTTTAGAGTCATTGCCTACCATTTTTACTCGGTTTAATACATCTGGACCATTTCCAATCAATGTGGCGCCTTTTACTGGATTTGTTACTTTTCCATCTTCAATTTTGTATGCCTCTGTGCAGGTAAATACAAATTTTCCACTTGTAATGTCTACCTGACCTCCGCCAAAATCAACAGCATATAAACCATTTTTAACAGTCTTAAGAATTTCTTCAGGGTGACGATTGCCCGAAAGCATATAAGTGTTAGTCATCCGAGGCATTGGAAGATGGGCATAACTTTCTCGTCTGCCGTTACCTGTGGGGCTAACGCCCATTAATTTTGAATTCAACCTGTCTTGCATATAGCCGGTTAATATTCCATTCTCAATCAACGTCGTACAGTTTGTTGGAGTACCTTCGTCATCAACACTTAATGAACCCCTACGAGAATCAATGGTTCCATCATCAACGACTGTAACTGACTTATCAGCAATTTTTTCACCCATTAAATTAGAGAATGCAGATGTTTTTTTTCTATTAAAATCGCCCTCTAGGCCATGTCCTATTGCTTCATGCAGCAGAACACCAGGATATCCAGGACCCAATACAACATCCATTTCACCTGCAGGTGTATCAATTGAAGTGAGATTAATCTCGGCTTGATTTATAGCTTCATCAACTTGGTTTTGCCAATGAGAAGCTTCAAGAAATTTTGCATAATCAACCCTACCACCAGAGCCTCTGCTTCCATTTTCTTGCCGACCATCTTTTTCAAGAACGATAGAAATGTAAAGCCTAACTAATGGACGTAAATCTTCAATCATGATTCCGCCGGGCCTATAAATTCTCACAGCCTGCCACTCTCCATTTAGTGAGGCTGAAACCTGTTTTACATTAGGGTTTTTAGAACGAGCATATTCGTCAATTTTTTTTAGCACATCCACTTTTTCAGAGAAATCTGTTTCATTGATAGGGTTAATTTCATGGTAAAGTTTTCTATTGGTTTTTGAAAAGTTTGCATTAAAGTTTGCATTATTGTCTTTAGTAATAAAGTTTACAGTATCACTTGCTTTCCTTAATGAACTTTCATCTATGTCGGATGAGTGAGCATAACCTGAACTTTCGCCAGCAATTGCCCTTAAGCCAAATCCTTTTGATGTATCAAATGATGCACTTTTTAATCTCTGGTCATCATAGACAAAACTCTCACTTTCACAGAATTCCATAAACAGTTCTCCATCATCTGCTTTATGTAAAGCGTCTGAGACTATATTATCGACCTTTTTATTGTCTAAATTGCTGCGGGTGAAGAATAGACTGTCGTTAGAGTGATTCTTAATTTTGTTATCATTCATAGATTATAAAATATTATATTTAGTTTGTTATTACAAAATATATCAAGAAAACGCTGAAAACTAGCAAAAATTGCGTCAAACTGTCGCAAAATTATGAGTAGTTAACAGCATTTTAAGCAGTATATTAACTAGTAACTAATTAGCAAAATTCAATAAAATACTAAATGAATCACATTATTAAAATATTGTTTTTTTTAATTATTTCCACTTCGGCATTCGCTAATGAGGGAATATCTGAAAATTGGCAATTAAGTTTCCAACAACCAGCAACTGACTTGATGTCAGATATTATCTCTTTTCACAGTTATATCCTCATGCCTATCATCACTGGAATATCCTTATTAGTTTTAGGTCTTTTACTCTACATTATGTTCAGATTTAACAGTAACCGTAATCAGATAGCTTCAACAACTACACATAATACGACGATTGAAATACTATGGACTGTTATACCTGTTATACTTTTAATTATAATTGCAATCCCATCATTTAGATTATTATATGTTTCTGAGACTATACCGAAAGCTGATTTAACAATTAAAGCAATTGGCAATCAATGGTACTGGACGTATGAATATCCGGACTTTGATGACATATCTTTTGATGCAAACATGCTTCTCGAACACGAACTTTCGGACCCTAAATTAAGATTATTAGAAACTGATACTCAAATAGTAGTACCGGTAGATAAAGTTGTAAAACTTCAGATCACCTCAGCTGATGTATTGCATGCTTGGACAATACCTGCTTTTGGAGTTAAAATGGATGCAGTACCTGGAAGACTTAATGAGACATGGTTTAAGGCAAATAAAGAAGGTATTTATTATGGTCAGTGTTCTGAACTTTGTGGTCCAAAACATGCGTTTATGCCAATTAATGTAAAGGTCGTATCAGATAAAGAATTTGAGGAATGGTTAAATTTTGCAAAATCTGAATATGCATCTATAAAAGTTGATTATTCTATAGATGTATTTGAAATGGCCAAAAAATAGAATATTTTAGATACAGGAGATAATTGTAAATGGCAGATATAACAGCAGATCAAATAGATAGTCACGATCATCACCCAACTGGTTGGAGAAGATACCTTTATTCTACAAATCACAAAGATATTGGAACATTGTATCTGATATTTGCAGTAATAGCGGGCTTAGTAGGTACTGGTATGTCTGTTTTAATGAGAATGGAATTAATGTACCCCGGTGATGGCATTTTAGGCGGTGACCATAATCTTTATAACGTTCTCGTAACTAGTCATGGACTACTGATGATTTTCTTCATGGTTATGCCAGCCATGATAGGCGGATTTGGCAACTGGATTGTTCCTTTGATGATTGGCGCGCCAGATATGGCATTTCCAAGAATGAACAATATCTCTTTTTGGCTCTTACCAGCCTCGTTAATACTATTAATTGCCTCATTGTTTGTTGAGGGAACCTCTGGTGGATCAGGAGTAGGTGGTGGCTGGACAATCTATCCACCATTATCGGCAAACCTGGGCTCTCCTGGACCAGCTGTAGACTTAGCGATATTTTCTTTACACTTGGCGGGTGCCTCATCAATCCTTGGAGCTATTAATTTTATAACTACGATTTTTAATATGAGAGCTCCAGGTATGACTTTGCATAAAATGCCTTTGTTTGTATGGTCAATACTAGTTACAGCAGTTCTTTTGTTACTATCATTACCTGTTTTAGCTGGTGCAATTACTATGTTGCTTACAGATAGAAATTTTGGGACTGCATTCTTTAGTGCCGCTGAGGGTGGTGACCCGGTACTTTTCCAACATCTTTTCTGGTTTTTTGGTCACCCAGAAGTATACATTCTTATACTTCCTGGCTTTGGTATAGTCAGCCATGTTGTAGCAACTTTCTCAAAAAAACCTGTTTTTGGATATCTTGGAATGGCATATGCCATGGTTTCTATTGGTTTTCTAGGGTTCATCGTTTGGGCCCATCATATGTATACTGTTGGTATGGATGCTGACGTGAAGGCCTACTACGTCTTCGCAACTATGGTCATAGCTGTGCCTACAGGAATAAAAGTTTTTTCTTGGATTGCAACAATGTGGGGCGGTTCTGTGGAACTTAAAACTCCAATGTTATGGGCCATCGGATTTATTTTCTTGTTTACTGTAGGAGGTGTTACTGGAGTTGTTCTTGCAAATGCAGGTATCGATCATTCATTACACGACACCTACTATGTTGTCGCACATTTTCATTACGTATTATCAATGGGCGCAGTTTTTGCGATATTTGCTGGATTTTATTATTGGTTTGGAAAAATGTTTGGCAGAAACTATTCAGAATTCTTGGGAAAGCTACATTTTTGGCTTACTTTTATCGGCGTAAATATTATATTTTTCCCCCAGCATTTTTTAGGCTTAGCCGGGATGCCAAGGAGGTATGTTGACTACCCTGATGCATATGCTGGTTGGAATTACATATCTTCAATAGGTTCATTTATTTCTGTTATTGGATTAGCTGTATTTTTTATAATGTTAATACATGCTCTAACAAGAGTTAAAGATTGTGCTGACAATCCATGGGGCGAGGGTGCAACAACACTTGAATGGACCCTATCATCTCCACCACCATTTCATCAGTTTGAGGAGCTACCAAAAGTTAAGTAGAATACACAATGGCAAATGTAACCTCAGTTTCTAATAAACAGGAATTCGGGCTTAGTAAACACATCCTTAAAGTAGCTCAGTACATTTCTCTTTTAAAACCAAGAGTAATGTCATTATCAATATTTACAAGTTTTGTTGGCATGATAATAGCGCCAGGTAGTTTAAGCATTGTTACAGGGTTTCTAGCCATACTTGCTATTTCAATTGGTTCCGGAGCATCTGGTGCTTTAAACATGTGGTATGAGCGAGATACTGATAAGTTAATGAATAGAACTAAAGAAAGGGTATTGCCAAGAAATAAAATAAGTTCCAATGGGGCTCTTATTTTTGGACTTTTGCTCTCAATTTTTTCTGTTGTCTTACTTTTTTATGCATCAAATATAGCAGCTGCTTGTCTTCTTATGCTAACGATAACTTTTTATATTTTTGTCTATACAATCTGGTTAAAAAAAAGAACGCCACAAAATATAGTTATTGGTGGAGCTGCAGGAGCTTTCCCCCCAATGATTGGGTGGTCAGTGGTCACTGGAAGTATTTCTTATGAAATATGTTTACTATTTTTGTTAATTTTTCTTTGGACACCTCCCCACTTCTGGGCGCTAGCCCTCTATAAATCCAATGATTACAAAAATGCAGGTATTCCGATGATGCCGTTAGTTGTTGGAAAACGTAAAACAATCAATCTCATAATCTTATATTCGCTGTCTCTTTTGCCGGTAACATTAATAATGAGCTCTTATTATTCTTTATTCTTTGGGATTTTATCAACAGCCTTGAGTGGAATTTTTGTATATTTGGCGTTTGATCTACGAAAATCATATCTTCAAAAAAGACTTTTTGAGAAAAAGGCGCAAATGCTTTTTTATTTTTCAATTATCTATTTATTTAATGTTTTTTCTATACTTTTAATAGATAACTTACTTTGGAATATTTCATAATGAATAAAAATACAAAGAGAAAAAACTTAATAACAGCATTAATACTTGTTTTTTTTGTAGCTCTCTTCTTTTCCTACACAGTTTATCAGTTGAGTAATATTTAAATGAACAATACTAAATCTTATAATAATAATAGTATAACCGCTCTCTGGCTTATTGGGGTCGTCCTTGCGATGATTGCATTAGCATATGCGTCGGTACCGTTGTACAACTACTTTTGTAAAGTTACAGGTTTTGGCGGTACGCCAAGTGTTGCTTCATCAGAAAGTATTTACTCTATTGATAAAACAATTGATGTAAGGTTGGACTCTAATCTTGGCTCTACTTTAGATTGGCAATTTTATCCTGAACAAAGAGTTCATAAAATAAAAATTGGTGAGAACAAACTTATCAATTACGTTATTGAAAATAATACAGACCAGACTCTTAGTGGAACTGCTGTATATAATGTTTCTCCAACAGAGGCAGGAAAATATTTTAATAAAATTGAGTGTTTTTGTTTTCAAGAAACGATGCTTACAGCTAATGAAACTAAAATTATGCCAGTCTCATTTTTTATAGATCCTGAAATCGAAAATGATAAATATATTGCAGATTTATCTGAAGTGACATTGTCCTATACCTTTTATGAAAACAGTGATACATAGCCTGACATGAGTTCAGAAAATTCCAAAAGATCTCACGAATATCATTTAGTTGACCCAAGCCCTTGGCCACTTTTTGCATCTATAGGTTCTCTAATCGCATGTATTGGCGCTGTAATCTATTTTAGATCGGGTGATTTATGGATGATGTTAATTGGTCTAGCTATTGTCATATACGTAACATATATGTGGTTTAGAGATGTCATTATCGAAGGTGAGAAACAGGGCCATCATACACCAGTTGTGCAAATTGGCCTAAGATACGGGATGACTTTATTTATTGCATCTGAAGTGATGTTTTTTGTTGCTTGGTTTTGGGCATACTTTAATGCCAGTCTATTCCCAACTGAGCAAATTGGCTCAGTTTGGCCACCAGCTGATATCCATTTAATGGATCCATGGCACATACCATTAATAAATACTCTCATTCTTCTTTTATCTGGAACTACAGTAACATGGGCTCATCACGCTCTCTTGGAAGGCAATCGTAAAGAATTAATTCAGGGTCTATGGTGCACTGTAGGCTTAGGGGTTATTTTTACAGGTTTCCAAGTATATGAATATATGCATGCGGATTTTGCTTTTTCGGGGCATATATACGGGGCAACATTTTACATGGCAACAGGCTTCCATGGTTTCCATGTTCTAGTCGGCACTATTTTTTTAATTGTTTGTTTAGGCCGTTCAATCGCAGGTCATTTTAAATCTGATCATCACTTTGGATTTGAAGCCGCAGCTTGGTATTGGCACTTTGTTGATGTAGTCTGGCTATTTCTTTTTGCAGCGATTTATGTCTGGGGATCTTATTAAATTAAAATAGTCTTTTGATTAAAAACCTCTCCTTTCACTTTATTTTTATTTTTACCATTATTTTTTTATTAATGCTTGGTTATTGGCAGACGCAGAGGCTAGAGTGGAAAAATAATTTAATAAACTCAATACAGCAAAACTATTCAGAGTACTTAGAAGAATTCCCTTTTCATGTTGATAATTCAAATGAATATGAATTCATGAAGGTTGTAGCAAGTGGATATTTAAAATTTGAAAACACGATGTATTTTTACAGATCAAATTTGAATGGTGCCTCTGGTTTTGAATTAATCGTACCTATGCAAACGGAGGAAAATAAATTTGTATATATAATTTTAGGTTGGATACCATACGAAACAAAACAAAACTTTGATATATCATCATTAGATAATTTTGATTTATTTGAAGCTGAAGGTGCATTGATATATTCGAAAGAGAGAAAGCCTCTTATTCCACAAAACGACTATGTATCGAATATTTGGTACTTAATGAATACAGAAGAAATGGATCAGTATCATAAAATATCATCAAGTAGGTATATGATAAAATTGCTTGATCAAACTAGATTTGAAAACCTTTTAATCGAGTTTGAACCATCTAATATTACCAATAACCATCTTCAGTATGCAGTTACATGGTTTCTTTTATCAATTGTAATAACTGTAATGTACATGTATTACATTAGGCGAGGAGCGAAGAAAGATGAATTATAAAAGTACTAGGGGAAGTAAAAAATTTAATTTTAAAGATATATTATTTTCTGGTCTTGCTGAAGATGGAGGGTTATTTGTGCCAATTGAATGGCCTCAAGTAAATCTTAGAGAAATTGAACGGAACATAACTTATCCTAAATTAGCAACAAATATAATCAAACCTTTCGTTCATGATGAAATAAGCACTAAAGACCTCGATAACTTAGTTGAAAACGCATATTCAAATCAATTTTCCAAAGGTGAAATTATATCATTTAAAAATTTAGATACTAATGAGGTTATTGTTGAATTATTTAATGGCCCCACTTTGGCATTTAAAGATTTTGCAATGCAATTATTAGTTCCTATATTTGACTATTTTCTAGATATAGAGAAAAAAAAACTTAATCTTATTGTAGCAACTTCTGGCGACACAGGTTCGGCCGCAATTGATGCAGTAAGAAAAAGTAAAAATATAAACATATTTTGTCTTTTTCCAAAAGGGAGAATTTCTGAATTTCAAAGAAGACAAATGTCAACAGTTACAGAAAAGAATATATTTCTATGCGAGATAGATGGAACATTTGATGATTGTCAAAAAATTGTAAAGGAAATATTGAAAGATTATAAATTTAGTGTGCAAAATAAAATATCTGCAGTCAATTCAATTAATTGGGCTAGAATTATTATTCAATCAGTTTATTATTTTTATACTTATATAAAATTCAATAACAATAATGAAAACAAAGTAAATTTTTCTGTACCCACAGGAAATTTTGGTGATATCTATGCAGGATATGTTGCCTATAAGATGGGTTTGCCTGTAAATAGATTAATAATTGCAACAAATGAAAATGATATCCTGGATCGTTTTATGAAATCAGGTATATATAAAACAGATTCAGTTGTAAAAACTACAAGTCCCAGCATGGATATTCAAATTGCAAGTAATTTTGAAAGATTACTTTACGAAGTATTTGATAAATCTGAGAAATTAACTGCGTCTGAGATGTTAAAATTTGAAGTGAATAAAACTCTTAAAATTAACATAGATAACTCTAATGATACTCTTAGTGCCTTCTCTTCCTGTAAAACTACAATGGATGAAATTGAGGAAATTATAAAAAATATTTATCATAATTTTGGATATGTTTTGGATCCACACACAGCGACTGGACTAAATGCTTCAAGAAATCATAACGACACCCAGCATTTAAACTTTGTTTTATCAACTGCTAATCCAATAAAGTTTTCAGATACTGTTGAAAAATGCTTAGGAAACAAATTAGATTTATTAAGTAATTTCAGTAATTTATTTACTTTAGATGAGAGAATTTATAAAGTAGATAACAATATTCAAAGTATTAAAAATTTCATAAAAATTAATAAATTATAATAATGTCTTTTTTAACAACTTATTACCCAAAAAAATTAAATTTTGAAATTAATGGTTCTAAGATTTTTTTAAGGCCACCAGACTATAAAGACTGGAATGAATGGTCTGATTTAAGAGAAAAAAACGAGAAGTATTTGAGGCCATGGGAACCTAGTTGGTCTCCAAATGAATTAGCACGAAGTTCTTTTGTAAAAAGAGTAAGGTATTTTGAAAAACTAGCAATTGAAGAAAGAGCATATTCTTTCCTAATTTTTAAAAGCGACGATAAGAATTTAATCGGTGAGATAAATATAAATAACGTACAACGTGGAGTTGTACAGTCATGCTCAATAGGTTATTGGATAGCTGAGCCAAGAGTGGGCCAAGGTTTTATGACTGAAGCAATTTCTTTGGTAAAGAACTTCATTTTTAATGAGTTAGAACTTCACCGTATTGAAGCTGCATGCTTACCAAGAAATTTACGCTCACTTAGGACACTTAAGAATAATGAATTTATGAAAGAGGGTTTGGTAAGGAAATATTTAAAAATAAATGGAAAATGGGAGGATCATATTCTTTTGTCTTGTATTAAAGACTCGAATAAATAGTATCTTATTATGTCATTAAAACCAGGTGATAATATTCCAAATCAAAAACTTGTAATCATGGATAAAGAGAAAGGTCCCCAACCTTTTTCTTTAGATGAATTTTGTAAAGGAAAGAAAATAGTATTATTTGGCGTTCCAGGTGCTTTTACACCAACATGTGCAAGAAATCATTTACCAGGATATATTGAAAAAGCTCAAGCTATAAAAGGTAAGGGCGTCGCTGAAATACTTTGCTTCGCGACAAATGACATATTTACTATGACTGCTTGGGAAGAAATGTCAGGGGCTATTGGTGAAATAGTTTTTTTATCTGATAGTAAAGCTAAATTTTCAAAGTTATTAGGAACAGATTTTCCAGACAGTTTTGGAACATCGATTAAAACAAAAAGATGCTCAATGCTTATAACAAATGGTGTCATCGAACAATTCTTTGTAGAAAGTGAAGATGGCGTTGTTGATGTTAGCAGTGCAGATCACATGCTTACTAGTCTCTAGATCATTATCGCTGAAGTTGCTAACTTATCAGCTATTTCGTTACCGAAATTTCCAGAATGTCCTTTGACCCACTGCCATTCTATGTTTCTATTTGATACAAGTTCATCAAGTTCTTGCCACAATTCCTTGTTTTTTACTGGTTTCTTTTGCGATGTTCTCCAATTATTTATCTTCCAATTCTTTATCCATTCCTGAATGCCCTGCATAACATATTTTGAGTCTGTAAAAATGACTAACTTAGTTTCGTTACTTACATATTTCAAAGCTTCAATTACCGCTCTTAACTCCATTCTATTATTAGTCGTACCTTCCTCTGAACCACTTAATTTTACACTTTCATCGTTCAGTTCAATGTAAACACCCCATCCACCGCTACCGGGATTGCCAGCGCATGCTCCATCGGTATATACATGTATCTTATCAGAGGCCATATTCGTTTGCTTTTTTTACAGTCTGGTGAAATTTGAGTTTCAATAAATATTCATTTGGATTTTTTTTTAAAATTAATTCACTATCAGCGTGAGTATGGAAATCAATTAATCTTGTTAGTAGATATCTTAAAGCTGATGCCCTAGTGAGAAGTGGAAGAGCGTCAACCTCTTCTATTGAAAATTTTCTGTATTCATTATAACTCTTTAATAGATATTTAGCTTTTGTCGGATTAAACTCATTATTATTCAATTCAAAACACCAAGCATTTAAGCATATAGCTATTTCATAAGCATAAAAATCATTGCAAGAAAAGTAAAAATCAATAATACCAGAAAGTTCATTTCCATCAAAAAAAATATTATCTGGAAAAAGGTCAGCATGGATAATGCCTGATGGTAAATCTTTATTAAGTTCTCTATACAGAAAATAATATTCCTTATTTAAAAATTTAATTATCTCAGTATCTAAACCATTCAAAGTCTCTAGCTTTTCTAATAATTTTTGCAACTTGAAGAAGCCTAATTCATTTTCTCTGATTATATTGATTCTAGCTGATGCATTATGCATTTTTGCCACTGTCGCTCCTAATGATGAGCAGTGTGATGGCTGTATCTTATCAATTGATTTTCCAGACATAAATGAAGTAATTACTGCGTGTTTGCCATTTAATTTATTTGAAAAATTATTATCTTGATCTTTTATAACCTCTGGACATTTAATGTTAGCGCTATTTAAATGATTCATCAGGTTAAAGAAAAAAGGGAGATTTTCTTGGTTTGTTCGTTCTTCAAATAATGTAAGAATTAACTTTCTTTTCTCTGTCTCTAACAAGTAATTTGAGTTCGAAGTCCCGCTTTTAATTCCATTAAATCTAATAATTTCTTCAATGTTATACTTGCTTAAGAAATCACTTAATTCTTCATTGGTTACTTTAGTGTATACAGCCATGAGATATTTATATCTCAATAAAAGATAATTAAATAATAAATTATGATTTGAGTTTATATATTTGATTTATTGACCGACTTATAAGCTTACTTGAGCCTTGCTCAGTTAAGTTTTCATCAATAAGTTTTTCAGCAATATTAATTGAATTAAGTACTATTTCTTCATTAACTTTAGAAATAGCAATTTTTTCTGCCCGTGAAATTTTCTCTATTGCTTGCTGCTCTGCTCTTTTAATAAATTCTTGAGCCTTCTCCTTGGAAGTAGTTTCATGGTTTTTTGCAATCTCCTTTGCTTGATCAATTATTTTTTTTGCTTCTTCGTCTGCTGATTGAACTTTTCTTTCGTACTCGGCTAAATGTGAATTTGCCTCTTCCTTTAATTTTCTTGCTTCATCCAACTCGTTTTTAATTTTATTAATCTCTCCATCTAATAAATTAGCTATCATTGAAGGAGCTTTGATTACTAAGCCAATCACAATAAATATTATAAAAGCAACTAAAACCCACGAAGATGGATCAGAAAAAAAAGAAGACATTATATTTTATATTTCATTTTAATTTAATTTTTTTAGGATTTCATCGTCATTTGGAGTTTTATCAAGATATTTGACTATAATTTCTTTTACAGTTTCTAAAGTCGCATTTCGCACTTCATTGATGGACTCTTTCTCCCTTGACTTAATCATTTCTTGAGACTTTTTGATCATTTCTTCAATTTTCTTCTCATTTTCTAATTTTAAATTTTCAAAATACTCATTCATTTGGCTCTTAGACTCGGAAATTATAGTACTTGCATTTTGTGATGCTGAACTCATTTGTTCTTCATATTTCTCATGTATACCTGTGGCTTCAGAATTAAATTTTTCAGCTTCATTAATATCGTTGGATATTTTGTCTTTACGCTCTTCTATTGTGGTACTTAATTTAGGTATAACTACTCTCCACATAAAAATATAAAGTATTGTGAATGTTATTACTAACCAAAATAACTGAGACGGAAATGTTGTAATATCCATTTGCGGAAGGCCAGTAGAACCCTGACCTTCAGCTGCAAATATGGTATGACTCGATAGCAATAAAATAAAAATTTGAACCAAAATTTTCATTTATTTATCCAAAGAGAATTAAGAATGCTATCACAAGCGCGAATAAAGCAATCGCTTCGACTAAAGCAAATCCTAATAGCACTTGACCGAATGCTTGTGGCGCCGCTGATGGATTTCTGAAAATACCTGAAACATATGCTCCAAATACAGTTCCAATTCCAGCACCTGAACCCGCAACGCCAATTGTTGCTAATCCAGCTCCGATAAGTTTTGCTGCTTCTACTTCCATTTTTTTGTCCTTTCTTTTGTTAATAATTAATGATCCGGATGAAGGGCATCATTTAAATAAATACATGTTAGAATTGTAAATATATAAGCTTGTAAGGCCGCAATTAAAGTTTCTAGAGCGTATAAAACTACAAGAAAAACTAGTGGTGCAAAACCAAGAAATCCTAACATGACTGTAAATCCTGCAAATATTTTTAAAATACTGTGACCAGCAAGCATATTAGCACATAATCTTACAGAAAGACTGATTGGCTTTGAGAGATAAGAGATTATCTCAATAGGAACAATTAATGGTGCTAAGAAAATTGGAATACCCGAGGGGTAAAATATTCTTAAGTATCCAAGACCATTCTTTACAAAGCCAATTATTGTAACTGCAATAAAGATTAATCCTGCAAAAGCAAATGTCACTATAAGATGACTTGTGACTGTAAAGGTGTAGGGAATAAGACCAATAAAGTTACAAAAAAAAATGAACATGAAAAGCGAGAAAATAAATGGAAAGTAAGCACGCCCTTGGTCGCCAACCTGGTCTCGTAGCATGTTAGCTATAAAATTATAAGATAACTCTGAGAGCATTTGCATCCTATTTGGGATAATTGATCTTCTTGATAATCCAATTAGAAAAAGCATTACTGTTGCTGAAAGAGCAAACACCATAAATAATGATGAATTTGTGAAAGATAAATCTAAACCACCTATTTGAATATCGGCAATTTTCGATATTTCAAATTGATGAATAGGATCTATTGGATTACCCGCTGCCATGATATTATTTTTTAGTGATTTTGGAGACTTTTTGCAACCCTAAAAACGTTCATAATACCTGCTGCACTTCCCAATAAGAAAAATACAATTATGAAAAATGGTCTGGTATCAAAATAATTATCAATCAAGATACCAATCCCCAAGCCAACAGCCATGGCTGCGACAATTTCAACCACAACTTTCATAATCTTCCCAAGAGGTTTAGGGGCTTCTACCACAGGCTCTTCTATTTTTTCTTTTGCTTCCTGAATTTTCTTCTTTAGTGATTTTAAATTCTCATCTGGGGCTTTTATCATGCAACAGCCCCAATTTCCTCAGCTTTCTTCAGGTCAACAGAGACAATTTGACTAACACCTCTTTCTGCCATTGTCACTCCAAACAAACGATCCATTCGTGACATAGTAAGAGCATGGTGAGTAATTATTAGAAATTTAGTGTTTGTTTTTTCAGTTATGCTGTCAAGAAGTCCACAAAATCTATCAACGTTTGCATCGTCTAGCGGCGCATCAACCTCATCTAAAACACATATTGGTGATGGATTTGTTAAAAATACTGCAAAGATTAATGAGAGTGCCGTAAGAGCCTGTTCACCTCCTGACAGCAGGGACATCGATTGTAATTTTTTACCTGGAGGACTGACCATCATTTCTAATCCAGCTTCAAGAGGGTCATCAGCGTCAACCAGTTCCAAATGAGCTTTGCCTCCATTGAAAAGTTTTACAAATACATCTTTAAAGTGTGAATTAACTAAATCAAACGCTTTTAGCAGTCGCGTACGTCCTTCCTTATTTAAATCCTCAATTGATACTCTCATTTTTTTTATGGCATTTTCTAAATCATCTTTTTCAGTAGTCATTTTTTCTAGTTCATCGTCAATTTCTTTTGTTTCAAGATCTGCCCTTAGATTGACAGCACCCATAGTTTCTCTTTGTTGTTTTAGTCGATCTAATCTTATTTCAGTTCGCTCTTGATTTTTTCTCATAGTATCAAGATCCTCGTTGATTGAGAGTGTATTGATAAGGTTACTAGGCAGTGAATTAAATTTATCTTGGGATTCAATTTCTAATTCTTTTAATCTTGACTCTGCAAGTTCTTTTGTTGCCTCAGTTCTCCCTTTTGACTCTCTTATATTTGCCAAATCATTTTGAGCTTTTCTCAAGTTTTCTTCAATTTTTTTTAGTTCATTGTCTGCTTCAGCCAGTCTATCAGAAGCAAATTGCCTTTCAGTTTCTGCAAAACCTTTTGTTTCAATAAGTTGTCCTCTTCTTTGAGCAATTTCTTCCGGTCGGCTAGAAATTTTCTCAAGTTCAGCTTCAGATTTTATTTTTCTTTCCGATAGTTTATTTATTTGATCCTGACTTGAATTAATTGTCTTGTTTAATCTTTGAAATTCATACATCCAATCACTTTGTTTTTGTTCCACATCTTTTTGTCTTAACTCCTCTCTAAGTTGCAATGAGAGCGTAGCAGCATTCTTGGCATCATTATTGGCCTTATCATAATTAATTTTAGCATTCTCTGATGTCTTGTTGGCTTCAATCACTTTTTGATTAATTTCATTATAATCTTCGTAAAATCTTTTGCTAAAAATCTCTGTCCAGTTAGCAGGGTTATCATAACCCTCCACATCTTTTAGAGTTGATGATCTTGATTTAAGATTTTCTGAATTAATTAGCGTATTTTGCCATTCGTCTCTTCTAGAATTTTTTATTTGATTATATTGTTCTATTTCCTGATCTAGATTAGAAATTTTACCTTCTAGATTATCTTTCTCTGATTTTAATTGGTCAATTATTTCATTACTGATTTCAGTGGTTTTATCTTCGTTGTCTAAATCTCTTCGAGAATTTAAAGTAGCCAGGTCTTTGGTTGCATCCTCTAATTGAAACTGCTCTCTTTCACTATCGCTAATAATTTGTTGAATTGAATTTTCTAAATTTCTTTTTTCATCCTTTATTCTTTCCTCTTCCTGATCTAAGGTATCTCTTTCAAGGTTGATGCGATTTAGTTTTGCCGCTGCTTCAATTTCTTTTTCACGAAGAGGCTTTATTTTTTCATTTGCTCTAAGTTGCTCGCTAGTTGCTTGAGTTACTTGTAACGTGTATTTTTGTATTTGCGTCTCACTATCTTTAAGGTTCTCATCGGATTTCTCGAAAGAATCTTTTAATGATGACCATTTCAAAAATAAAACAATTCCTTCTAATTTATTTATTTCTGAAGAGATTGAACGATATGTTTCAGCTTGTTCAGCCTGTTTTTTTAAGCTGTTGATTTGATTAGTCAGCTGCTTCATCAGATCTTTTACTCTTTGAAGATTTGTTTCTGCACCTTTTAACTTCAGCTCAGCTTCGTGTCTCCGGGAGTGGAGACCGGAGATACCTGCAGCTTCCTCAAGAACAGACCTCCTATCAATTGGCTTTGCATTAATAAGTGCTCCAACACGGCCTTGACTAATGAGAGAAGGTGAGTGAGCACCAGTAGAGAGGTCAGCGAATAGTCTTTGAACATCTCTAGCACGAACATCCCTTCCGTTAATTTTATAATCTGAGCCTTTTTCAACTTCAATTTTTCTTTTTATTTGTATTTCTGTTTGGTCGTTAAATTCTGATGGAGCTTTACGTTCTTCATTGTCTAAAAATATTGTCACTTCAGCATTATTCCTCGCCGGTCTATCTGCTGTTCCTGAGAAAATAACATCTTCCATTCCGGAACCTCGCATACTTTTCGCAGAAGTCTCACCCATACACCAACGTAGTGATTCAACAACATTTGATTTTCCACACCCATTAGGACCTACAATACCGGTTAAGCCGTTTTCGATTATAATCTCTGTTGGATCTACAAAAGATTTAAAGCCTAGAATTTTAATTTTTTTAAATTTCATTATTTGATTAACTTATCGATTATTTTCTCAAATTTTTTAAACGGCATATTACCTTCGTACAACTTACCATTAATCAAAAATGAAGGAGTTGAAGCAATATTAAAATTTTCTACAGCATCTATTCTCATAGTTAAAATATAATCTGTTATGTTGTCATCATTAATACACGCATCAATTTCATCTTTAGATAATCCAAATAATGATCCATACTGAGATATCGCTTTTGTACTATTCTCCAGTACACGATCACTTTGATTGGTTACAATCCATTTTTTTTGATTTTGAAATAATAATTTATCTAACGCAAAAAAATCTTTTGCGTCAACACAGTGCAAAAGTTTAAAAGCATTAAGATCAACAGCATTGAGTGCAAAAGGTCGTAATTCAAATCGAACTTGTCCTGAATCTATGTATTTTTCTTTTAATGAAGGAAAAACATCGTTAGCAAAGTCTGCACAATGACTGCATGTCAGTGACCTATATTCAACAATTGTAACTGGGGCATTTTCATCCCCTATGAACATGCTATCCAGATTGTTACTTGCTGAAATAGCCCCACTTGCTAAAAAAACGGCCCAAAATAATATAAAATAAATGAATCTGCCTATCATTAAAAAACTATATTTTGCTGTTTAATAAAATTTAAGTACAACATGTTGATTATAATAATTTTTTTTTAATTTAACAGTGTTAATAGGGGATAAGTAATTCTTAATTTTGTTAAAATTAGGACTTTATTATCTTAGAAGCTAATTTCTCGAAGTTTTTTTTCAGTTCTGGATAGTGTTCTAGTTCATCATAAATCTTATGATTGTCTTTAACTAATTTATTTAATGTATTGAATTCAATATGTTTTTTTTCTTTATCTTGTAATAATTTTGCCTGTATTAGCTCAATTCTGTTAATTGCCTCATAGCCAAAAAAAGAATTTATCTCATTAATAATTTTTGCTTTTTCGTGATCGAATGCAAAAGCTATACTTCTATCAACTTTGACGACAAGAGTTCCAGTCTTGTTTGAAGATGATTTACTTGCTTTTAGTCGAACAGGGACTGTCAAATGGTCAAACTTATTGCCAACAATCCTTTTCCAATTTGAGAGCAGTTCAATTTCAAAAAAACCTCTTGTTTCTAAAATTTTCTTTACCTTGTTAGGCAAAAAGTTTGATAAAATCTGAGGACCATTTAGTTTTTTATATGACATGCTGAAGAATAACACGAAAAACAATATTAATGATGAATTTTTTTCTGCTAGTTTGATTAATTGGTATAAAAAAAATAAAAGAGATTTACCTTGGCGAAAAAATATAACATCAAAAGACTATGCCTATAAGGTTATGGTAAGCGAATTTATGCTTCAGCAGACAACCGTCTCAACCGTTATACCATATTTTAATAAATTTATTAAAAAATGGCCATCAATTAAAAAGTTGTCTAAAGCAAATTTAGATGAAGTTTTACTGAGTTGGCAAGGTCTTGGTTATTATACGCGTGCCAAAAACTTATTAAAAACTTCTAATTTTGTATGCAATCAACATAATGCAATAGTACCAAGCAGTTTAAAAAAGTTAAAAGAACTTCCTGGTATTGGCGATTATTCAGCTGCCGCTATTAGATCAATTGGCTACAATAAGAAAGCTGTTGCTGTTGATGGAAATGTCAAGAGAGTGATTGCTAGATATTATGGCTTAAAGGGTACCTTAAAAGATAACAGCGAAATCATAAATCAAATTGCTTTAAGAATTTGTCCTGATAGATCTAATAGAGTTTATACACAGGCAATTATGGAATTAGGTGCAATAATTTGCAAACCCCGAAAGTATGATTGCAAAAAATGTTGCTTGAAAAAAAATTGTCGATCTTATAAACAAAATATTGTTCACTTAATTCCCAGTAAAAAAATAAAATTATATAAAGAAAAGCTAAATTGCATATCATTTTTAATAGTTGATCAGCATAAGTCCGTACTTATGAAAAAAAGAGAAGACACAAAATTACTTGCTAATCAATGGGAGCTACCCTCCACTAATTGGGTAAAGAAGCCGCCTAAATTTTCAAAAATTTGTACACCGTTTCCGAAGTCGAATTGGAAAAATACAAACTTTAGATTAAAACACATATTTAGTCATCTTGAGCTTGAAAACGTTGTATATATCAGTGAAAAAAAAATAGGTGGAAAATCCAAAAATTTTAAAAATTTTGAATGGATAGATAATTGCAATTTAAAAAAAATTGTCGTAACTACGATGACGAAAAAAATACTTAAAAAATTTAATTTAGTTCAGACCTGAGTTGTTGTCTCAGAATGTCTATTGGTTTTAACTCTCCTTCAACGTCAAAATGCCAGAAAGTCCATCCATTACAAGCTGAGGCAGATTGTACTTCAGCTCCTATTTGATGAATTGAACCAGCGTTATTGTCACTAATTACTGAGCCATCAGCCCTTACTTTAGCCTGATATTTTTTTCTTTGATCGTAAAGAATTGTTCCAGGCTCAATCAATTTTCTTTCAATGAGCCACCCAAAAGGAATTCTTGGCTCTGTTTTTTTAGATTGAGAGATTTCAAGTGTGTTGATTTCATAACTTCTTACTTTTTCAATCCTTTTTTTCGCGGAGGCTATGTAATCATTGTTCTTTTCAATACCAATGAAATGTCTTCCTAATCTCTTAGCAACTGCACCAGTTGTACCTGTTCCAAAGAAAGGATCTAATACAGTATCCCCTTGGTTTGAAGATGAAATAATAATTCTGTGTAATAATCCCTCAGGTTTTTGAGTAGGGTGTACCTTTTTTCCATTCTCATCTTTTAATCGTTCATGTCCGTTACAAATCGGTAAATACCAATCTGATCTCATTTGCGTATTATCATTGAGTGATTTCATTGCCTCATAATTAAATGTATACTTTTTTGAATTTTTATCTTTGCTCGCCCAAATCAATGTCTCGTGAGCATTTGTGAATCGCTTCCCTCTAAAATTTGGCATGGGATTTGCTTTTTGCCAAATAACATCATTAAGTAACCAAAATCCAAGATTTTGCATTATAAAACCTATTCGAAAAATATTATGGTATGAACCTATTACCCAAATACTACCTGAAGGCTTTAAAACTCGTCTTGCTTCTTTAAGCCATTCTTCTGAAAAATTGTCATATTCTTCAAAGCTTTCAAATTGATCCCATTCATCATCTACTGCATCAACTTTAGAATTATTTGGACGGTATAAATTTTTATCAAGCTGTAAATTATAAGGTGGATCTGCGAAGATGAGATCAACGCAGTCATTAGGAAGTTTTGTTAACTCTGCAATTGTGTCGCCGCAAATTATTTTATTTGCCTTACGTCTAAAGCGTTCATGGACCGATTTCATGAATGGTAATATGATTCAAAATGATTCTGCGGTCAATAGTAATTTAGAATCAATAACTTATTAAATATTCTTAATTCAATATCTTGTGTATTGGACTGAATGATTTTCGATGTATAGGGGTAATCCCGTACTTTTGAATTGCTAAAAGGTGCTCTTTTGTTCCATATCCAGAGTTTTTTTCAAATCTATAATCAGGATAAATCTTCGAATAATTTAACATCAATTTATCTCTGTGATCTTTTGCAATAATAGAGGCAGCTGCAATTGAAATAGATTTACTATCTCCTCCTTTTATGGGCCGTATATCAAGCCCGATTTTTGGAACATAAATACCATCTACTAATACTATTCTTGGGATACTACTTAAAGACTCAATTGCGCGTTTCATAGCTAATAATGAGGCCTGTAAGATATTGATTTTGTCTATTTCTTTCACACTACTTGTGCCAAAGGCATAAATACTGTTCTTCTTTATTTGGCCAGCAATAAATGACATTTGAGTTTTTGCTATTTTTTTAGAGTCTTTTATTCCATCTGGAATATTTTGCTTATCTAATATAACAGCTGCAGCAATCACAGGACCAGCTAGAGGGCCTCTGCCTACCTCGTCAACTCCAGCCAATGGCTCGCAATAGCAAGCTTCAAACCCTACAAGTCTATTTTCGTTATCTCTCAACTTAGTTTTAAACTCGACTCTTCAAATTTTTTAAATCTTCCCATGAAAATTTTTTTTGGGCTGGTTGTCTCAATAAAAATGCAGGATGAAAAGTTGGCAGCATTGGATATTTTTTTCCATTTATTTCTATATCAACCCACTTGCCCCTGATTTTTGTAATACCTTCTGAATTTTTGATAAGTGCGTAAGTTGCTGTGCTTCCCAATAAAAGGATTGCGCTCGGATTAATTATTTCGATATGCTTCTTTATCATTGGGAGGCACATATTAATTTCATTGTCAGTAGGTCGTCTATTATTTGGTGGTCTCCAAGGGATAATATTGGCGATGTAGACTTTGTCCCTACTTAATTCAATAGCATTTAGCATCTTGTCTAAAAGTTTTCCGCTTCTTCCCACAAAAGGTTTTCCCTGTATATCCTCGTCATGACCAGGAGCTTCCCCAATAAGCATAATTTTTGAATTAGGATTACCGTCTGAAAATACCATATTATTCGCACTCTTATGAAGTTCGCACTTTTTATATTCGGACATATAAGCGTGAAGTGATTCCAATGTTTTTATTGAGCTAATAATTTCCTCATCTTCTTTTTGCGAATTAGTATCAACTGAGAGAGAGACATTTTCCTTGACGAATTTTTTTGAAATTTTTCCATACCTATTTTTTGGCTCAATTCCAACAATTTCGTCAACACCACTATATTTATGGTGTCTTAACTTTTTAACAGTATTTCTTAATTTGTCGTTGTTCATAAACAAATTGAATTATAATCCTTATAAACTAAATATATAAGTAATTATGGATACTAATTCTCAAAGAGAATCAATGGAGTACGATGTTGTCGTTGTAGGAGCAGGCCCTTCGGGCCTGTCAACTGCAATTAAATTAAAGCAGCTAAACTCCGAAATTAATGTTTGTATTGTTGAAAAAGCTTCGGAAGTAGGAGGGCATATTTTGAGTGGTAATGTCTTTGAAACCAAGGCGCTAGATGAATTACTCCCTGACTGGCGAGAAATCGATGGATGCCCACTAAAAACAAAAGTAACTAAAGAAAAATTTTTATTCTTATTCGAAAAATCGCACATTACTGTTCCTTCTTTTTTATTACCTCCTGTTCAGCACAATAAAGGTAATTATATCACAAGCCTTGCAAATATGTGCAGATGGCTAGGGCAAATTGCTGAAGGTTTAGGTGTTGAAATATACCCAGGCTTTGCAGCTTCGGAAGTTTTGTATGATGAAGAGGGTAAAGTCAGAGGAGTTGCTACGAACGATATGGGGTTAGATATTAATGGTAATAAAAAAGAATCCTATGAACCAGGTATTGAATTACATGCAAAAGTAACTGTATTTGCTGAGGGTTGCAGAGGACATCTTGGAAAACAACTAATCAATAAATTTGAATTAGCTAAGGATTCTGATCCACAACAATATGGAATAGGTTTAAAAGAAATTTGGGAAGTTCCTGAAGACAATCACGATGAAGGATTAGTATTTCATTCAGCTGGATGGCCAGTTGATAACAATACATATGCTGGCAGTTTTGTTTATCATGCCGAGAACAGACAAATTTATTTGGGTTATGTAGTAGGGCTTGACTATAAAAATCCTTATCTTTCTCCTTTTGAAGAATTTCAAAGATTCAAAACGCATCCCTCGATCAAAAAAATGCTTCAAGGAGGTAAACGTATTTCTTATGGGGCAAGAGCATTAATTGAGGGCGGTCTTCAGAGTCTTCCAAAAATGTATATGCCCGGGGCGTTACTTATAGGATGTGATGCAGGAACATTAAATATGCCAAAAATCAAAGGAACCCACACGGCAATGAAAAGTGGAATGATTGCTGCTGAAACAATTTTCGAGCATTTATCAGACAAAAAAGAAGATTTATCCAATTATGAAATCAAGTTCAAAAAAAGTTGGGTCTATTCAGAGTTAAAATCAGCCAGAAATGTAAAACCATTTATTACGAGGTTTGGTATGATGTTAGGCATTATATTGACTGGTATAGATCAACATATCTTTAGAGGAAAATTGCCTTTTACATTAAAACATAAGCATGCAGATCATGAAACACTGAGCAAGGCAAAGGACTCAAAAAAAATTGAATATCCTAAACCAGATGGTATTTTAACTTTTGATAGGGCAAGTTCAGTCTTTATGACTGGGACATATCATGCTGAAAATCAACCTGTTCATCTTCAGCTAAAAGATAGCAGCCTTCCGATCACCTACACTTTAGGAGAATATGATGAGCCCTCTCAAAGATATTGCCCAGTTGGGGTTTATGAAGTTCATAAAGACAGCGAGGACTCTAATCCCAAGTTTGTAATTAATAGTCAAAACTGCATTCACTGTAAGACTTGCGATATAAAAGAGCCTTCACAAAATATTAACTGGGTTACCCCTGAGGGTGGTGGAGGACCTAAATATGCTAATATGTAATGCATACTCTATATGCGATTTAGATTAATATCCTTATTGGCATTAATATTTCTTTTTCAAAACTTAGCATTAGCATCTCACCTATCAAGCCCTAAAGTAAGCGATTATTTACAAGCAAAGGTTTCAGACAGTATAAATGATTACAAATCAACCATAAAATTCTATCAAAAATTACATAAACATAATCCACGCGATACAGTTATAATAAATAAATTATTAATGGCGAGTATTCTTGATGGAGACTTACTGAATGCGAATGCCTATGCTTTTAGACTAGCAAACGTTAGCTGTTCACCATCAATTACGACGAGTTGTGTAAAAATACAATCCGACATTAGTCATTTAGTTAACGGTATATCATATTTGAATTCATATAAATACGATCTGGCTGACCAAAGTTTTTCAAATATTTTAAATGGCCAATTTTCAAGCAAGACATTTGTTGCTTTGTTAAAGGCATGGGTATGGGTAAATAAGAATAATCTTGAGAGAAGTATGGGAGAGATAGATACAATTGGGGCTAATGAAGATTTATATTTAGCTCTTGTTCATAAAGCACTTATTTATGATTATGTTGATCAGATTGACGTCGCTTTAATTTACTATGAGCAAGCAATGGAAATGCAAAGAGATTTGTATGTGCTAAATATGTATTACAATTTTTTAAAACGAAATAATTTTTCAAATCGAATAAATAGCTTTCAAGATAACTATCTCAAAAATTACGATACAGATTTTCAAAAAAAATTTTTAAATGGAAATAGAAATAGAATCTTACAGAACCCTTTACATGGTTTGGGAGTAGTTCTCTTTAACGCACAGGGTATTCTAGATTTAACAAATTTTGATTTGACTCATGTACTCTATCAACTTTCAATAGAGACATCCCCAAATTTACATGAGATCAAGTATGTATTTTCGTCATTTTTGAATCAGCTACAAGAACATAAAAAAGCGAGACAAATACTTAAGCAAATTCCCAAAACTCATTATTTGTCAAATTATGCGACCATTCAAATTTCAGATTCCTATGGTTACCAAGATGACAATGCGTCTGCAATTTCAAATTTAATAAATCACTCGCAAAATGAAAGTAACTTCGAAATCTCTCTCTCACTTGGTAATTATTATCGTTACGAAAAAGAATGGGAAAAAGCTCTTTCAGCTTATAATAATGCTCTCATTATCGGAGAAGAATTTAATAAGAAAGATCTGTGGGAAATATATTTTAATATTGGCATAGTATACGAAAGATCAGATAATTGGGATTTAGCTGAGGTCAATTTTATTAAAGCGCTCGATATGTCATCTGAACAAGCTGACGTTTTGAACTATCTCGCTTATTCTTATATTGATGAGGGAATAAATCTGGCTGAATCAAAAAATATGATAGAAAAAGCTCTAATGTTAAAACCTAATGATCCCTATATAGTAGATAGTCTTGCATGGTATTACTATAAGATTGGTGCATATGAAGAAGCTTTATCGATTTTAGAATTTTCGATGGAAACGATGCCTTACGATAGCACTGTTAACGATCATTACGGCGATATACTTTGGAAATTAGGAAAAGAAATAGAAGCAAGATACTATTGGAAAAAAGCAATAAATCTTGATAAAGAAAATATCTACTCAGATAATATAAGATCAAAACTTCTAATAGGAATTTAGAAGAATTGACAGCACAAATAAAATCTTACGCAAAAATTAATCTTTTTTTGCATATCATTGATCGCCTTGAAAACGGATATCACGATCTTGATACAATCATATCTAGAATAAATTTATATGATGAAATTAAAATTCAGGACGGTAATAATTTTAGTGTTAGATACGAGGGCAAATTCAGTCCAATGATAAATGTAAATGATAATGTTACGTTACTGTTCAATTATTTAATTGAGAAAGAACTTATTAAAAATAAAAATTATAATATTACTGTCATAAAAAATATACCTGTTGGTTCAGGACTTGGAGGAGGTTCCTCAAATATTGCTGCAATTCTTAATTATTTAAAAAAAACAAACATACTTTGTGATAGTCAATGTATTCATGTCGCAAGAGCACTAGGTTCTGATATAGAATTCTTTTTAGAGGATGAACCAGCAAAAATTCATGGAAGAGGCATTGTTGAAACAAGGATTAAGATTTTGTCAGATATGTATTTTCTAATAGTTTATCCAAATATACTTCTAAGCACTAAAAAAATATTCTCAAAGAATAAAAATTATAGGGCACAAAAGTTCGATTATAATGAACAGATGACACTCAAGAATATTCTATTATATACAGCTAATGACTTGGAAGACTCAGCTTTATCTGATCAGACAGAAATTCAATCTGTAAAAAACTTTTTTCAAAATGATCAAAACTGTCAATTTTCGAGAATGACTGGAAGTGGCTCAGCTTTTTTTGGATGTTATCAGAGTAGAAGAGACTTAGAAGAAGCAATTTCTATATTGAATAATGAACAGCCTAGCTGGTGGGCTTATAAAGTTGAATTAATATAAACATTGCAATATTTATTTGTTAAACTAAATAATTAATTGGTATTGGGGCGTGGCCAAGCGGTAAGGCACCGCTTTTTGGTAGCGGCATTCGGAGGTTCGAATCCTCCCGCCCCAGCCACTTTTAGAGGTAAAATTATGAGTAACTTTTTGAACAAATATAAATCTGTTTATGATGTGTTTTTGGATAACTGGGCTTATCAAAATCATTTTGTATCATACCTAGAGTCGTTGATGAGACAAGAAACGATATTGCCGACGCATGTTAAAGAAATGATCTTTGCTTATATTTCAGGTTTAAATGGATGTAATTACTGTAAAAATATTCATGCAGAAATATCAAAAAAAATTTTGAGAGATAATAATAACACAAATTTTTTAAACGATATTGAGCAATCTGAAATAGAAGAAAAGTACAAGCCAATACTCAAATTATCTCATAAAGTTAATGAAGATATTCATTCAATATCTGAGGACGATGTAGAAGCAATTTTACAATATGGGTTCGAAGAGAAAGTCATATCTGAAATAATTTCTATTTGTTCTGCAGCTCAATTTATGAATACAGTAGTCGTTGCGCATCAAATTAAACCTCTTGATCAAGTCCAAAACATTGCATCAGCAAAAATGATGATTGATAAGGGATATGATGGCCTAGCAAACTTTATGTTAAAAAGGCGTAATAAATAATTAGATAAGCTTAAGCAGACTTACGCCAATGTAAAAAGCAACAACTGTCAGTACAAATGTTGTTGCAACGTAAATAAGTGAAGATAGAATCTCACCACTACTAAATAATTGATAGAATTCTATATTGAATGAAGAGAACGTAGTAAAGCCTCCACAAAATCCAACAATTAAGAACATTTTTACATTTTCTGAAACGTCAAGTCTCTCAGCTAAATAACTTGATAAAAGTCCAATTAAAAAAGCACCAATGACATTTACGGCAATTGTTCCAAAAGGAAATGCAACTAAGAAAAGTTTATTAACTTGTTCAATTACGAGATAACGAATAATGGCTCCAAGTCCCCCACCTAAGAAAACTGAAATTAAAATACTCACCGGCTCAATCCTACTAAATGAGCAACTAATCCATAGTGATCGCTTGGAAAAAACTTATTTTTTTGATTACCGATTATTTTGCAATCAATGGGATAACCTAATCCATTTGGTCCAGATTTTCCAAGAAACACATAGTCAATTCGCCTGTCCTGTTCCAAAGTTTTCTTTGCCCAATTGTTTTCGTTAGACCAAGTGTATCCGGGGTCGTCTCTATTTACTAATTTCCAGGCATCTCTAAGCACAATATCATCTATAGGTTTGGTAAGACCAGTTATTGTTCTGATTTCATCACTTTCAGGATCCGCATTAAAATCCCCGCACAAAATAATTGGAAATTTAGATGGTTTCAGTTGGCTCATATATTCCATAATTTGTTTTACCTGTCTCATTCGCTCTGGTTGGTGTTCATATTTATAATTAAGGTGGGTACAAAAAACATTTATATTTATCTTATTTTTATATTCTAATTCTAGATGAAGTAGAAATCTCTTTTCATCTTTATCTGGAGTTGTGTTAAAAGTGATTTTTTTATAGGAACTAATTGGAAACTTTGTAATTATCGCATTTCCAAATGATACGCCATCAAATTCAAAAGATTTTTTAAATATATAATTGTAATCAAGCTTATCAGCAATCATTCTAGCTTGGCTTTCATCTTCTTCCTCCCATACTTCTTGTAAGCATAAGATATCAGGATGATTATTTTCAATTTCAGATAAAATTAATTTTTCTCTAAACTTATAATCTTCAAACTTCCACCAGAGATTCCATGTAAGTACTTTAATGATTTCTGTGTCTTGACTGATTGTATAAGCATCAGGATCCGGAAATGATTTATCACTCATTCTTATGGAAAAGCGACCATAATTGTCTCGGCTATGTAAGCAGGTTTGTCTTGTCCTTCAATCTCAAGGGTCGCTTCACTGATTACTTGTGTACCTCCATTCTCTAATTTATTCACTTCTTTAATCTTGACTGACATTCGCACACGTGAGTCCACTGGTACCATATTAATAAATCTTACTTTGTTGAGACCATAATTAATTACCATTTTGGTGCCAGTAATAGTCCAAATTTTTCCTGCAAGTGGCACACTTAGAGAAAGACTTAAAAAGCCATGGGCAATAGTACTTTTAGTCGGAAGTTCATTTTGAGCTTTTTCCTCATTTACATGAATCCATTGGTGATCGTCAGTTGCATCAGCAAACGTATTTATTCTTTGTTGATCAATAGCCATCCAATCAGAATAACCCATATCTTTACCTTGATAATTTCCTAAATCCTTTACATCTACACTCTGCATAGTATACCTCCAAAATAATTAATAATGCTCAAAGATATTATCTAATAAAAGAGAATATTGAAGTTTAATCATGAAAAATATTCGACAAGCAACTGAAGCAGATACAATAAATAAATTAAATCTACTGAATGTGGTTTTTGGTCCGGGAAGGTATGCACGGTCGGTATACCGGTTACGTGAAAAGCAACCATATGAGAAAAGTTACTCATATGTATCATTGAATTGTGATGAACTTGCTGCATGTATTGATTTTTGCCCTACAAAACTTAATAGACAATATAATGGCTTACTTTTAGGTCCATTAGCGGTTGATCCCAAACTTAAAGGTCTTGGCTACGGAGTAAATTTAGTGGAATATTCACTCAAAAAAATTGAATTAAATTCTAATTACTCATTTATAATTGTTGTCGGAGATATAGATTATTACAAGAAGTTTGGTTTTAATAAAATAGGTGAAAAATTTGAGTTTTATGGCCCTGTTGATATAAATCGCGTTTTAATAAAAAAATTGAAGGCCGAATTAAACTCAATAGAGAAATATAAATTTTCGTAAATTATGACTGATCAACCTGTAAACTTAAAAGGATTAGAGACAATCTATAGTTATAGTAAAAAAAACAATAAATCATACCCCCCAGTAGAAAAATGGAATCCTCCATTTTGTGGAGATATTGATATGAAGATCCTTAGAAATGGGAAATGGTTTTATATGGGGTCAGAGATTAAGCGACCAGCAATGGTAAAACTTTTCTCAAGTATTCTTCGGCTTGATGAAGATGGAGACTATTACCTTGTAACACCAGTTGAAAAGGTCAGAATTCAAGTAGAGGATGCACCATTTGTTGCTGTCTCTCTTAAAAAGATTGACGAAAGTGGACAAAACAGTTTCTTATTCAAAACAAATCTAAATGAAGAAGTTGTATTATCAAAAAAAAATTCACTAATTATTAAAATTAATAATAATGAAGAACCATCACCTTATATTGTTGTTCGAAAAAACCTTCGCGCGCTTTTATCACGATCAGTCTTTTATGAATTAGTAGATCTTGCAAAAGAAGAGGTTATTAAAAACAAAACTTACTTAGTGATAAAAAGCATGGGTGAAACTTTCAAGATTCACGAAGTCAAGAAATAATGACTAATTTCGATAGGCTAATTGAATTATTTGCAGGCTCAGATCAAATATCCCATAATTATTTTGATAAACTAACAACTGATTTATTTACTAGAAAGCATCATCCCTTAGCTAAAGAATATAAAGATAAAGTTAATTTAAGAGCATCTGCAGTTTTGGTGCCAATTTGTAATTTTGATGACGAGATTAAAATTATACTTACCAAGCGACCTGATAAACTGAAGGATCATGCTGGACAAATTAGTT
Organism: uncultured Pelagibacteraceae bacterium; assembly: GCA_902570675.1. Taxonomy (GTDB): domain Bacteria; phylum Pseudomonadota; class Alphaproteobacteria; order Pelagibacterales; family AG-422-B15; genus CACNXQ01. The sequence continues at coordinate 72,402 of CACFYZ010000003.1, forward strand.
TCCCAGGCGGTAAAATTGAAAAAATGGATTCATCTCCCATTGATACAGCACTGAGAGAGGCCAAAGAAGAAATTGGTTTGCATTCAAAAAATGTTCGAGTTATTGGAAATCTCGATGTATACATAACTGGTACAGGATATAGAATAATGCCAATTGTGTGTTTAGTTTCTGATTACTCTTCTCTCAAAATCAACAAAAACGAAGTAGATGAAGTATTTTTCCTTCCTTTGAAATTTTTGATGGATAGTAGAAATCATAAAGTGGAAATTGCAACTTATGAAGTTGATAATAAAAAATATGATTATGATTATTACGTATTACCATACAAAGATTACCATATTTGGGGTGCAACAGCTGGCATGCTTATTAATCTTTATCAAATTTTAAAATAATATAAATAAGCTAGATAATGAAAAATTTTTCATCAATATTAGAAGTTAATGAAGTTACAAAATTATTTAAGATCTTTAATGATCATCAAAAAAATTGCATTTTTGTAGTTGGTGGTTGCATTAGAGATATATTTTTAGAAAAAAAAATAACTGATATTGATTTCGCAACATCTTTAGAGCCAGATAAAATAATAGAACTTCTTGATAGCAATAATATTAGTTTTATTGATATCGGTATTGATTTTGGAACTGTCACAGCAATCATAAATGATAAAAAATTTGAGATTACAACGTTTAGAAAAGACACTGAAGCCGATGGGCGTCACACCAAAGTGTTATACTCAAAAAGTATTGATGAGGATGTATTAAGAAGGGATTTTACTATTAATGCAATGTACTTAGGTGGTAATGGTGACCTATTTGATCCTTTGGAAGGTCAAAAAGATATTGAAGGCAGAAATGTTCGCTTTATTGGTAATCCTGATAAAAGGATTAAAGAAGATTACTTGAGAATATTGAGATACTTTCGATTTTTAGCGTTATTGAATGTGTCGGAACCAGATGAGGCCATTATTGAAATCATTAAATCTAATATAGATGGCCTTTCTATTGTTTCCAAAGAAAGGCAGTGGGACGAATTAAGAGCTATTCTAAATCTACCTAATCCCAGCATCGCAATATCGTTAATGAGTAAAATTGGGCTCATGGATAAGTATTTTAATCGCACAAATATAAATGATGCTTTTAGTAATTTGTTAGAAATAGAAAGTCGTATAGGTGTTAACCCAAATCCAATATTGAGGTTGAGTCTGTTAGCAAACAATTCCTTAGTAAATGCAAATGATCTTATTAAAGATCTACCTCTATCAAAATCGGACTCAGTTGGATTATTAAAATTGTGCAATATTAATAAAAAAGTTGTGTCTTACATTTCAATGAAAGAAGTAAGATATTTACTATATTCATTAGGACGAGATGAATTTCAAAAACAAATATTGATTAAGTGGGCTGTTGATACCAAAAATAAAAACGAAGTACACTGGCGGTCGCTTTACGAAGTTTCTCAAAGTTGGACAAAACCGACTTTTGATATTTCGGCCAGGGATGTAACTAATATGGGTATTTCCCAGGGCCCGATAGTCGGTGAAATTTTAAAAGATGTTGAAGACTGGTGGGCTGAAAATGATTTTATCAATGATAAGTTTTCCTTGATTGAGAGATTAAAAGCTATTGTTCAATCAAAAAAATAGAATGGCTATTTATATATAATTCTTTTTACTTCGTAGTTTTTTTCTCCTTTTGGAGTCGTGACTGTAACAAAATCACCTTTTTCTTTTCCAATTAATGACTTTGCAACAGGTGATTTGTAGGAAAGTAATCCTGATTCAATATCTGCTTCATCGTCACCCACAATTTGAAATTTTGTTTTTGAATTACTATCTATATCTTCAACTTCTACAGTTGCTCCAAATACAACTGTTTTTTGATTAGAAGGAATATCAGAGATATCAATTATTTCTGCATTTGCTAGCAGAAGTTGTATTTCTTGAATTCGTCCTTCAATATGGCCTTGCTCTTCTTTTGCAGCATGATATTCAGCGTTCTCTTTTAAGTCACCGTGTTCTCTTGCTTCTGCAATCGCTTGTATAACGTTTTGTCTTTTATTATTAATTAAATCACTTAGCTCATCTTGAAGTTTTTTCGCTCCATTTGATGTAATTGGTTCTGTATCCATTAAAATTTATTTCCACATAGCGTTTGGCGGCATAGACATTAAAATTGCTTCAACGTTACCACCAGTATTAAGTCCAAATT
>CACFYZ010000004.1 GCA_902570675.1 uncultured Pelagibacteraceae bacterium
TGAAAAAGATCAATTAGTAAACTGGTTTATGAAGTTTATTTGAAAGTTTAAATAAAGAAAAAGGTCTAAAAATTATATCTATAAACCCAAGGCATCTCTTTGTTTTTTTGTGTAAGCAAGGCTTATACGGTCAATTATCATTGCTAAAAGGCAAATTCCAATACCTGCTGCGAGCGCTCTACCTGTATCAGAGCGAGCTAAGCCATTAAAAACTTCAAGGCCAAGACCTTTTCCTCCAATTAATGGTGTTACAATTTGCATTGCAAAAGCCATCATAACTGTTTGATTGAAGCCCATTACTAAACTCGGTACTGCAAGAGGGAATTTAATTTTACTCAATGTTTGTAAAGTTGAGCCTCCAAATGATCTCGATACCTCTGAATATGTTGTTGATACTTGTGACAAGCCTAAGACTGTAAGTCGAATAATTGGAGGTATCGCATAAATGATTGTTGCAAGTAATGCAGAAAATGATCCACCACCAAAGAACATCAAAACAGGAACGAGATAACAGAAATAAGGAAGTGTTTGCATTGCATCTAAAATGACCTCGTTGATATTTTGAAATCTTTTACTGTACGAAGCGATAATGCCAATTGGAACCCCTATCACAAAACATAAAAGAACTGAAATTAGAACTGAAGATAATGTAATCATTGCTTCGGTCCAAATATTACATGCTCCAATAAAAGCTAATAAAAAAGCCGTCACAATTGCAAATCTCAAGCCAACAGCCTTCCAACTCATTAAAACTAATGCACTGATTGTGAACCAATAAGGAAGATAAGTTAGATAGGTATCGAGAGGCCTTAAAAGATAAATCACGACTGTAGCTCGAATAGAACGAGTTATTTCAATAAATGTTGGGTTTACTGTTAATGACTTAACACCTGCTGCAATTTCATCTCTGATTGATAAGTTCCATGAATCAGGAAAACTTCCAATGGTTGCAATGTTTGAATCATAATAAATTATTCCCAATAAGATGAATATCCCTGAGAACATGAAATAATGTGCATTTATGAATTGTTCAATTAATCTTCCATAGTCTTTATTAAATAATGAAACTACTAAATTAATTACAGAAGAGAAAATTCTTATAATACTTGAAAATATAAAAGCCACAGCAATATGGATGTACATTAATGGCTTCTCAATTTGTCTTGCTAAAGGGTAAATGTCCCATGTCTGAGGAAGGAGATAGAACTTCTGGCTGTCAACTGGAAGTGTTACAGTCTCCCGACTGGCTGCCTTCCCAAATCTATCAAACATAATTGCCATTAACAAAACACAAAAGCCGCCTTCTAATGCAGCACCTACTTCAAGTTTTTTGATTGATACCCAAATATCTGAGCCTAATCCTTGTGCGCCAATAAAAGTTGCTAAAACAACTAGAGCTAAAGCCATCATAATTGTCTGGTTAACGCCCATCATTATGCTGGGTAGTGCGAGTGGGATTTGCACTTTAAACAGAACCTGACTTTTTGTTGAGCCAAATGCAGTCGCAGTCTCTATTGTTTCATTTGGAACTTGACGTATCCCCAAGTTTGTCAAACGAATAATTGGTGGCATTGAGTAAATCATTGTTGCAAGTATTGCTGGGGCACCGCCGATACCAAAGAAAAACATTGCTGGTATAAGATATACAAAGGCTGGCATTACTTGCATTACATCAAGAGCTGGCTTCATGTTTCGTTCAAATCGATCACTTAAAGCGCAGAAAATACCAAGTATGACCCCAACTACAACTGACAAAAATACTGATAGCCCCATTAGAGCTAAAGTTTCCATGGCAGAACCCCATAGTCCAACCATTCCCCAATACATAGTCCCAAATAGAACTAGGAAACCAAGTTTTATGCCACCAAATGCAAGAGAAGGTATTAGAAGAAGTGCTACAATAAACACCCAAGATGAATCTAAAAGAAAATCTTCAAGCATCCAATAAAGTTCTTTTACATAAGCGGCAACTGCTCTCGTATATATTTTAATATTATCCTTTAAAAAATCCTCACCCTGATTAACCCAAGCAGTAAATGTAAAAGAGTCTGTGACAAAAACTGGAAATTCAGAAACGTCTTCACTTTGAAATACTAACCATATTGAAAATAGTAAAGCAGCAAATATTATTCCTGGAATAATTAAATTTTGATAATTATTTTTTGAAGAAAAAGCAGAGGTACCTTGAGTAAAAGCCATAATAAATTTAGTATTTACAATTTAAAATAAGTTATTCAAAAATTCTCAACATAGTATAACATTCAGCAGATATATCACTCATAAATAATGGAAAAAAACAATAAAATAGTATGCACCGATATTTGGAAGGTATTTGGACCTAACGAAAAAAATGTACTTTCTAATCTCGACAGAGCTCTATCAAGAAGCGAGGTACAGGAAAAAACTGGACATGTTGTTGCTGTAAAAGATGTTACCTTCTCAGTTCAAAAAGGTGAGACATTCGTTGTTATGGGACTTTCTGGAAGCGGCAAATCAACTCTTGTTAGGTGTTTATCGAGATTAATTGAGCCAACAGCTGGTCAAGTTAGTATTGACGGGCAAGATGTTACCACAATGAGCAACAGAGATTTAACAGAATTAAGAAGAAATAGAATGAGTATGGTGTTTCAACATTTCGGACTTTTTCCTCACCGAAGGGTAATTGAAAATATTGGCTATGGTCTTGAAATCAGAGGTGTAAAGAAAAAAGATAGACTAGAAAAATCTATGGAAACACTAAATTTAGTTGGTTTAGATGGATGGGATCAACATTATCCAAGAGAATTATCTGGTGGCATGCAGCAAAGGGTAGGATTAGCAAGGGCTCTTGCAGTTGATCCTGAGATATTAATTTTTGATGAACCATTTTCAGCGCTCGATCCTCTTATAAGAAGAGAAATGCAGGACGAGTTGTTAAGTATTCAAAAATTGGTTCAAAAAACAATGGTGTTTATTACACATGATTTTTCAGAAGCAATTAAAATGGGAGATCATATTGCTATAATGAAAGACGGAGAGATTTCACAAGTTGGAACACCTGAAGAAATTGTTGCAAATCCCATTGATCAGTATGTTAAAGATTTTACAGAAGATGTGCCGAAATATAAAGTTTTAAGTGCTGGAAAATGCGCGAGAACCGAATGCTGTGAGGAAACTAAGACTATGTTTGCAGAAGGTAATGACTGCATTGCAAGTGATACAAAAATTGATAATTTAATTAATCAGATTGCTGACAGTGATAAAACCTATCCAGTAATTGATACAAACAGTGGTGAGCTTGTTGGTGAAATAGATCGCTCAATTGTTTTAAAATCAATGACATCGTCTTAAGAAGATATAAAATTAAATTATGCCACTCTTTAATTTAGATAGAGAGGAAATTTTAACTCCTCAAGATTGGGGTTTCCCAGTGCCAATATCTTATGGTCCGGGCAGATTTTCTGAAATCAGCAATTATTGTTATGAAAATCAAATAAGGAATCCTCTAATTGTAACTGATAGTGGAAGCGTTAATCTTCCGTTTGTAGATAAGCTGGTTGAAATTTTAAAAAAGGCAAAAATAAATTCAGGTATTTATTCAAAAATTTCTCCAAACCCAAGGGACGATGAAATTTCAGAAGGGAAACAATCATTTAGAAATAATAATCATGATGCAATAATTGCCATTGGTGGTGGTAGTGCAATGGATGGAGGAAAGTCAATTTGTCTAACTGCCAATAATGAAATTGAGTTATTTGATTTTGAATGGGAAAAAACTCCCCGGAAAATTGGCCCTAATGATAAATTTCCTCCGCTTATAACAATACCCACAACTGCGGGTACTGGAGCAGAAACTGAGAGCACAGCAATGGTTACGGATACGAAACAAGGAATTAAACTTTGCATAATGCATCCCGACCTCAAACCCTCTATAGCCATACTTGATCCTGAACTAACTTTGGGTTTGCCGTCAAATCTTACTGCTTGGACTGGTGCAGACGCAATGATACATTCTATTGAAGGTTATTGCGTTCCAGGTTTTCATCCTTTGTGCGATGGTGCTGCACTTGAGAGCTTATATTTAATCTCCAAATCACTTGTTACTGTTGTCGAAGAGCCAAATAATCTAGAAGCAAGAGGTGCAATGCTGGTAGCTTCATGTTTAGGAGGCATTTCATTTATTAAAGGTCTTGGCCTAGTACATGCTATTGCCCATATGGTTGGAGCAGAATTTAATACTCATCACGGATTAACAAATGCAATAATTTTACCAGCTGTTCTACGATATAATCTCCCAAGTATTGAGGAAAAAGTAATTAGAATGGCTCAAGCTATGCAGTATGAAGATCATTCTGTAAATAATTTCATTGAAAATATGGAAAAACTGCTTGATCGTATCAAAATACCAAAAGGACTTAACGAAATAGGAGTCCCTGAAGATTGTATTGAAAGAATATCAAAAAAAGCAATGATCGATACTGCATTTGGCACCAATCCAATTCCAGCTGAACTAGATGATGTAAGAGAACTAGTAAAGATAAGTATAATTGGTGCTCGTAAGTAATCTATAAATGATTACATCTCATTCGGTCAAAGATCAATTAAAGCTGTTAGAAGAAAAAAAAATCAGCTTTAAAGAACTTATTCGTGAATACCTCAGTAATATTAAAAGAGACAATAATAAATATAATGCAATAGTTTCTTTGAAGGATGAAGCAGACATCCTTGATGAAGCACAAAAAAAAGATAACAATTATATTGCAGAACAGAAAAATCAAATACGAGGCATGCCTATTGCAATTAAAGATATCACTGACGTTGAAGGTTTAGTGACCACTTATGGCCTGAAATCATTTAAAAATAATATCCCCAAAAAAAATGCTCTGATTGTTGATCGATTAATGTCCAATGGTGCGATCATAATTGGAAAGACTAACACAGCAGAACTAGCAATGGGCTCACACACAATCAACAACCTTTTTGGACCAACAGGGAATTATTATAATGAAAATTTAGCCTCTGGAGGATCCAGTGGTGGCGCTGCTACAGCCATTGCCGCCTCAATGATGCCATTTGCTGATGGAACAGATATGATGGGATCATGCAGAAATCCAGCTGCTTTTTCTAATCTCTATGGTATTAGGCCTACACCTGGTCTAATACCTGAAATAAGAGAAGATAATATTTATGGAATTCCTCCCCTTACTACCATGGGTGTAATGGCAAGAAACCCTTTTGATATGTCTTTGCTGTTAGATGTTATTGTTGGAAAGCATGAATATGACCCTATGTCCTTCAATCTTAAAGGAACATTTTCCAAATCAGAAATAAATTTAAATGATCTTAAAATGATAAAATTAGGTTGGCTCAAAGACTTGAATAAGTCTTTATTATTCGAAAAAGGTATCATCTCCTTATGTGAAAAATCATTGTCTAAAATAGAAAAAATTGGAGTTAATATTTTACAGCATGAACTTACAGAAATTAGTTCTAATGATATGTGGGATCATTGGATTAATCTAAGAGCTTATTTAATGTACAGTAGCTTAATTCAGATGGAGGGACTGAATATTAATGAAGTTAATTTTCCTTCTAAATGGGAATATGAAAAGGGTAAGAATATTACTGAGGGTGAAATAAAAAAGGGATTGGAATTTATCAAAAAAAGTTCTCCTAAGATTGATATGCTATTTCAATCTTATGACTTTCTTGTATTGCCTTCAGCGCAAATTTTTCCTTTTGATAAAAATATTTCATATCCAAAAACTATTGAGGATTATCCACTTGATACTTACCATCGATGGATGGAGGTAACTATACTTGCAAGTATTTTTCAGTTACCTTCGATCTCTATTCCAATAGGTTTTAATGATAGGGGCTTACCAATGGGAATGCAGATTATTGCTCCTAGAGGAAACGACTTAAAATTGATTGCATTCGCCAAAAAATTTGAGAATATGGTAAATAATACAAATAATAATGGAGTGAGGCTGTGAAGGGTTACGTCATGGTTGGAGCAAGTGATTTACTTATTTCTAAAAATTTTTACGATCAATTGTTTACCACTATAGGTTTAAAAAGTATTTATCAGGACGATGTATGTGTTGGTTATGCACATGATGGCAATGAAGATGTAGAATTCTACATTACAAAACCAGCAAATGGCGAACCCGTTACATTTGGAAACGGAACGCAAATATCTTTTTACACAGAGACGACTGAAAAAGTGTATAACTTTCACAAAACTGCAATTGATCTTGGTGCAAAAAATGAGGGTGAACCTGGATTCCGACCACTCGATAGTAATGCCTATTATGCATACATAAGGGATCCAGATGGTAATAAAATATGCTGTTATACAAGTGTGAATGTCTAGAGCAACGAGATTTAGGCTTTATCGTCTACTAATTATTTCTTCAATCATTTTAGTAATTCCTCTCATCTTTATTGTAGGCGTCACGTTGCCTTATTTAATAAATACAATAAAAGTAAGCTTTCCATCAATAAGTATTAATACTGATGTAGAAAGATATTTGTCAAATAAGGAAAATATGTTTGATAATATTCACCCTGAAGCAAAGAAAAAAATCATTTGGTATGAAGACAAGAATAATATTACTGAGTACTCAATAGTTTATTTGCATGGAAGCTTTGCTACTGGACATCAACAACAAGATGTATTAATCAAAATTGCAAAAAAATTGAAGGCTAATTTATTTTTATCAAGATTATCGGGTCATGGAGCAGGATACGAAGCTACAAAAAAGCTTGAAGCAAAAAATTTTTATGAGGATGCTGCTGAAGCAGTTGCCATTGGAAATAAAATAGGAAAAAAAACAATCTTAATGGGCTTCTCAGCTGGTGGGACCTTCGCTCTGATGGCGGCTAAAGATAAAAAGCTGTATGAAAAGATTGATCAATTAGTTCTTATTGCGCCGTGGACACCTAAAATTTCATTTCCTTATTTTATAGCGGCTACAGGATTATTTTTTAAAAGTTACTATAAATTTAATTTTCCTAGCTTTTTTAACTTACCGAGAGAGAAATGGGATCCTTTTTGGGTAAATGAATTTGATAGAAATCTTCCGCAACAATTATGGAAAGCCGCATATTCAGGAAAAGGTTTAAAATATCTAGATACAAATATACCTCTTTTAATTTTTTATGAGGAAAAAGATAGAGTCGTAAGAGCAAAAGGAGTTAAGAAAATATTTGAAGATTGGAAAGGGCCAAAAAAAATTATCAATAATGATACGAATCTTGGGGGTTTTAATTACCATGATATAATTGGAATTCTTAATACTCCTCAAGACGACCTATTTGTTAATGAAATTAACAATTGGATATCAATCCATAAATAAATTCATGTAATTTTCTCGTAGAATATTTTTTTGTACCTTACCCATTGTATTTCTCGGTAAACTCTCAAGGACAATAATCTTTTTTGGTTGTTTAAACTTGGCGAGTCTATCTTTTAAAAAGTTAATTATATAACTTTCATCGACCTCTTTATCATTAGTAACTACTGCGGCAACAACTGCCTCACCAAAATCATAGTGTTTTACGCCAAAAACTGCTGACTCAGATATATTTGACAACTCGTTAATTACATCTTCAATTTCTTTAGGATAAACATTTAACCCACCAGTTATAATCATATCTTTATCTCTTCCAACAATTGTGTAGTAACCATTTTTATCCTTAAAGGCGAGATCACCTGTTATGAAAAATCCATCCTCAGTAAAAGCTTCAATAGTTTTTTCCTTCATGCCCCAATAACCTTTAAAAACATTATCACCTTTAAGTTCAATAATTCCTATTTCACCATCTAACTTTTTACCCTCTTCACTGACTATTCGAATATCAATGCCAGGTAGTGGAATTCCAACTGTTCCTGCTTTTCTCTCGCCTTCATAAGGGTTTGAAATATTCATATTTGTCTCTGTCATTCCATAGCGTTCTAAAATTTTTTTTCCAGTTCTGCTCTCAAACTCATTATGAGTTTCAGCAAGTAAGGGAGCAGACCCAGAAATAAAAAGTCGCATATGTTTTGTGGCTTCAGTATTTAATTTTTTACTAGTTAGCAGCCGAGAATAGAAGGTTGGCACACCCATCATAGATGTCGATTCTTTCATCCATTTCATGGCGTTATCAACTTCAAATTTTTCTAAAAAAATCATTGAACCACCAGAAATAGCAAGGATATTACAAGCAACAAAAAGACCATGAGTATGATAAATAGGAAGCATGTGAAGAAGAACGTCATTTTCTGTAAATTTCCAAAAATCTCTCAGAACTTCGGCGTTAGAAGCAAGATTTTTGTGTGTTAGCATGGCCCCCTTGGATTTACCTGTTGTACCTGAAGTATATAGTATAGCCGCTAAATCATTTTCACTGCGATTAACAACGTCAAAGCAGGTAGAATAATTACTTACCGCTTCAATTAATGAGCCGCTCTCGTCTAAGTTCAATGTAAGAGTTTGTGCCATAAGGGCACTAGGCATTTGCTTTATTTCTTTTTGAATATTTCCATCTACAACAATCACTTTTGGTTGGGAATCACTTATAAAATAATCCAACTCGTTTAAAGTATAGCCTGTATTCAATGGGAGATATATACCTCCTGCTTTTACAGTAGCAACATATAAAGCTAGCTGAATAATATTTTTTTCAGCTTGAACCGCAACTCTGTCCCCTGGTGCTAAATTGATATCAACTAAGTAGTTTGCAATCTTATTAACTATAAAATGAAATTCTTTATAACTAATTTTTTTACGTTCATTAATTAAGAAAGTCCTCTTACTACTTTGTGTCGGTTTAAAAACCCTATCAAAAAGACAATTACCATCAGGCATTAAGTTTAACTTCCTTAATATACTCGCTTAATTCAGAAAGGCTTTTCTCATCAATGACAATACCTAAACCTGGCTTTTGATTTAAATAGGCTTCATTATTCTCAATTTCAAAGGATAGCTCACAAAATTCTTTTGAGAACTCAATATAGTCAGGAAATATTTCTGCCATCTCTGAATTTGATATACTTGCGCAAACATGCAGCATTGCAGACGCAGATACCGACATGGAGTTCCAGCAGTGTGGGGATATAGAAATATTATAATTTAAGGATTCTTCCGATATTTTAATCATATCAATTATTCCACCCACTCCTGAAATATCGGGATTAAGTATATCAACTGCACCACGTGAAATTAGTTCTTGAAAGTGTGGTAGTCCACATTGTTTTTCTCCTGTCACAACCTTCATGCCAAATTTATTTTTAATTTCAGACAACATACTAATGTTTTCTCCATCAACAGGCTCTTCAATCCAATAAGGCTTTAATGAAGAAACTTCTTTCAGAAAAATCATTGTGTTATCTAAGTTTTCTGGAATAGCAAGATCAAGCATTAGGGGATATTCTTCGCCTACTAATTCTCTTGCTTGCTCAACAAGCTTGATTGAACTTTTTAAATTATCTTTCATTGGATAGACTTTAATTCCACTATATTCTTTATCTAAATAATTTTGAATTTGATTTAAATATTGATCTGTATTTTTTCTTAAGCTACTCCAACATGTTGCATAAATAGATACATTTAATTTTGGTTTATTTGTTAGTAATGAATTCAAAGGCAGATTTTTTATTTTTCCAGTAATATCCCATAATGCAATTTCGATAGCACTTGTCGCAGCACAGAAATCTAGACCTCTATGACCATCACTAAGTATGAATATTTTTTGATAAAAAGACTTAAGTGTTAGATTTTCAATATTTGAAATTTCTTGAGAGAGCTCTGCTATCAAGTTGACAGTTGCCTTTTCTCTAAGATTGATTGTAAAAGCTTCGCCCCACCCTTCAACGCCGTCAGAAGTTTTTATTTTAATTAAAAGAAATTTTTTTATAGCAGACCATTGGTTTTTGGCCATATGATTATCTGTAATCCAAATCTTTACATTGGATATTTTGCCAATGTTTATCTCAGTATTCATTTTAATTATTAATCTTTTTTGAAATATTGTTAAGTTTGATCTTTAACATATATAAAAAAACTTTTATGTTAAGTAATGAATGCAAAATTAGTTTTAGGAGCAGGTTGCTTTTGGGGTGTTGAAGTGCTCTTTGAAGAAATCCAAGGTGTAAAAAAAGTCGTATCAGGATATGCGGGTGGACACACCGAAAATCCAACTTATGAGTCTATTTGCACGGGGACAACTGGCCATATTGAGGTTGTAGAAATTGAATATGATAGTTCTGAAGTTGCCTATGAAATTCTTTTAGATAAGTTTTTTTTTATTCACGATCCGACACAGTTAAATCGGCAAGGTCCAGATATTGGAGAACAATATAAATCTGTTATTTTCTATAATTCACAGGATGAAAAAGATATTGCTTTAAAAAAAATTAAACAAATTGATGACTCAGGTGAGCATAAGGGCAAGATTGTCACAGAGTTAAGAGAAGCAGTAAAATTTTACCCTGCAGAAGAGTATCATCAAGACTTTATAGAAAAAAATGGCAAAGTTTGTTACCACCAGCTTTACGTACAACACAAATCATAGGAATTCCAGCGCCCCGATGTTCTTAACGCTGGAATAATTATTAAAAGATTAGCCTTTTACAACTTCTCTAGTGTTGGCGTTGAAAGACTCCGTAAATGGAACATCAACTGTAACTGCATCCACTGGCACACCTGGCTCATCTGCATAAATATCGGGTAGGTGCACCTTAAATTTCTTTCCTAATTCCCACTTTGGAAAACCGTTAGCATTAAGGGTTCCGTCAAAAGGAATATAGCCCATTGCAATATTTTTTCCTTTTTCTGGATGATACCAGGGTGAAGTAATAAAGCCACATGGGTCTCCACCATCACCAGGTGATACAAGCCAAAAATCAGGCGCATATTCATCAATTGGTTTGCCACCAATCTCAAATCCCACTAATTGTAACTTGTATGGCTTATGACCATCTTTCAGATCAGCCTTCATCTTTTCAAGTGCTTGTTTACCAACATAATCTCCTTTTTTCGCCCACTCACCTTTTCCAGATAAAGAAACTTGATAACCAAGATTACATTGAAAAGGATTGTGCTCATGATCTAAGTCCTGACCCCAAGATAAAATGCCTGCTTGTATTCTCCTATGGTGAGCAGGTGCTATAACCATTAGATTATGTTTTTTTCCAGCTTCTAAGACCGCATCCCACATATCATCCGCATATAGTGTTGCATTTCTTAGATATATTTCATAACCAGACTCTCCAGAAAAACCAGTCTGAGAAATAACGCAGCTTCTGCCGCCAACTGTAACTTCTGCTAAACCATAGAAAGGGATATTATCGAGATCAATTTGATCACCCACCAAGTCTTTCATCAAAGCAATTGCTTTTGGTCCTTGAATTTGAACAGGGCACGCATCGATCTCATCAATTTCTACATCAAATCTTTTATCTGCGTTTACGCCTTGCAAATAAAGTCCAATATCCGAGTCTGACAAACTAAACCAAAACTCATCTTTCGAGATTCTTAAAAGAATAGGATCGTTTAAGACTCCACCTTTATAATTACATAATATTACATACCTAGCTCTTAATGGGGATATCTTTGTGGCATCCCTTGTAATTACATAGTCTGTAAATTTTTCAGCATCTGGTCCGATTACACGTATTTGTCTTTCAACTGCAACATTCCACATAGTCACGTGGTTTTTAATTGCTTCATATTCAACCATTGCTCCACCATCTTCTGGCTTTACATAACCCCTGGGATGATAAATACGGTTATAAACAGTTGCTCTCCAGCAGCCTGCCTCCATCGACTTATGCCAATACGGTGACTTTCTTACTCGAGTTGAAATCAACATTTCAACTTTTGTTGGTCCACTTTGGCGTAAATTGTAAGGAACATGTCTGTCACTTTGATCAACAGTAGTGTTATGTTCTATTTTTTTAGACATAGTAGTTCTCCTTTTCTAACCATTCGTTTGCTTTTTTTATTCCACCAAACGCATAAATGTGAAAGTTCTCAACATTTTCTTTTAATTCTTGAATTACATCATCAGGTGTCTGGACAGTCAATAAGTCAAAAATTTTAGATGCGTTTTTTTTTGCGAAATTAAGAGTATTCTTTAATCCAACAAATCCAGCGAATTTAACTAGTGTCTTCATAGAAGCTGGACCCGCAACGCCTACATGAACAGGAAGCGGTGCTGCAGAAATAAAAGACGATATTGCGTCTGTATCTTGTGTCCATTGTGTTACAATATAGTCAGCAAATGGAGTCTTTGATTTCATTGCTTCTTCAATAGCCGTATCGCTCATATTTGGAGATCCTTCAGGGTGACCAGCAATACCTATTTTCATTCCATCAAACAATCCAGTTTCGATAAGTTGTAGCGAGCAATGATATTTTCCTAATATATCTCGGTCACCACCAATTATTAAAACTTGTTTTACTCCAGCTTCTTTAACTTGCCCAATATATGACTTTAACATGTCTAAGTCAGTAATTGAACGTGCTGGAAAATGAGGAATGGGATTATAACCTGCGCTAGCTAGAGCTTTGGTTTTTTCAATAACATCAAGATGACTTGTGCCAGGCAATAATGTAATATAAATATCATTGAGTTTAGGTAAATCGGACAGATTTGTCTTTGTTGTCACCTCTAATGAAAAATTTACATTTCCCATAATGCTGTTAATGAGTTTACCGCTTAAGCCACGCGAATTTTAAATTGCACTGCTTGGCTTAATTTTGCAGCGCTATTTGAGTCTCCTAAAATAAAATTTAAGTAAAAATTTGTTCTATAGCAATACATTTTTGTAGACTCCTATCTGTAAAGTTCTTAAGTTGTCTAGGTTTTTAATATTAGTATCAATTATGGCTATACTCTCAGATATTGAAATTGCTAGAGAAAATAGCATGGCCCCTATTGAAGAAATTGCTTCAAAATTAGACCTAAAAGATCAAAATCTTCAAAAATTTGGCCATCACATTGCTAAAATTGATAATCAAAAGATAGAAAACAATAACAAAAACGGAAAACTCATTTTAGTTACAGCCATTTCGCCTACCCCGGCAGGTGAAGGAAAGACCACTACATCAGTCGGTCTTAGTGACGGCTTAAATAAAATTGGAAAACAGTCATTAGTATGCTTGAGAGAACCTAGTTTAGGACCATGTTTTGGTGTCAAAGGGGGTGCTGCAGGAGGTGGTTACGCTCAAGTGGTTCCGATGGATAAAATTAATTTACATTTCACAGGAGATTTCCATGCGATTACATCAGCACATAACCTTCTTGCATCGATGATTGATAACCATATTTATTGGGGGAACGATTTGGGAATTGATACAAGAAGAGTGGTTTGGGGACGCGTAGTGGATTTAAATGATCGTGCTTTAAGAAATATTAATGTTAATTTAGGAGGTATAGTCAACGGTTTTCCTCGGGAAGATAAATTCGATATTACTGTTGCATCAGAAGTAATGGCAATTTTTTGTTTATCTACAAGTTTGGAAGATTTACAAAATAGACTTGGGAATATCATTGTAGGTTACACAAGGGAGAAAAAAGAAATTAGGGCCCGAGACTTAAATGCAGACGGTGCGATGACTACTTTGCTAAAAGACGCTTTCTTACCTAATCTTGTACAAACACTTGAAAAAAACCCAGCTATAATTCATGGGGGTCCTTTTGCAAATATTGCGCATGGATGCAATTCTTTAGTTGCTACTCAAACTGCTCTTAAATTAAGCGATTATGTTGTGACAGAGGCAGGCTTTGGTGCAGATCTTGGAGCAGAAAAATTTTTAGACATAAAGTGCCGTAAAGGAAAATTAAATCCTTCAGCAATAGTAATAGTCGCAACGGTAAGAGCGTTAAAAATGCACGGTGGTATGGATAAAAAAGAATTAAAAAATGAGGATGTTGAAGCGGTAAAAAAAGGTCTATCAAATTTAAAGCAACACATTGCAAATATGCAAATATATGGTGCGCCTGTTACCGTTGCTATAAATCATTTCATATCTGATAGTGAAAAAGAATTATCAGCAATAAGTGAATGCTGTGATTCATTAAATGTAAAGTCATTTAATTGCACACATTGGAGTAATGGTGGCACAGGTACAGTAGACCTAGCAAATCACATAGTTGAAGTTACCCAACAGAATGCTCCAAAGATAAAGTACTTGTATCCAGACGAAATGAAATTGTGGGATAAAATGAAAAAAATTGCTCAAGATATATATGGAGCGAGCGATATTATTGCTGACCAAAAAATAAAGATGCAGTTTAATGAATTGGATGAAAAATATGGTCATTACCCAATATGTGTTGCTAAAACTCAATACAGCTTCTCAACTGATCCAAATCTAAGGGGGGCGCCTAAGGACCACGTTGTTCCAATTAGAGAGATCAGACTGGCAGCAGGCGCTGAATTTCTGGTAGTTGTATGCGATAAAATTATGACCATGCCAGGACTGCCTAGAGTTCCAGCTGCAAATGCTATACACTTAAATAAAAATGGCGACATAGAGGGATTATTTTAATGGCTCACATGTATGATACAAATTTAGACAAAAACGATGCAAATTTCACACCGTTGTCTCCTTTAAGTTTTCTTATACGAGCAGCGGAGGTTTACCCAAACAGAACTTCAATTATTCACGGTAAAAAACAATTTACATGGTCTGAGACGTATAAAAGAAGCAAACAACTCGCAAGCGCACTTTCTAAAAGAGGTATAGGAAAGGGAGATACTGTTGCGGTTCTTTGTTTTAATACTCCAGAAATATATGAGGCACATTTTGGTGTTCCGATGATAGGCGCTGTATTAAATACAATAAACATCAGATTAGATGTAGATACAATTAGCTATATTCTTGAGCACGGTGAAGCAAAAGCGCTCATCACTGATAATGAGCTTTCACCGACGATAAAACAAGTGCTCGATAAGATGAAAAATAAAATTCTTGTAATAGATATTGATGATGAACTAGCAAATCATCCTGAAGGAGCTGGACAGAATCTTGGAGAAATTAATTATGAGGATTTCCTTTTAACAGGTGATCATGATCTCGAATGGAGTTTGCCAGATAATGAATGGCAATCATTAGCACTCAACTATACGTCTGGCACCACTGGA
The DNA here is from genome assembly GCA_902570675.1 of uncultured Pelagibacteraceae bacterium. GTDB lineage: Bacteria > Pseudomonadota > Alphaproteobacteria > Pelagibacterales > AG-422-B15 > CACNXQ01. Next base: position 15,119 of record CACFYZ010000004.1, read on the forward strand.
TTACCAAAAGGTGTTGTTTATCATCATAGAGGCTCCTACTTGATGGCACTTGGATCAGTTACTGCTTTTAGCATGCCAATGCATCCTACTTATATGTGGGTTGTTCCAATGTTTCATTGCAATGGTTGGGGCAATCCCTACACACTAACGGCCCTAGCAGGCACAAGTGTATGCCTTAGATATGTTTCAGCTAAAAATATGTTTGACGCTATTGCGGATCATAAAGTAACTCATTTTGGTGGTGCGCCAATTGTTTTAAATTTTCTAGCACAAGCAACTGCTGAGGAAAAAAGAGAATATTCTCAACAAGTATATGTAGTAACAGCAGGGGCTCCTCCACCCGCAGCCACATTAGAAGCGGTTCAGAAAATGGGTTTTGATGTTACTCATGTTTATGGACTGACTGAAACATACGGACATATTTCATTGTGCGCATGGCAGGATGAATGGAATGAGCTATCAGTTGAAGAGCAATCCAAACTAAGATCAAGGCAGGGCGTAAAGTTTCCGATGATGGATGGTCTAGCAATTATGAACCCTGAGACTATGGAGCCCGTTAAGGATGACGGTGAAGAAATAGGTGAGATCATGATACGCGGTAACTGCGTAATGAAGGGATATTTAAAAAATAAGGAAGAAACAGATAAAGCTATGGCAGGGGGTTGGTTTCACTCAGGTGACCTGGCTGTAATGCATCCAAATGGTTACATTCAAATAAAAGATAGAAGCAAGGATATAATCATCTCTGGTGGGGAAAATGTCTCATCAGTTGAAATAGAAAATACACTTTATAAACATCCATCTGTGTTATTTGCCGCAGTAGTTGCAAAACCAGATGAAAAATGGGGTGAAACACCATGCGCTTTCATCGAATTAAAAGATCAAAATGATAGTGTAAGTGAAGGAGATATTATTTCATTTTGCAAAGAAACCCTTGCTGGCTTTAAGTGTCCTAAAAAAGTTATTTTTACTGAACTACCAAAGACTTCAACAGGGAAAATATTAAAATACGAACTGAGAGAAATGGCCAAAGCTGCCGACGCTTAAGAAAAATGAATTGAGTCGTCGTTTAATCGGCCAAATTTAATACCAAAGAAATCTTTGAAATAATTTTGTGTATTGATCCATGGAGACCTGCTGCCTTGTTGGGGGAATAAATGAATAGCACGATGTATGTATCCTGAGGAAAACTCAGTTGCGAGCCAATCTTTCTCAGCTTTCACATCCACTGGAACTCTTGGTACACAATGACTGTAGTTATTCTGATCAAGATAATTAATTAATCTACAAGCATATTCACAGGTTAAATCTGCTTTCAAAGTCCAAGATGCATTAATATAACCAAAAGAATTAACAAAATTTGGAATCCCACTGAACATCATGCTTTTATACGTCATTGTTTCAGAAGGCTCGACCAACTTACCATCGATATGAACTTGAACACCTCCAAAAGATTGCAAGTTTAAGCCTGTAGCAGTTACGACAACATCAGCTTCAATATTTTGCCCTGATTTAAGTTTTATGCCTTTGCTAGTAAACTTATCGATATGATCTGTAACGACTGATGCTCTGTTATCTCTTATGGACTCAAATAAATCACCATTTGGAATAAGACACATTCTCTGTTCCCATGGATAGTATCGCGGAGTAAAATGTTTTGAAATATCGTGATTAGGTAATCGTTCTTTAACTCCATCGATGAGCTTTCGTTTTACATATTTCGGATATGATCTACAAATTCTATAGAGAAGTTGCTGAAAAAATACATTCCGTAACCTAACAAGAGTGTAAGACATTTTTTGCGGTAATATTTTTTTTAAAAAATTAGCAAATCTATCTTCATCTGGACTTGGAAAATAATATGTTGGTGAGCGTTGTAACATCGTTACGTGTTTAGCTTTTTTTGATAGTTCGGGAACTATAGTTGCTGCTGTTGCACCACTACCGATAACAACCATCTTCTTATCAGAATAGTCATAATCTTCTGGCCATTTTTGAGGATGTATCAATTTGCCTTCGTACTTGTCGAGGTCATTAAATTCAGGCGTGTATCCTTCATCATAATTATAGTATCCTGTTCCCATGAACAGAAAGTTTGCTGTGAATAATATTTCTCGCTCATGATGAGATGCTCTTACTTCCCACTTTAGCTTTGTCGAATTCCAGTTAGCACTTAAGACTTTATGACTAAATTTTATTTTTTCGCGTAAATTATTTTCCTCAACTGTTTCTTCTAAATAACTTAAGATGGAAGGCCCGTTTGCAATTGTTTTTTGCTCCTTCCATGGTTTAAATGCATACCCGAGTGTGAACATATCAGAGTCTGATCTTATTCCTGGATATCTAAATAAGTCCCATGTGCCGCCTATGTTCTCTCTTCCTTCGATTATACAAAAGGATTTACTTGGGCAATTTTTTTTTAAGTAATATCCAGCTCCTATACCAGAAATTCCAGCGCCAATTACAATTACATTAAAATGATTATTATCCATAGATCTTAATTCTTAATCGATATTTCCACTGCATCATATATATTATTTCTATACTCTAATTTCGAGCTAAAATTTTCAGACAGATATTCCCCGGATTCTCTCACATAAACGAAATAATCAGCCATTTCATCTTTAAAAATCCCAACATTATCCGCAAATACTACACAATTTTTGAGTATTATGCCCTCTGACTCCAAAAGCTTTAAGTCCGAAAGGTATTTTTTCTTCGCATGGTCAATAAATACAAAATCTGCATTGAAATTTAATTTTGGAATTATTTCTTCAGCGCTTCCGTGTATCAAGTTTACTTTATTATCTAGTCCAGCAAAGTTGATTAATTCTTTTGCTATTTCTATAGAATGCATGTCTGAGTCAATCGAGGTTAATTGACTTTTTTCTCCAATTGTAGATGAGATTAATACCGCAGAATATCCAATAAAAGTACCTAGCTCTATTACATTATTTGGTTCTGACTTTAAAAGATGATTTTTTAATATTTCTCCTTTTTCTGGACCGACATTCATTAAGAATTGACCACTTTCCTGAACAAAATTATCTATCGTTTGTAGAATAGATTTTGGATTATTTTTTTCAGCATTTGAAAAAACATAATCCAAGGTTTGTCGCATCAACATAATTTATTTTAGCGGACTAGCAACGCCCCAGTAATGATAGCTTAAAAATTTTGGTCCAGGAACATACATGCTGTCTATTTTATCTATTATAAAATTAGCTTTTGTTATTTCATTTGGAATATCTACATCAAGATGACAACCACCCGCTATTCTTTTTTGAATCTCGTTCATTCTTTTTTGCCATTTCAAAACATTTGAGTCAGGAGATTTACCATGTTCAGAGAATAGGAATTTAGCGTTTGGTTTCATAACTCTATTTATTTCAGACATAGCACTGCTTAAGCCAGGAATAGAACACATTGTGTAAGTACTTATTACTGTATCAAACGAGTTATTATCGAAAGGTAACTTTTCGGCTTTAAGTTGTTGGATATTCAAATCTATATTGTTTAATTCTGCATTTTGTTTTGCTTTTTTCAACAATACGCTATCTGGTTCAACAGCAAATACCTTTGATACATTTGCTTTACTGTAATAATTAAAATTTAGTCCTGAACCTATACCTATTTCTAATACTCTACCAGATGCTAAAGGTATTATTTTTTCTCTCTGTTTTCTAAATGGTTTCATTTGCATCGCATAATTGATGAGATGCGGACAAACATATTTATCGTATATTTTTTGCAGCAATTATTTTACACCTAATTTTTTTTGTATATCGCTTGATGAGGTTGTGTATCGAAAAGTTAGTGTTTCATCTGGTCTAGCACGTATAAATGCTTTCTGTGCTGCTAGGGCAGCTTCATGAAAGCCAGATAAAATTAACTTTAGTTTACCTGGATAATAGGAAATATCTCCAATTGCAAATATACCTGGTAAGTTTGTCTCAAAATTTTCCGTGTTTACCTCAATTTGTTTTTCATTCAAATTTAGGCCCCAATCATTAATGGGCCCGAGCTCCATTTTAAGTCCATAAAAAATTAAAATTTCGTCACAATCTATAATTTTTTCATTTCCGTCATTATCTTTTATGATTGCTTTTTCAACTCTATTGCTACCCTGAACATCACTAATCTGATTTTTAGTAATCAGGTCAACTTGTCCTTCTTTAACGAGTTGTTTCATTAAATTAACCGTGTGATTAGCTGCTTTAAACTCATCACGTCTATGAACTAATGTTACATGAGAAGCAATTTTTGAAAGTTCGACAGTCCAGTCAAGCGCACTGTCACCCCCGCCAAAAATAATAATCTTTTTATCCTTATAAAAGTTTTTATCAGGTATCGAATATTGAATGCCTTTATTTTCATATTTGGATACATTTTCGATTGGTGGTTTACGCGGCTCAAATGAACCAACGCCACCAGCTACAAATATATTAGGAGTTTCAAAAACTTTATTGCCCGTAGTTTTAAGTTTCCATGAGTCACCGGTATTTATAATTTCATCAATTCTTTCATTAAGATGAAACGGCGTATTAAATGGCTTGATTTGTTTTTGTAAATTTTCAATTAATGATAATCCAGTACACTCTGGAAGCGCAGGTATATCATAAATTGGTTTGTCTGGATATAACTCAGCACATTGTCCTCCAATTTTGTCAAGATTATCTACAACGTGACTATCAAGTCCTAATATACCTAACTCAAATACTGCAAACAGACCCACAGGACCTGCTCCAATTATTAGACAGTCTGTCTTGATAGCTTCAGACATATATTTATTCCTTGTTATATGATAATAAATAATATTACTTATTGATAATACAATGATTTTATTGCGCAGATACCTATTATATTTAATTGCAGTAATATTGATTGCTGTAGCCTTTACTTATGCTTCCGCCAAGCTTTACGAAGAATTTGCTTTCATAAAAAATGACAATTGGCAGATTTTGCCCTCTCCTGGTGATCGAGATCGTGACATTTACACAAGAGCATCAGTCGCAATGAGTGGTACGTTTGCTCTTGCTAAACCTGAAGCGGCTTATTTTCATGCATTTTATGACATTGAGGATGAAGAATTATCAGGAAACTGTAACTATCAAATAAGTGGAAGCGATATAGAATCTCGATGGTGGAGTATAACTGTTTATAACGAAGACGGTTTTTTAGTCAAAAATGATGAAAAAATATATTCTTTAAATAGTGAAACCGTAGATTTTAACTTAGAAGGCGGTTTTAACATCTATCTTACCGGAGATAATAATTTTATTTCTAACAATTCTGGTGAAAACTGGTTAAGAACTCCGATTGATAGAAGTTTTTCAGTCGCACTTAGAATTTATTTACCCGGAGAAGAGTATTTTTCAAAATTAAAAAGAGTTGACTTGCCGATAATTGAAAAACTGGAATGTAGAGATGAGTAGTCTTTTTAAAAAAATAATTATGCTTTTGCTAGTTGGATTTTCTCTACATATAGCAATAATATATTTCACACCTAATTTAGTTTTTAAATATATAAGTAGTAATTGGGTTGAAGAAAATATGTTCAACAATTCATTTACACGTAATTTGCCGACGTCTGATTTTACTGAAGTAATCAGACCAAGCGCAGACCTTCTTTACGGAGGTTGCGGTTACGATGTAACTTATTTTCCTCTAGTTATCGAGACAGATGTACCTGAAACCTATTGGTCAATTTCTTTCTTTTCAGAAAATACAGATAACTTTTCTACAATAAATGAAAACTCACATAATTTTGGAAAGCTAAGAATATATTTGTTTGGACCAGAGTCTAAGCCAACTAAAATAAATGATGGGTTTGTAGTTGTTTCTCCAACAGACAAAGGGCTTGTACTTATGAGACAATTTGCTGGCAATAAATCAAATCTTGAAGAATTATATGAAGTACAAAATAATTTAAACTGTAAACTTGCCGACTTTTAGAATTGTTTTTCGGGCATATTAACAACCAGGCCATCCAATTCATCTGAAACAGTAATCTGACAACTTAATCTACTGTTGCTTTTGACCTCAAAAGCAAAATCAAGCATATCTTCTTCGGAGTCATCTTTAGGAGATAGTTTTTCAATCCATTTATTATCAACATATACATGACATGTTGCACAGGCGCATGCGCCACCGCAGTCAGCATCTATACCAGGAATCTTGTTTTTAATAGCACCTTCCATAACAGTTAGCCCATTGCTAACCTCAATTTCATGCTCATTTCCATTGAATTCAATATATTTTATCTTTGCCATTGAGGTTTTTTTGAGAATAATTAAAAATGCATTGCTAAAAGGACCAAATACATCAAAAAAGCGTCAAAGCAAGAAATTTCTCACTCTGACGCTTTTACAGGGGCCGGTCGAACCCCGAAACGCATGAACGTCTCATTGCGAATGATCATTTTAGAAAGGTATATATTTTTTAACAAGGGGTTAATTATGGGAAAAAGTTATCCACACAAAATTCATTCACTTATACCCACAAATGCATTTAGTTACTAACATGATATCAAAACCCTATTTATTATTTATTGGAGACGCAAAAGATGATTTAGCGATAAAAACTGCTGCAGGCATAAATTATTGGCGTCCAGATTGGTGTATAGGACAAATGAGTTTCCCAAACGCCAAATCGAGCCTGGGAATTAGAGAAATGAATATTGAAGAAGCTGTGGCTAATGGTGCTAAAACATTTGTCATTGGTGTCGTAAACGCTGGAGGCGTTATGCCTGATGAATGGCAAAATGTTATTGTTGAAGCAATATCAGCAGGAATGAATATTGCAAGTGGAATGCATTCAAGGCTATCTTCATTTAGTGAAATTGCAAAAGCGTCAGAACAAAATAATATAAAACTCCACGATTTGCGTTTCAGTGACAAACGGTTTCAAACAGGTAAAGGCATAAAGCGCAAAGGTAAGAGATTACTTACTGTTGGAACAGATTGTTCCGTGGGGAAAAAATACACCGCTCTTGCCATTGAGAAAGCAATGCGAGCTAGTCAAATGGATGTTACTTTTAAAGCAACTGGGCAAACAGGCGTATTAATTGCCGAGAATGGAATTGCGATCGATGCAATTGTCTCTGATTTTATATCTGGAGCAGTTGAATGGTTATCTCCCGATAATACTGACAACCATTGGGACATTATTGAAGGACAAGGATCTCTTTTTCATCCATCCTTTGCTGGTGTTTCACTTGGATTACTGCACGGTAGTCAACCTGATGCTTTTGTAGTTTGTCACGAGCCTAATCGTGCAAATATGCGTGGGGTTGATGCACCTTTGCCAAGTATTCAAGAGGTCATTGATCAAACTATTCAAAACGGCAAATTGACCAATAAAAACATACAATGTATTGGCATTGCTCTGAATACGTCAAATTGTAAATCCAAAGCAGATGAGTATAAATTAGAAATATCAAAAAAATATAATTTGCCATGCTTGGATCCTATACAAGATAGTCTCGATCCGTTTATTGAAATTATTAAAAGTATTTGAACTGATCATGCTAAAAGTTGAAGTAAGGCATATATCCTGGGATTTAAATAAATCATTTAACATATCAAGAGGTTCAAAAAAAACTGCCGAAACAATAGAAGTTAAAATAGAAGATGGTCAGTTCTGCGGTTACGGTGAATGTGTGCCTTATAATCGTTATAAGGAGACAATTGAAAGTGTAAGCAATGAGATTGATAGCATTAAGGAAAAAATCGAGGATTGTATAGTAAGTACATCTAATCTTAGTAACTTTATAAAAAATGGTGCTGCAAGAAATGCAATTGATTGTGCGCTCTGGGATCTTAATTGTAAAAAAAATAAAACCACTATTTGGGAATTAATGAAGATTGAAAAACCTCTCCAATTACCTGGAAGCTATACAGTGGTTTTGGATGAGCCAGAAAAAATGTTAGAAGACGTGAGTAAGCACAAAGAATTTTCAACAATAAAATTAAAAGTAAACGCAGATAATCTTGAGAAAATTTTAACAAAAACAAGAGACCTGATTCCAAATCAAAAATTAATAGTTGATGCAAATGAAGCTTTTAACATAGATGACTTAAAGTTAAATGCTGATTTATTCATTAAAACTAGAGTAAATTTAATTGAGCAGCCTTTGTTATCTGGAAATGATGATGAGTTAAAGGGATTAAATTACCCGGTTTCGATATGTGCCGATGAGTCATTTCATGATAGTTCTGATCTAGACGAAATGCAGAATAAGTATGATACAATAAATATAAAATTAGACAAAACTGGCGGACTATCAGAAGCTCTTGTTATTGCAAATAAGGCTAAAAAACTTAATTTAAAAATAATGCTAGGTTGTATGGTATCAAGCTCTTTATCAATGATACCATTATTACCGCTCTATCAATTTGCTGATTTTATAGACCTTGATGGTCCATGCTTTATATCTAATGACAGAGAAAATGGGCTTAGCTATGAAAAGGGAATGATATTATTAAATAGAGATCTTTGTTGGGGATAGATTACTTCTCAGCTTTTGGCGTGAATATTTTTTTTCCATTATACGTTCCTGTTGTCATGTCAACATGATGGGGTAGACGCATTTCGCCAGATTCTTTATCTTCAATATAATTTTTTCCTTTAAGACGTAAATGAGATCTTCTCATTCCTCTTCTTGAATTAGATATTTTACTCTTTGGAACTGCCATCGATTTATCCTTTATAATTTAGTTGGATTAGGTTCATCCCCATATACATCATCGGGATTGAAAACTTTTTCAATATTTGTGAACCTTAATCCAGGCTTATTTGCGGTATCTTCTAAGTCAATTTCTCTGTAAAAACAAGACTTATAACCAACATGACAACTAGCGCCATTTTCACCTAGATCTACCTTCAAGCATATAGCATCTTGATCATCATCAATAAGAATTTCTCTCACTTTCTGAGTATATCCACTTGTAGCACCTTTGCGCCAAAGCGCATTACGACTTCTACTATAATAATAAGCCTCTTTAGTTTGAATAGTTTTTTCAAGAGCCTCCTTATTCATAAAGCCTGTCATTAGGATATCGTTCGTCTCAAAGTCAACTGTCGTAACCACAATTAATCCATTCTCATCAAATTTTGGAGCAAGTTCATTACTCTCTTCAACTTGTTCAACTGATTGTCTTGTTTTAAACATATTTACTCTTGTCAAATATTTAAAGGTGGGTTTAACTTAAATTATTAAAAAATTCAATGAATTATAGAAAAATATACAACTATGTCGGACAATACAGACCCAATAAAACCTGTTAGAGCTCAGGGCGCAAGGACCTCATTTTTCCCACCTTATGCTTTAATGATTGGTTTAGTGGCATCTAGTATTTTAGATAGTTTCTTAATCCATTTACCTATCTTTGAAGGAAATATAATATTTTTAATCATTGGACTAACTGTTGCTGTATCGTCTTTTTTGATTGCGATTTATACTCTAAAGATATTTTCTGATAATGAGGAAAATCCGCATCCAAAATCAATTCAGCATCAATTATTTGTTGGAGGAACATTTAAATATTCTAGAAACCCAATTTATTTAGCAATGATAATTATTTTGCTGAGCTGCGGACTTGCTTTTAATTCATTATGGTATGTAGTTAGCGCCATAATATCATTTCCACTTCTTACGTATGGTGTAATAATTCCAGAAGAAAAATATCTTGAAAAAGAATTTGGAAATGTTTACTTAGAATATAAGAAGTCAACAAGAAGATGGCTTTGAACTAATTTCATAAATTAACATATGTACAGTTTACTTAAGGGCACTTGGGCTCTTTTTTTTGGTGTGGGCATGATAATGCTTGCAAATGGCCTTCAAGGAAGCTTGATCGGAGTAAGAGCATCGCTTGAAGGGTACTCTGCTTTATCAGCTGGAATAATTCTTACAGGTTATTATGCTGGTTTTTTGTCTGGAGCTTTACTAATCCCGAATAGAGTTAAAAGTGTTGGGCATGTGAGAATGTTTGCTGCCCTAGCTTCGATAGCCTCAATATCGATTTTACTTCATTCAATTCATGTGAGCTTTATTGGTTGGTTTCTGATGAGATTTATTTCAGGAATGTGCTTTGTGGGCATGTATACCGTTGCAGAAAGTTGGATCAATGATCTTTCAGAAAATAATAATCGAGGAAAGGCTCTTTCAGTCTACATGATGGTAAGTATGGGAGGCAGTGCGATTGGTCAACTTTTTCTAAATATTGCAAGTCCAGAAACAGCATCATTGTTCATGCTCGTTTCAATTTTAATTTCAATCTCATTAGTGCCAATATTAATCGTAGTAAGTAATCAACCAGATTTTAGTGTAACAGAATACCTATCAATCAAACAACTTTATGAAGCTTCACCCTTGGGAGTGGTAGCGGCTATCATGACAGGCTTAGCTCATGGAAGTTTATGGGGAATAGGTACAATTTATGGGTTAAAAAGTGGTCTAACGATTGAACAAGTATCAATATTTATGTTTACGTTTATAATTGGAGGTGCGTTTAACCAATATCTTATTGGTTATTTGTCAGATAAGTACGATAGAAGGACCATCATAGTGATTGTTTCTTTATCAGCTGGTTTTTTAGCTTTATTAGCATTGATATTCAGTAGTGGATTTAATTATCTAATAATAATAACTTTTATATTTGGCGGATTAACCGTTCCGCTTTATGCGCTATCTATTGCTCATACGAATGATTTTTTGACTAGGCGAGAAATGGTTGCAGCTAGTGCAGGGTTGCAATTAGCTGGTGGAATTGGTCTAACGCTCGGTCCAATTTTTGGTGGACTCGCAATTGATATTATTGGTCCATCAGGATTTTGGATATATTTATTTTTCATTCATACTTTTTTAGGCATTTTTGGAATTTATAGAATGTCAATCCGAACTGCTGTACCACTGGAAGATCAAGGCTCAACTGTGCTAGTTAGTAGTCGATCAGCGCCAGCTTCAATGGAATTATACCCCGAAGCTGAAGAAAATAATCTAGATTGAGTTTAACCATTCAGATAAGCCAGTACTTATTTCATCTGGTGACTCTTCTTGTAGAAAATGATGACCATTCACTGTTATTTCTTTTTGATTTTTAAATTTTCGACAGAATTCGATTAATGGCATTGGCATTATACGGCCTGGATTTCCAACAATTAGAAATTTTGGCAAATCAGTCTCCATCATGAAATTTAAATTAGCCTTAACCTCGTCGTAGACCTCTATTGGTTCATTATCAATTGGGATTTGGCGTGGCCAGTCAAGTGTTGGCCTCCTATCTTCCCCTGCATTTACAAATGGTTTTCGATACTCGTTCATAACCTCCTCACTGAGTGGTTTAATAGGATCTGTACCGAGCATCTTTTCTACAAAAAAGTTTTCTTCTAAAACTTTTTTATCTCCTTTTTCAGATCTAATCATCAGAAAAAGACCTCTAGTAGGCTCTACCATTTCATTAGATTTGATCGGAGCTATTACCGTCTCAAAATAGCAAATTCCTCTTACTAAATCTCGATTTTCTCTGGCCCACTTGATTGCAAGCGGTCCTCCCCAATCCTGACCCACAAGAGTAGCTTTTTTTTCTAATTTTAAATCCATAATAAACTGTGACAAATATTCATAATGCAAATCAAAAGTATAAGTCATAGGGCCTGGATTATCGATTTTATCAGAGTCGCCCATTCCAATCATATCAGCAGCAATACATCTGTATCTATCTTTAAGATTGCTAATTATATTTCTATAAAGAAATGAAGAGGTAGGATTTCCATGAAAGAAAATAATTGGATCACCATTACCTTCATCTACATACGCAATTTTTTTATTTTTATAATTAAAAAATTTTTTTTCCATCACTTATTTATAAATGTACACCAACTATCTAGTGAACGTCTATCGGTTTTATACTTATTTAATGGAGAAGTTGTATCTCGGTAACCAATTGCCATTCCACAAAATAACATATGTTCTTTATCTGCTTCAGTAAACTCTGAAACCATTTTTTGTCGAAGTGACCAAGATTCTTGAGCACATGTATCTATTCCTTCTTCCTGAGCGAGCAGCATAAATGTTTGCAAAAACATTCCTAGATCAGACCACTGAGGCTGGTTCATCTGACGATCAACATAACAAAATAGACCTGCTGGTGCGCCAAAAAAAGTAAAATTTTTGAGCATTTGATCAACTCTTGCCTGACTGTTTGACCTTTCTATTCCAATAGAACTGTATAATTGTTCACCGATTTCAAATCTTGAGGTTCTATAAGGCTCTTTAAGTTTTTCTGGATAAATAGGATATTCAGGTTTATCAGAACCCTTCCAATTATCCTGGAAATCTAGAAAACTTTTCATCGTATCTCCATTAACAACATAGATTCTCCATGGTTGTAAATTTCCTCCCGATGGTGATCGTGAAGATTTGATAATCAGTCTTTTTAAAGTTTCGTCAGGAACTTGTTTTTTTGTGAAAGATCTTACTGATTGTCTGTTTTCAACGGCTTCAGTTACGCTTATCATAACTTTACCTTTATTCTTTTCATTTCTTCAGATTTTTTTTTATTCTTAATTTTTTGTGATCTAAACTTAACAGTTCTTAATTCTTTTGCTACAGGATTACTTTTCAAAATCTCTTTTTTGTTGACCATATTTAGAGCAGCACACTACCTCCATCTACCATAAGAGTTTGACCTGTTACAAACTTACTTTGATCACTTGCCAAATATAAAATTGTTCCATAGATATCATCAACTTCTAAAGTCTTCTGTAGTATTTGGCCTTTTGAGATTACTTCAAAGCCTCTCTCAGCTTTTTCACCCAAAAATTCTTTTGCAGATTCTGTTCGTACCATTGAGGGGGCAACTGCATTTACACGAATGTTATCTTTTCCCATTTCTCTTGCCATTACTCTAGTAAGCCCTATAACAGCAGCTTTTGAAGTTGCGTAATCTGCGGCGTATGGCATTCCAAATTTTGCAGCTAATGAAGCAATATTTATAATCGAGCCATTTTTATTTTTTCTCATAATTGGTGAAACAGCTTTGCAGCAATTCCATAACCCTTTCACATTCACATTCATTGCTTTATCCCACTGATTAGGGTCGATATCTTCAAATCTAGAACTCTTAAGCGCACCGTAAAGTGCGGCATTGTTTACAATCACATCAATCGTGCCAAATTTTTCAACTGCTTTCTGCATCATCGAATTACACGATTCAAGGTCAGTAACGTCAAGTGTCAAGTTTAAATAATTTTTTGAAATTTCTCCTATCTTGAGTTCAGTATCTGAACAATCAGAAATATCTGCAAAAACTATACTGGCACCCGCTTTTGCAAATTCGATTGAATATTTTTGTCCCAAACCTCGGGCTGCCCCTGTAACAATAATTACTTTATCTTTAACCATTTATAGAGTCTAACTCCTCTTGACTCATTTCATATAGAATTTTTTTGATGATATTATATGAAAAACCAGCTCTTGACAAAACCCCAAGTTCTTTATTTTTAATTTGATCAGTTAATTCCTTTTTTCTGTAAGGCCCAATTGATTTTTTCTTTGCTAGCCTCGAAGCTGCAATTAAGTCAAAATTCTTGTTTAAATCCTGAGCTTCTTTAAGGCAATCTACTATTATATTATCTTTAACATCAAGTTCTTTTAACTTAAATTCTATTTTTCTTAAGGACCAGCCTTTGTTTAAATAATTTCTAATCTTACTTTCTGAAAAAAATTTGTCATCGAGTATTTTTTGATTTTCTAATGACTCAATGATTGAATTAATTATATTATCTGAATTAGTATTTAAATAGCTATTTTGAACTTTACGTTTTAAATATTTTCTAAGATTTTCTGAGCTCGATGCATATCTCTGCAAATACCAAAGAGCCTTCGACTCAATTTCAGTATAGTGCGTCTTATTTTCCATCTATTAAATTTGCAATTTCTTTTGCAGCCATTATGCTTGGGTTTTTCTCCAATTTTAATTTATTTATGGCATCTACTGAGTGTGACATGACATTGTCTATATAAATAGGGTCTTGAATGTATTTATTAAGATAGTGGATAATATTTTCTTTTTTACATTCATTTTGAATAAGTTCTGGAATTATCATTTTATTTTGTATGATATTAACAAGGTTGCCCATTTTTATTTTCATTATAAATTGAAGTATCAAATAAGTTAAAAAATTGAACTTATATGCAGTTACATATGGGGTCTTAAAATATGAAAGTTCAAGCGCGGCTGTCCCAGAAGTTACGATAGCAAGTTTTGCTTTAGAATAGTAATTATATTTTATTTTTTCATCATTAATGATACTCACTTCCAAATTACTATAATTCTTATTTAAAATTTTATCGGCTATCGAAACCATTTCTGTTGTCAGAGGCATTATCAATTTGAACTTACGTGATAAACTCATTTCAGTAACAGCATCAAGATAAATAGGTAAAAGTAATTCAACTTCTTTTCTTCTACTTCCAGGTAAAATTAAAAATATATCTTTTTCATTTACTTCATCAATTTCCTCATTTTTATAATTTTCTAAATCTACTTCAGTGATTGGATGACCAACAAAAGTTGTAGGTATTTTGTATTGATCAAAAATTTTTTTTTCAAATGGAAGAATGGTAAGTAAGTGATCTACAGAACTTTTAACAGTATGAATTCGTCCACTTCTCCACGCCCAAACACTCGGGGCAACATAATGTAAAATCTTTATTTTACTATTTTTTGATTTGATACGATTTGCAACTCTCAGTGTAAAATCAGGACTATCAACAGTAAAAACAAGATCAGGGTTTAATTCTAATATTTTGTATACAGTTGATTTGATAATGTTTTTTATTTTGAATATTTTTGGAATTACCTCTATTAATCCCATCACGTTAATCTCTGAAATATCAAAAAACTTGTTAATTCCCTCTTTCTCGAGGGCTTTACCGCCAATGCCATGAAGCTCTAAGTCATTACCAGAGAAATTTTTAAACTCTCTAATTGCTGCAGCAGCAAGCTTATCCCCAGACTCCTCACCTGTTATGACTACAATCTTCATTTTACTATTTAACTTAATTGTTTATATTTATAACATTATATATGACTAAACACGTAACTTTTTGCTTTGATTTTGGCAGTCCCTACTCTTACTTAGCTTATAATAATCTTCAGGTTGTAAGAGATACAGGGGCAGAAATACAAATTATGCCTGTTCTATTGGGCGGAATATTTAAGGCTACAGGAAATCAACCGCCTGCCAGTGTTCCAAAAAAGGGGGAGTACATGTTCAAGGACATAGTTCGTTGGACTAGAAAACTTGATATCTCCTTTAAAATGAATCCTTATTTTCCGATTTTAACAGTTCCACATATGAGAGGAGCAGTCTTGGCACAAAAAAATAATATCCTTGAAAAATATATGGAAGCGATGTTTGAGTCAATCTGGACAAAAGCGATGAATCTGAATGACCAAGAACTTCTTACTCAGGTGGCAACACAGTCTGGGATGGATGCAAATACTTTTGCAGATGGTATCTCCAGTGATGAAATAAAAAATCAGCTGAGGGAAAATACTGAATTTGCAATAAATAAAGGTGCTTTTGGTGTGCCTACTTTTTACTCAGATGACGAAATGTTTTGGGGAATTGACAGTATGAAATTTTTAGTTGAATACCTCAAAAGTAATTAATTATCCATTATCCTCTTCATTATAATTTCTAGCGATAACTGAGGCCAATCCTGGAAAGTACCGAGCAATATAAAGAGCCATCTTCGTAAAACTCATAAAAGGTAGAATATATGTTTCTCTTTTATTTGTTTCTATCGCTTTGATTATCATATTAGAAGCTTTATCAACATCCATTCCTTTACTTTCATGTCCCCTGTCATTATTTCCGTAAGGTGTACCATCCTCAGTCAGTGCTTTCATACCAATTTCAGTGTTTACAAAACCAGGGGCAACAACATTAACATTTATATTATGTTCATATACCTCGGCTCTCAATGAGTCCATAAAACCATGTAAAGCATGCTTTGAAGATGCGTATACAGATCTTTTTTTAGAGCCAAGTTTGCCAGACAAACTAGTATTGGTAACGATTTGGCCTCGTTTATTTGAAATCATTTGAGGCAATATGCATTTTGTTAATTTTACAACGGAAAGAAAGTTCAATTTCATTACTTGCTCATAAACAGTAAAATTTGTCTCGTTTGCTGACGAATATGCTGATATGCCTGCATTGTTAAATAATATGTCTATTGTTCCTACCTGATCAGCTACCTTAGAAACAAGGTCGTCAATGGTGTCAAGTTTTGAGAGATCATGTTCAAAGATGTGGGTTTTGGTATTTCCACATTCTTTTTTAACTTCTTCTAATTTGTCTCTACTTCTAGCTGTTAAAATTAATTCAGCACCTAATCGAGACAATTTAATAGCAACGTCCCGACCTATACCAGATGAGGCGCCTGTAACCCATACTCTTTTATTATGAAAATAACTCATAGGATTATATAATTTATCATTATGAAACTCAAAGTAGCAAGAAATAAAGACAGTGATAAAATAATCAAACTAATACGAAAATGTTTTAAAGATTATAAAAATTGTTATTTGGATGTAGAAAATGACTCACCTGAGCTAAAAAGAATCTTTACTTACTTTAAGAGTAAAAAGGGCAAATTCTGGATATATCTTAATAGAGATAAGGTAATTGGATGCATGGGATATCTGCCTCACCAAAAAAATGAAATAGAAATACACAAGCTCTATATAGATCAGAAATTCAGAAAAAGAGGATTGGCCAGAAAGCTTATGATGAAAGTTGAGAAAATTGCAAAAAAAACTCAAAAAAAGAAAATAATATTATGGACCGATACAAGATTCAAAGAGGCTCATGCAATGTATAAAAAGCTAACATATAAAAAATTAGCAAAAACTAGAAAGCTAAATGATATCAGCAATACTACTGAATACTATTTTGAGAAAAAACTTAATTAGCTTTTATTGTTCCTAATTTTTTTTCAGCAAGGCTTACAACTAAAACAATTGTAAAATTTATAATTAAATATATTGATCCAGCTACTAAAAATATTTCAACTGGCGCATACGTCTTAGAAATAATTGTACGAGCAATTCCTGTGATCTCCATAAGAGTAATAATTGATATTAATGAACTAGCTTTAACCATTAAAATTAATTCATTTCCATAGGCTGGGAGCGCCTGACGAACTGTTATAGGTATTGTAATGAGTAAAAATGTTTTAAATTTATTTAAACCTAAAGCACTTGATGCTTCCACATAGTTTTTTGAAACTGACAGTATTCCTCCTCTTATTATCTCGGATGAATACGCCCCTGTACTGATAGTAAGAGTTAAAATCCCGCACCAATATGGCTCTTTCAATATTGGCCATAAAATACTCTCTCGAACAGAAGAAAATTGACCCAAACCATAATAAACAAAATATAGTTGAAGCAGTAATGGTGTTCCTCTTATCAAATAAACAAAATAATAAGCTGGAATTGATAAAGATTTTTTTCCAGAAATTCTCATTAGTGCTACAAGGATTGCTAAACCTAGACCAAGAATAGTTGATATAGATACAACTTGTAAAGTTAATGGAATGCCATCAATAATTTTGAAAAAAGACTCATACATTAATTCGACCCTCATAAAGCCTCCTTTGAAACAAATCCTTTTGAATAATTATTCTCGGCTTTATCAAATAAGATATTTGAAAACCTAGTAATTAATAAATAAAGTATTATCGCAGCTGTATAAAATACAAAGGGTTCGTGAGTAGAGCCTGCTGCAATACGCGACTGTCTCATGATTTCAACTAACCCAGTAACGCTTATTAAGGCTGTATCTTTAAGTGTGATTTGCCAGACATTGCCAATTCCAGGCAGTGCGATTCTTGCGACTTGAGGAAAAATAATTTTCCCATACAAACCGTAACCATTTAACCCAAGAGTTTTACCAGCTTCAAATTGCCCTTTTTGAACTGAGTTTACTGCTCCTCTGATGACTTCTGTGGAATATGCTCCTGAAATTGCTCCAACAGCAACAGTGCCAATAGTGAATGCATTTAGTTCTATATATCCATTATAGCCAAAAATCTTAGCCAAATACATTACCGCTCCACTACCTCCAAAAAAAAGAAGATAAATTACTAAAAGCTCAGGTATACCTCGAATGATAGTTGTATAAATATTGGCAATAACTCTAAGTACAAAAATATTTGAGAGTTTACAAGTTGCAAAAATTATTCCTATTACAATACCTAAAATTAGCGAAGACGCACTAACGAGTACTGTCATAAGAGCCCCCATGAGCATTTCATCTCCCCATCCAGATGATCCAAAAGCAAAAACTTCAAACATATGTATTTATATTCAAATAAAAAAAAACGGCTGATTAATAATCAGCCGTTTTTTATGATCTATTAATTTCAAAATTACGGAGCTAAGTCTTTCCCAAACCACTGCATAGATATTGCAGAAATAGTACCATCTGCTGCGGCCTCTGTTATAGCTGCGTCAAACATTGCTTTTAAATCAGGATTATCTTGTCTAATTCCTGCACCAACTCCTTCACCTAATAAACCTCCAAATACATTAGGGCCGAAAGTAACAACGTTAGATCCTCCTGAAGTTTCCATAAATGCTTCGGCTGTGCCAACATCACAAAGCATTGCATCTATTCTCCCAGCTGCCAGATCAAGATTCATTTCATCTTGTGTAGGGTAAACTTTAAGGTTTGAGTCTAAATACTCATTTGCAAAATCCTCATGGATGGTTGCAACTGTGACACCAATATTCATTCCTTTCATTGCATTATTTAAAGCACTTATCGTTCCTGATGTTGCACTACTATCATCATCTAAGTTAAGGTTTTTAGCAGATGTAAAAGTGCTCAATGGTGAACTATTTAATGCAAAAAAGCGTGCAGGTTCCGTCATATAAGCTTTTGAAAAACTAATTGTTTTTTTTCTTTCATCGGTCACTGACATGCCCGCCATGATAACATCGTATTTACCATTAACCAATGCTGGTATAATTCCATCCCAATCCTGCTGAACAAATTCACATTCAGCATTCATTCTTGCGCATAGGTCTCTGGCAAGATCAAGCTCAGCACCAACTAGATTTCCTGATGCATCAGTAAAGTTCCAAGGTTCGTAAGCTCCTTCAGTTCCAATTCTAATTTTTGACCAATGACCGTCAGCAAATGCCATTGAAGATATGGCGCTTATTGCCAATCCAATTAATAATAATTTTAATTTTTTCACTTAAATTCCTCCAAATTGAAATAAATAAGGGAATAGGTTCTAACAAAAATGGGAAATGAGCAAGAAAAATGTTATTTTCTCAGTTATTTATTAACTCGGTTCCAAAGATAAATTACAATCGCAACTGATATGATTCCAACCACTCCTTCACTACCAAGTCGATTTACTAGGTCAACAATGTTGCCTGTAATGTTTTTTCCTAAAAAAGGGGATGAAGGACCGAATAGCACTTCTAAAATAATTGCAATTGCAATTAGTAATAGACCAAAATCAATTATTTCACGTAATATTTGCTTTATTCTGGATAACATTGATATTTTATTCCACTTCCCGCATTTATGCGGAAAGTGGAATTCTACACATTATTCTCTGAATAGCCAAAGAATTACGCCAACAGCAACTAGTCCCACAATACCTGCGTTACCAAGCTGATTGACAAGAGAAACAATATTGCTTGCAATATTGCCAACAAACGGAATGCTGCCGCCACTAAGTAATCCAACAACGATACCTAGCGCCAACAATGATAGACCTAAACTAGTTAGAGCCTTAATCGCATTTTGGGCATTTCTAATCATAACTTTTTCCCCCTGTTATGTTAAATTGCATTTTGTACCATATTTGGTACATGTCGCATCATTACAGTCAAAATATTGTAAAACAAGAAACTTTTTATCGTCTAACTAATTGAAATTAATGAATTTTTTTATGAACCATCTAAATAGTTGCAAATCTGCAACAAAAAAGAGGTCTGTAATTGTATTTTGATTCTAAAAAATTTGACGAATAAGGTCGTTAGAAAGTTCATTGAGATTGTGATCTTTAGTAGACACCCCAAAAATCTTTTTATCAGGCCTAACGATTGCATCTCCATAATTAAGAATATCATCTAGTTCTATACTCAAAGAGTTTTGATTTAAATTAGGTAAAAATTTACAATTTATACTCTGTAAGATTTTTATAGTTTGAGCGTCTAGTTTACTGTCTATTTTATTTAAAGACAGAATTGCAAAATTCATTTCGGTTAAATCATCAAGGGTTAACGCTCCATATTTTTCATTTATGGAGTTCCGCTCCAATCTCTTACCAGCAAAATAATCACTGAATAAAGAATTATACAAACCTGAATTTATTCTATCATTCACTTTTTTATTGCTTCCAAAAGCTTGTTCTCTGGCTTCAGGGGCAATAGCCTCGTCAAAAGGGATATTTCTCTCTACTGCAACAGACAAGGAGTCGATTAACTGCCCAAGTGCAATTGAGGATTTTATTGTTTCAATGACCTGGTTCTTACGCTCGACATTAAACGTCTCAAGTATCTGTGATTTACAATTATAGTTAATTACTAAATTCAGTTTCCAAGTTAAATTTATAATATCGCGAATACCTGCATTTAATATTTGACCTGCATACGGTGGAAA
Organism: uncultured Pelagibacteraceae bacterium; assembly: GCA_902570675.1. Classification (GTDB taxonomy): domain Bacteria; phylum Pseudomonadota; class Alphaproteobacteria; order Pelagibacterales; family AG-422-B15; genus CACNXQ01. The sequence continues at coordinate 35,825 of CACFYZ010000004.1, forward strand.
TTGATATGCTGAGTTACCAAGAAAGAAAATATTTTTATATTGAAAGTTATCTATACACAAACCTCGAAAGTTATAAATCTCCTGATTGATTATTTCGAATTCATTTGTACTTATCCAATTTGAAAGAAATCTTTTAATTGTTTTTTTGTCAAGAATTTCTGTATGAACTTCACCAGTTAGTAATTGGAACTCAAAACGATATCTTTGTTTTGATAACGAAATATATGAAATCGGTCTTAGTGGGTCGCAGATCTGCCTAAATACATTTTCAAGTTTTATTTTATCACTTACCAATAAATCAACAATAAGCCAATTTTTAGAGTACTGAAAATCTGAAAATTTAATCTTAAGCTTATCTTGAAGTAGTTTACCATCATTTTCACACGATATTAAGTATCTGGCTTTTGCACTTAGTAGGTTTTTTCCTTTTTGAAACGAAAGATTTGTATAATTATCTTCGTTTACAAAATTAATTAATTTACATTTTTCATGAGAGTCTATTAATTCTTCATTAGAACAATTTTTCTCGAATATATTAAAAATTTCAGATTGAATAAAAGTATATAATGAAGAAAAACCATTTCTTGTATTTGTTATTGGATTACGTTGTATTACCTTTTTGTTTGATAAAATTAAATCTCGATAATCTGGAGAATTGAGATGTTTTTCTAAATCTCTAAACATTCCTATTAGACTAAAGAATCTTGCGCTTTCATCATCAATAGAAAATGCATCATCTTTTTTTGATTGATTACCATCTTCACTAATCACTAGTGTTTTGAGATTATAATTACTACAAACCTTAGCACAAATTCGACCAATAAGACCAAAACCTATAATTGCTACATCGTATAAATCATTGTCTTCTTGCAAAAATAACCTCCGGTGAGACTGAAATTTCTTGACTAATACTTTTTATTTAGTTTGAATTCAAGGGATTATTTTAAACATAAATTAATGGCAAAAATTGTTAACTCCTGGAATGAATGGGATCCTCTTAAACATGTAATAGTTGGAAGAGCTGACAACTGCTGCATTCCACCTGCCGAACCAGCTACAGATCCTAAGATTCCCGAGGGTAGCGATATGCAAGACGTTCATGGTCCTAGAAGTGACGAGTCTATTGATAAGGCCAACATTCAATTAGATAATTTCTCGAGGATACTTGAAAAAAGGGGCATAAAAGTTGACCGGCCAACTCCACTTGAGTTTAACCAGAAAATTGCAACACCTGATTGGGAAAATGGCTCAATGTTTGGGTGCATGCCACCACGAGATGTAATCATTACTCTTGGAAATGAAATGCTCGAAGCAACGATGTCATATCGATCAAGATGGTTTGAATATTTATGTTACAGGCCTCTTTTGGAGAGTTATTTTAATGAAGATCCAGAAATGAAAATGGAGTCAGCTCCTAAACCAAGATTAACGAATGAAAGTTATAGAGAAAATTATTTAAGCGAAGATATATCGATAGACGAAAGACTTGAAATGGTAGCAAAAAAAGAATTTGTAACAACCGAGAGGGAAATATTATTTGATGCTGCAGATATACTGCGAATGGGAAAGGATCTCTTTGTTCAACATGGATTTACGACGAATTTAAAAGGTAGCGATTGGTTAGGCAGACATTTTGAAAATCATAGAATACATACTTTAAATTTTCCTGGTGACCCCTATCCTATTCATATTGATGCAACATTTACACCTCTTAAGCCAGGGTTAATTATTAATAATCCCACAAGACCTTTACCAAACATACAAAGAGATATCTTTGAAAGAAATGACTGGCATATAATTGATGCAGCGCAACCAGCGCATAATGAGCCACCACCTTTATGCTATTCAAGTATATGGTTAAGCATGAATGTGCTTGTACTTGATCCAAAAACTGTTTGTGTTGAAGAAAGTGAAGTGTATCAGTGCGAGCAAATAAGTGATTTAGGTTTTGAAGTAGTTCCTGTTCCCTTCAGGGATGCTTACCCTTTTGGTGGAGCTTTACATTGTGCGACTACAGATGTTTATAGAGAGGGAAAAATGGAAGATTATTTTCCTATTCAATAATTAAATATTACCACCTTTTTGCAGAATAGTATTTTGGTGAATATAACAATTCATTAATAGACCAAATCCAAACATTACTGCCAGCATTGAACTACCACCGTAAGATATAAATGGTAAAGGTACTCCAACCACGGGAAGAAGTCCTGTAACCATGCCTATGTTTACAAAAATATAAATGAAGAAAACAGTGCAAACTCCAAGAGCAAGATATTTGCTAAAAAGGCTTCTGCATGTCAATGCTAAGCTTATTGATAATCCAATTATTGATGCATAGACTAAAATCAATACAAGAGAGCCAAGAAAACCAAACTCTTCTCCAAACATAGTAAAAATAAAATCTGTTTGCATCTCAGGAAGGAAGTTTAAGTGACTTTGAGTTCCTTCCATATAACCCTTTCCAAAAATACCTCCTGAGCCAAGTGCTATTTTTGACTGCAGTATATGATACCCATTTCCCAAAGGATCACGCTCTGGATTAAAAAAAGTAAAAACTCTCTCTTTTTGATAACCTTTCAAGAACTGCCAGAAAATTGGGAGTGAAGTAATCACAATTATCCCACCAGCCACAAAAAATTTGTAACTTAGACCTACAATCCAAAAAATGCTGATTGCCCCGAGAAGAATTATTAATGCCGTTCCCAAATCAGGCTGAGAGGCTACTAGTAAGACAGGTATAATACTAATTGCACCAGGTATAATTAATCGATTTAAAAAGGTATGATCTTCATTATGAATAGAATGAAAGTATTTTGCTAATGCAAGTATTAATGTATATTTCACAAATTCTGAGGGTTGAATGCTAAGTCCTAAGATATTTATCCAGCGCGTAGCTCCATTACTCTCAACTCCAACAAAGGGTATAATAACTAGAGACAAAATGCTTAGAAAAAAGATTAGATAAGCAAACTTAAAAATAATTCTTATATCTATTAGAGCCACAAAAAAAAATAAAATGATACTCATTATAAATCTTTGAAAATGTTTCATTGGCCATGAACTAAAATCACCATTTGACGCACTGAAAAGAGCAAAAATACCAATGGTAAATAGTACTATAATTAAAATCAGTAAGACGTAATTTATACTTAAAAGTTTTACGAAGATATTTTTCTCAATAGAATTTTCACTATACATCGAAAATATTCTTTCTTTTTAAGTCGAGCTTATTATCAAATAAAAATTTAAATACATCTGAGGCTATTGGAGCTGCGGTACCAGAACCGCTACCACCATGTTCTACGATAACAGAAACCGTATACTGAGGCTTACTAATAGGTCCATAGCCAATAAATAAACCATGGTCTCTCTTTTCCCAGGGTAAATCCTCATTTTTTATTAGGCCTTCTTCTCTTTCCTCAGAACTAATTACTCTTACTTGTGACGTACCGGTTTTGCCCCCGAATTCGTGCTTTCCCCTAATTCTTGAATAATAGGAAGTTCCTCCTGGATCATTAGTTGCTTCATCTAGTCCTCTTTTAATAATTTTAAGATATTTTGGATCCGCAATTTTAGAATCTAAATGCTCATTTTTTTGGCTTAGATTTTTATAAAATATTGACGGTGATAATTTCTTTCCACCATTCGTTAATTGTGCCAATGCAAGACTAAGTTGTGCAGAAGTAGCAAGAAAGTATCCCTGCCCAATACCAGCAGACAGAGTTTCACCAACCATCCATGGACTTCCTAGGTTTGAAAGTTTCCAACTTTTATCTGGTACTAGCCCATTAGTTTCTTCTTTAAGACACTCGAAAGTATTTTTACCTAAACCAAACCTTCTGCATACTTCAGCTATTTTATTTATACCAATCCTTCTTGAAATTTGATAAAAATAAACATCACAGCTTACTTTAATTGCATCAGTTAAATTTACTAAACCATGACCTCCTTTTTTCCAACAATGGAAGGTTTTATATCCCGATTCCACACTACTATCTTCAATCAAATGCTTTCCATCGCAAAACACTTCCTGATTAGGGTCTATTCCATACTCTAGGGCTGCTAATGCTACAAATGGTTTTATTGTTGATCCTGGCGGATAATGATTTGAAATTGCTTTATTGATTAATGGTTTATATTTGTTAGTCAGTAGAGAATTCCACGTTGATTGAGAAATACTTTTGCCAAATAAATTTGGATCATATGCTGGTGAAGAAACCAATGCATTAAACTCACCAGAATTCACGTTAGTGACTGCAATACACCCACTCAGACCATTTAATCTTTCGTAACAATATTCTTGTATTTCTTTATCAATTGTTAATTGAATATTTTCACCTGGAAGACTATCAATACGATCTAATTCTCTAATTTCTCTTCCACTTGCATTTACTTCTATATTTTTATTTCCTATATGACCTCTTAAGGAAACATCTTTAGCTTTTTCAATCCCTAATTTTCCTGACTTTGCATTATTTAAATCCGATAATGGACTCAGATACTTTTCATCTTTATCAAGGTTTGTAACATATCCAACAATATGAGCATGTGATGGACCCCCAGTGTAATATCTTTTGAAGCCAATTTGAGGAAAAATTCCATCAATTTTGTGGATATTTGCATTGATTTTTGAGAATTCTTGCCATGACAAATCATCAATGATTTTCACAGGCACAAACTTTTTCCGATTATTTATCTCATCAATTATTTGATCATAATCTATATTGCTTTCAGGAAGAATTTTTTGAAAAGCCGATAATGACTTAAATACATCTTTTGTTTCTTCTTTAATAATCACTGCTTCATATCTTTCCATATTGATTGCTAGCGGCTTACCTTGAGCATCATAAATGATACCCCTTTTAGGCTCTAATAATCTGTGCGTAATTCTATTTTTATCTGATAATATTTTATAATTATCTCTATTTGCAATTTGGAGGTATGCTAGTCTTCCCGCAAGTAATGAAAACAAGCCCCCTTGAGCAATTGTAATTATGGCAGCCCTTCGATTTATAAGATTATCTGTTTCATAATTTTCGAAAATAAAATTATCTGATTTTTTCATAACTATTTTTTATTAAAGAATATAAAATCTCTGTTGGATAAAATAATAATATAATTATTAAAATAGGTAAAAAATTTATAAAAAAAGGCAAATGTATAGCTAATTTATAATAAATAAATAAATACTCTATTATAAAGATGAATATAGAAAGAAACAAAAAAAGAGTAAATTTTATATTTTTTGTTTCATAAATTCCTAGATGAATAGTAAGCTGATTTAATAAAAAATAACTCAAAAAAATTAAGCTTGAATATCCTAATGATACACCAAGGATGATATCTTGGTAAATACCCCAAACAAAAATACATAATGGTACAGTCCAATTCTCAACATCCCATTTAACAATGAAAATCAGCAGTGCGATTAAAAGATGTAACTCAAAATAAGCATTACTTAACGTAATATTAAAAGAGATTATTATAAATATACATAAATTTAAAAATATAAATTTATTTTTAAAAAAAAATGTGCCCATTTAAATCAACTTCCAAATTTATAATTTAATAATCGTACATGAGTTAAAGTATTTATATCCTCGAATATCTCAACTTCAAGTGTAGTTCCTTTTTTTCCAACGACCTGACCAATTAACAAATATGGAGGAAAAACTCCGCCTTTACCTGATGTTGTCACTAAATCCCCAATCATAATAGACTCTAAATTTTTGGAATATTTAATCAGAGGATTCTTCTGTCCCTGCCCAACCAAAATGCCTTGAAAAGCTCTATCCGATATGTTGACTGGCACTCGGCTATTAACATTAGTAATAAGGAGAACGCGAGAAATTTTATTATTTATATCAATTACTCGTCCTATTACTCCATCTGGACCAATAACAGGCATATCGACATATAGTCCATTTTTAGAACCTGAATTAACTAATAATGTACTGAAATATTTATTAGAAAAATCTGCAACAATTCTTGTAGTGATAAAGCTGTAATCTGTTTCCTTAGATATATTCAATAAGTTTTCGTACTGAGCAATCTTAAGTTTCAAAGCTATCATTTCCTGAAAACTCGCACTATCTACAATTTGATCTTGCTTATATTTTTTTAAATCTTCATATAAATTTCCAAGGCTCTTTATATTGGATATCCCTTCATTTATCATTCTGACAGGTGACGACACAGTAGATGAAATAGAATAAATAATATTAGAGGAAAATAGTTTGATAGTTGTGCCTATGTACGTATCATTGAAACGACTTAATAATAAAACAATAGATAAGATTAAAAATAAGCCAGCTACTGAAATTGAGAGTAAGTGTGGTCTAACTAAATTCTTAAATCGCGAGTATCTTGAGGTCCTCACTAATTACTCTTTTAAACAATAAATTAATAAGCTGAAGATAATATTGGTTCGAAAGAGCTCTCAGATTCTAAAGCTTTTCCACTACCTAGAGCAACACACGATAATGCTTCATCGGCTATAGTTACAGGAAGACCAGTAGCCTCACGAATTGCTTCATCCATTGACTCCAATAATGCCCCACCACCGGTAAGAACTACCCCCATATCCACTAGATCTGCTGATAATTCAGGCGGAGTATCTTCAAGGGCAGATTTAACTCCTTCAATAATTGATTGTATCGGCTCAGAAAGGGCTTCGGCTACCTGACTTTGAGTAAGTTCTATTTCTTTTGGTACACCTGATGCTAAATCTCTTCCTTTAATATCAATTGTCTTTCCATCACCTGTTTTAGGAGGTAAGGCAATCCCGACTTCTTTTTTTATCATTTCAGCTGAAGCCTCTCCAATAAGCAAATTATATCTTTTTCTCATATAATTTATTAGAGAAATGTCCATAGCATCCCCACCTATCCTGACTGATCTTGAATAAACAATTCCTCCTAAAGAGATAACTGCAATTTCAGAAGTCCCACCACCAATGTCAACAATCATTGAACCTCTAGGCTCACTGACGGGCAACCCAGCTCCAATGGCTGCTGCCATAGGCTCCTCAATTAGCGATACTTTCCTAGCTCCAGCAGCAAGTGCTGAGTCGTGAATTGCACGTCTTTCAACTGGAGTAGAGCCAGTTGGTACGCAGATAATTATTCTAGGGTTTGCAAAAGTCTTTCGATTATGAACTTTTCTAATAAAATGTTTTATCATTTCTTCGGTAACGACAAAATCTGCAATCACCCCATCCTTCATTGGTCTAATAGCTTGAATATGTCCTGGAGTTTTTCCCAACATGCTTTTTGCTTCTTCTCCAACAGCAATCACTTTACTTTTGCCGCCTTGATTTAAGACAGCTACAACAGAAGGTTCGTTAAGAACAACTCCTCGGTTTTTTACGTAAACCAAAGTGTTGGCTGTTCCAAGGTCAATTGCCATGTCTGATGACCAAAGTCCAATTAAATTATTAAACATTGCTATACCTTTCCTTATTGCCTAATTATACACCAGTCATCTTTGCTGGAGCAGATTTTTCTCTTTTAACAATTAATTTATTTAAAGCATTTATGTAAGCCTTTGCTGAAGCTACTAACGTATCAGTATCAGATCCGAGTCCTACAACTGTTTTTCCATCTTCAGCTAAACGAACAGACACTTCAGCTTGAGCATCTGTTCCCTCAGTGACTGCATGTACTTGATAAAGTAAAAGTTTTCCCTGGTGAGGCACTAGTTTACTTAACCCATTAAATATTGCATCCACGGGTCCATCTCCTGTTGAGGAAATATTTTTTAATTCGTCATCAACCAATAAATTAATTTCAGCTTTTTGTGGTCCTTTCGTACCAGCTATTACTTGAAGATCTTTCAAAATAATCGAGTCATTCACTCGAATGACCTGATCATCAATAATTGCAACAATATCTTCATCATAAATATTCTTTTTTTTATCTGCTAGGTTTTTAAAGTTTTCAAAAGCCTCCTCAATTGAATTATCATTAATATTATATCCTAATTCTATTATTTTTTGCTTGAACGCATGCCTTCCAGAATGTTTACCCATGACTAGGTTTGACTCAGAAACACCAACACTTTCAGGAGTCATAATTTCATATGTTTTATTGTTTTTTAACATGCCGTCTTGATGAATTCCTGCCTCATGCGCAAAAGCATTTTTACCAACAATTGCTTTGTTAAATTGAACAGGAAATCCTGTGACTGCAGATACAAGTTTAGATGTTTTAGTGAGCTTTTCTGTTTTGATATTGGTTGAGAACGGCATCATGTCATTACGTGTCCTAATAGCCATCACAACTTCTTCCATTGCAGCATTGCCTGCTCTCTCACCCAGCCCATTTATAGTACATTCAATTTGTCTTGCTCCAGCTCTCACTCCAGCAAGCGAATTTGCAACTGCAAGACCTAAATCATTGTGGCAGTGTGTTGAGAGAGTTACTTTATCAATATTTGGAACATTATTTATAAGATGTTCTATTATATTTGTAAATTCATCTGGAATTGAATATCCGACAGTGTCAGGTATATTAATTGTAGATGCGCCATTTTTAATTGCAGCTTCAACAGTACGGCACATAAAATCAATGTCAGTTCGCGTTCCATCTTCACAGGACCACTCGACATCATCACATAAATTTCTAGCAAATGAGACACTATCGATGACTTTCTGATAAACTTCTTCAGAATTAAGTTGGAGTTTATGTTTCATATGTAATTCACTCGTCGAAATAAAGGTATGTATTCTTGGTAAATTTGCATCCTTTAACGCATCCGCAGCAGTTTGAATATCATTCTTTGATGCTCTACTTAATGCGCAGACTGAAGAATCTTTTATTTTTTTCGAAATTTCTGAAACTGCTTCAAAATCACCTTTTGATGCCGCAGGAAATCCAGCCTCTATTATATCGACGCCTAATTCTTCAAGAGCTCCAGCGATCTTAAGTTTTTCTTCAATATTCATTGAAGCTCCGGGAGACTGTTCACCATCCCGCATCGTTGTATCAAATATTTTTATATAATTACTATCTTTACTCATCTATTAAACCCCTTACTAAAATTGAATTGTGTTAAAATTAAGTATTTCCCCCTGAGGCAATATTAGATTACCCGGGGGCTGCTAAGCAGTTTTAACAGCAGCAGAGATTGCAAAATATACAACAAGTAATATCGTCTAATAGATACTTTTTTCATAACTTTTTGCACATTTTATCAAATTAAAGATAAAACGATAAATATATGAATATTTAAAATATTTCAATGTAATATGCAAAAAACCCCTGAAATCCAATGAAAAATAGTCAGTTTAATTAAAAAAGCCTTGTTTTATTTAGTTTTTCTCTTTATCGACTAGCTTATTTTTTGATATCCATGGCATCATTGCTCGTAGTTCTTTTCCTACAGCTTCAATTTGATGATTGTCAATTTTACTTCTCATAGCCTCAAAATTTTTCGCACCACTTTTATATTCCGCTATCCATTCTTTAGTAAAATCGCCAGACTGAATTTTCTCTAAAACTTTTTTCATTTTACTTTTAGTTTCACTATCTACAACTTTTGGTCCTGATACATACTCACCATACTCAGCAGTGTTTGATATAGAATAATTCATATTAGCAATTCCGCCCTCATATATTAGGTCTACGATTAGTTTTACTTCGTGCAAACATTCAAAGTAAGCCATTTCAGGTGGATATCCTGCTTCAACTAATGTTTCAAAGCCATTTCGAATAAGCTCAACTACACCTCCACATAATACAGTTTGTTCACCAAAAAGATCTGTCTCACATTCATCCTTAAATGTTGTTTCAATGATTCCTGCTTTGCCACCTCCGATAGCAGAAGCATAAGACAAAGCGATTTCCAGAGCTTTTCCGGTTTTATTACTATCGACTGCAACTAAACAAGGAACTCCTCCACCTTTTTTATACTCTGATCTTACGGTGTGTCCCGGGCCTTTAGGGGCAACCATAAAAACATCCATATCAGGTCTAGCTTTTATTAAATCAAAATGCATGTTCAAACCGTGGGCAAATGCCAATGCAGATCCTTCCTTGGCTCTCTGCTCAATGTGATTTTTCCAAACATCAGCTTGTAATTCATCTGGGATTAACATCATCATAATATCTGCCCATTCAGCAGCGTTAGACATTGACATAACTTTTAAACCCTCAGCTTCAGCTTTTTTTGCACTTGAGGAACCATCTCTTAAAGCAACAACCACTTCAGCTGCTCCAGAGTCTTTTAAGTTAAGTGCATGTGCATGACCTTGACTTCCATATCCATAAACAGCAATTTTCTTAGATTTAATTAACTCCAAGTCCGAGTCTTTTTCATAATATACCTTCATGATATTCCCCTTTACATTTTTTCGGTGCCACGAGCAATCGCAACTACACCAGTTCTAGATACCTCTGATAAACCAAGAGGCTTCATTAAGTCAATAAAAGCATCAATTTTTCTTGGAGAGCCATTTAATTCGAAAACAAATGAGTCGTGTGTCGTATCTATTACTTTGGCTCTGAATACGTCTGATAAACGCATTGATTCAACTCTTTTTTCACCTGTTGAGACTATTTTTATTAACGCCATCTCTCTTTCAATACCATGTTTTTCATAGGTTACATTAACTGCTCTTTTAACTGGAACAATTCTCTCTAATTGACTGATCATTTTATTAACGGTTTCCTCGGTTCCAGGAGCAACAATTGTTATTCTTGAAATATGTTTTTCCGCATCAACTTCTGCGACCGTTAAACTATCGATGTTATAACCTCTTCCCGATATCAGGCCTATCACGCGTGCCAATACACCTGGTTCATTATCTACTAAAACAGAAACAGTATGCTTTGAAGTAATATCTTCCATTAAAGAAGAACCTTACCTTCCTCAGATATTTCTTCCTTTTCAGACTCATTGCCAAGCAACATTTCATTATGAGCCTTACCAGATGGAATCATTGGATAAACGTTTTCATTTTCAGTTACGATACAATCAAAAATTACTGGTCCATCATAGTCAATCATTTCTTTGATTGCTTTATCAAGTTCTCCTGGCGTCGTTGCTCTTATGCCTTTAGCACCATATGCTTCCGCTAGCTTAACAAAATCTGGAAGGGCATCAGTATAGCTGTGAGAGTATCTTTTATCATGCAATAGCTCTTGCCACTGTCTAACCATACCCATGTATTGATTGTTGATAATAAATATTTTTACGGGCAGTTTATGTTGAATAGCCGTTGACATTTCTTGAATACACATCAAGATTGAAGCTTCGCCAGCAATATCAATGACTAATTTTTCTGGATGAGCAACTTGAGCGCCGATGGCAGCTGGTAATCCAAATCCCATAGTTCCCAATGCTCCAGAAGTGATCCATCTATTGGGTTTAGCAAACTTATAATACTGAGCCGCCCACATTTGATGCTGACCCACTTCAGTAGTGATGAAAGCGTCTTTTTCCTTCGTCAAATCATACAATCTTTGAATAGCATGTTGAGGCTTGATTGTTTCTTTATCTTTTTCAAATTTTAATGAGTCCATTTCCTTCCATTTATCAATTGTTTTCCACCAATCTTTTATAGGTGCCTTGTTTATTTTATAAACTTTTGACTTCCATAGCTTTATTGCATCTTCTAAAACATGAGCAATATCGCCAACTAAGCCTACATCAACTCTAACAATTTTATTGATTGATGATGGGTCAATATCGATATGAATTTTCTTTGAGTTAGGTGAAAACTCATCAATCTTTCCAGTTATTCTATCATCAAATCTTGCGCCAATATTAATCATGAGATCACACTTGTTCATCGCCATATTTGCTTCGTACGTGCCATGCATTCCAAGCATACCAATGAATTGATTATCATCTCCAGGAAACGCTCCCAGTCCTTGCAATGTTGAGGTGATTGGAAATCCTGTCAAACGAACAAACTCCCGCAACAGCTGCACAGCAGCATTGCCTGAATTTATAACACCCCCACCAGTATAAAATATTGGCATCTCTGACTCTGCAATAAGTTTTAACGCTTCATCAATCCGGTCAATATTAGCTTTTAATTTTGGCCTGTAAGATTTGTGTTTAACAGTTTCAGGTCCTATATACGTTCCTGTTTGGAATTGAATATCTTTTGGTATATCAATCAAGACTGGTCCAGGTCTTCCAGTAGAAGCCACGTAAAATGCTTCATGAAGAATTCGGGATAAATCGTTAATATCTTTAACTAGCCAATTATGCTTTGTACAAGGTCTTGTGATACCAACTGCATCACATTCTTGAAATGCATCTGTTCCAATTAGATGTGTGGGTACCTGACCGCTAATGCACACTAATGGAATTGAGTCCATCATAGCATCCGTTAAACCAGTTACTGAGTTAGTAACTCCAGGTCCTGAGGTGACTAGCATTACTCCGACTTTCCCACTAGATCTTGCATAACCCTCTGCGGCATGAGAAGCACCTTGCTCATGTCTTACTAAAAAATGTCTAATTGGGTTATTGGTTTCTTTGGCTTTTGCCAATTCATCATATATTGGAAGGACTGCTCCACCTGGGTAACCAAAGATGGTATCAACTTGATGGTCTTCTAGCGCTTTAAGCACCATTTGTGCACCCGTCATTTGTAAATTTACCATATTAAATCCCTTTTAGTTTGAAGAGCACTTTTATGCATTTTTGCATTGAAAGTCAATTATTATGAATAAATGAAAAGTAATAATGTATTCTACTTTATATATATTTCTTAATTTCAATATTTGAAGTAATATTATTACTTTTTATCCAAGTTTGCTGTCTTTTGATATAATTTCTCGTGCTTTGTTTCACTCTATTTTTGCAAGTATCTAAATCAATCAGGTTTTCAAGGTAATCTCTTATTTCTCTTACACCAATTGCCTTCATGAGAGAGGAGTCAGGATCATAATTTCTTTCAAGTAAATTGTTAACTTCATCAATTACTCCTTCGTTAAACATTTTTTCAGTTCTCTTTTCAGCTCTCTGATAAAGAATTGATCTGTCATTGTCTGTATTGAGTATCTTAAAATTTACATCATTTAGAAGATTATGATTTTCTACTTGCCATTCCTCTAAAACTTTATTTGTTTGTTTTAAAAGTGAGTAACTTCTTACTATTCTCTGTCTATCATTTAAATTAATTTTGGTTTCATTATATTTTTTCTTTATTTCGTTATAGAGAAAAGTAATACCTTTTCTATTTAACAAAGAGTCAACCTCTTCTTTAATTTCCCTTTTTATAAAAGGTATATGAGAAATACCTTCTATTAGAACTTTGATATACAATCCTGTTCCTCCAACAATAATTGGTAGAATATTTTCTTTAAAACATAAGTTTATTTCTTCGATTGCTTTATCTAACCACAAAGCAGCTGTGCAATTATTATTTCCACTTAAGATACCATATAACCGATGATCATAGAGTGATACGATTTGCTCACCTGGTCTATCAGTCAATATATGTAAATCTTTATAAATTTGAAGACTGTCTGAATTAATAATGGCAGCTTTAGTTTTACTTGCTGCTTTGTTTGCTATATAGGATTTACCACTAGCTGTAGGTCCAAAGATTATTAGAACATCTCTTTGACTCATATGAATTTAGTCAAGAGATAATCTGGCGCCAATATATTTTCTTGAGTTAGGTCCAGCATAGAAAACAATTAATATATTCTCTTTGCCTTGCGCAATAACATCATCAATGATTGACAGTACATCACCCGTCGATTTAACTGATTTGTTTTGTATTTCGATTATTACGTCATCCTTATTAATATTCTGTCTATTGAGGAATGAATCATTATTTATGTCAGTTATAATTATACCCTGAAGAGATGAGGAGAGTTGTAGCCTGGTTTTGTCTTCATCAGACAAGGCTTTTATTTTTATCCCTAACTCCTTTACGAATACTGATGAACCATTGTTTTCTATTGATGCTAATTCATCAAGTGAAGGTTGTTTACCAAGATTTACATAAAGTACTTTTTCAGACTCATTTCGCCATACAGTGACTTTTGTAGATTGACCAACACCGGCCTCAGCTACAAGCTTAGGGAGCGTTTGAACAGAGTCAACGATCTTATTATTGAATTCAATTATAATATCACCCTCTTTTATCCCACCTCCCAAAGCAGGACTATCAGGAGTTAATCCCTGAACTAATGCGCCATATGTTCTGCTTAAACCGAGACTCTGTGCAATTTCATCAGTTACTTCTTGAATGCGAACTCCTAACCAAGCCCTCTCAATTTCTCCATTGTTTTTTAACTGGTTAATAATGTTGCTGGCCAGATTGGACGGTATGGCAAATCCTATACCGATTGATCCACCGCTTGGTGATATAATCATTGAATTGACACCTATCACTTTTCCCTCAAGATCAAATAATGGCCCACCAGAGTTCCCTCTATTAATAGATGCATCAGTTTGAATAAAATCGTCATATCTTCCTCCAAGCATTCGGCCTCTAGCTGATACAATCCCAGCTGTGACTGTGCCTCCAAGACCATGAGGATTACCAATAGCCATTACCCAATTGCCAACTTTTGCTGTATCAGAGTCACCAAACTCTAAAAACGGGAGATTCTTATTATCAACTTTTAATAAAGCAAGATCTGTTTCAGCATCAAATGCAATTAGTTTTGCTTCTAACTTTAAACCATCTGTAAATGTTACTTGTATATCACTAGCATTCTCCACCACGTGATTATTTGTAACAATGAAACCATCACTAGAAATTACAAAACCGGATCCTAAAGAACTAAATTTTCTTTCTGATGGTTCTGAGCGTGGCGTATTAAAAGGGAAATTAAAAAAATCTTCAATAGATGGTACTTGAGCTCCGGTTTGCTCGATTGTGCCAGTCGTCGATATATTAACAACTGACGGTGATACCTTTTCGGCCAAATCTGAAAATGTATCTGGACCATTAAAACTATAAGCATTTCCAACATAGATATTAAAAATAAAAGTAATTATTAAAAATCTGATTGCAGTCATTATCTCATTGCGTTCCATAGCATTAAAAATCCTAGTATAGCTGACATTAACCCGCCCCATTTAAGAGAGTCATTGCTCATCTCTGTCATTTTAATAATCATTGATTTCATTCTATTTGGAAATATGGCGTAAAGAAGACCTTCTAAAATCAAAAGCATGCCGAGTGCGCCTATTATAAACTTTATCATTAGACAAATGATTTTTATTATTCGCTTTCGCCGCTATACGTTCCAAAGTATTGGAAAAATTCACTTTCTGGAGAAAGTATCATCGTTGTATCAGAGCTTTTCAGACCTTCAGCGTAAGCTTGCATAGCTCTGTAAAAAGCAAAAAACTCTGGGTCTTTACCAAAAGCTTCTGCAAAGACTTTGTTTGCCATTCCATCACCTTCACCCCTAGTGATATTAGCTTGTTTTTCAGCTTGTGATTTTATAATGGTAACTTCTTTGTCTGCAGTAGATCTAATTTTCTGAGCCATTTCAGCTCCTTTTGCCCTAAACTCTCGAGCCTCCCTTTCACGTTCAGTTTGCATTCTTCCAAAAATTGCTTGGCTATTTGCTTCAGGTAAATCCGCTCGTTTAATTCTGACATCAACAATTTCTATACCAAAATCACTTACCTCAGCTTCAGCAAGCGCTGTGATTTGTTTCATTAGATTAGATCGATTATCAGATAAGACTTCTGCTAATGGCTCTTCACCAAGCACACCTCTTATCCTTGAATTTACCACTGCAGAAATTCTTGATCTCGCAACATTTTCGTTACCAAAAGCCTTATAAAACTCTAGGACGTCAACGATTTTGAATTTAACATAAGCATCTACAATAAGTCTTTTTTGGTCAGCTGCAATGACCTCGGCTGCAGGAGCATCGATATCTAATATTCTGTTATCAATAAATACTACGTTTTGTATAAAAGGTATTTTAAAGTTTAAACCAGGTTCAGTAATAACTCTTTTTGGGTCACCAAATTGAAGCACAATTGCATTTTTAATCTCCAGAACTGTAAATAAAGTAAAATAGCCCACAATTGCTATTAGGCCAACAATCAACAAGGATAATCTTCCCATAGACATATTAATTTTGACCTTTCTTACTTAATTCTGGTAACGGTAAGTAAGGTACAACTGAGTCGCCGCCAGCTTTATCTATTATTACTTTATCCATATCAGAAAATACATCTTCCATTGTTTCGTAAAAAATCCTCTTTTTTGTAACTGCAGGTGCTTTAGCGTACTCACTTTGAATCGATAGAAATCTTGCAGCTTTACCTTCAGAGTCTGCAATCACTTTCTGACGATAACCTTCTGCTAGCTGCAATATTTGTTCTGCCTCACCTCTAGCTCTTGGAATAATATCATTAGCATAAGCCTCGGCCTCATTTCTTTGTCTTTCCATATCAGCTCTTGCTGCTTGTACATCTCTGAATGCATCAATCACTTGAGCTGGTGGATCAGCTTTTTGAGTTTGAACTTGAGTAATTGTTATACCCGTTTCATAGCTGTCAAGAATTTCCTGAATAAGCACTCTGGTTTTATCTTCAATTTCTGTTCTTCCTTCAGTTAAAATAGATTGGATCCCACCCTGACCTATGGACTCACGCATTGAGGTTTCTGCCGCATTTTTGACTGTAAGCTCTGGTGACTGCACATTAAAAAGAAACTTACCCGCATCATTAATTAGCCAGAATATAGAAAAATCGATATCAACAATATTTTCATCGCCTGTGAGCATTAAGCTTTCTTCTTCAACATCTCTAATAGCAGTGACTCTTGAATCAGGACTTTGTCTGTAACCTACATCTATTCGATTTATTTTAGTTACTTTAGGAGTGAAAACTCTCTCTATCGGAAAAGGTAAGTGGTAATTTAATCCTGGTTGCGTAGTTTTAGTATACTTTCCAAATTGAAGAACGACTCCTTGCTCGTCTGGAAGGACCCTATAAAAGCCACTAGCAAGCCAAATTAGTATCAATATACCAATAATGACGAGTGGACCAAGTTTTCCAAAAAAAGAACCAGGCATCATTCCTTTAAAACGATTCTGGGCGTTTCTAATTACGTCATCCATGTTGGGTCCTGAGCCGCGTCGACCACTACCATTACCGGGAGAACCCCATGGATCGTTGTTATTATTATTATCGGACCAAGACATAAATATTTTAGAATTTTAATTTATATATGATAAAATAAGTTAAAAGCAATTAATTACCAATATACATGTGTTATATTGGCATTATTACAAAGAATACAAGCTCAAAAAAATGGCAGAAACTCTCGAAAACAAAGCATTACATCTATTAGGACAAGTTATGAGTGAAGAATTTGACCAGAATATTGTTTCTCTTGGAATGGTTAAGAATATTACGGCTAACGACGGACAAATTGACTGTATTCTTGAGTTTAAAGATATAGATCAGCGCAAAAATGATAAAATTATTAATGATGCAAAAAATACTCTTAATGAAATACCGGGAGTTACTAGAGTTAATATTATTACAACTCATCATCGCCAAAATGATTCAACTCAGGATCAAAAAAATAGACCAATCGAAAAAACCCATAATGTTGGAACTAACGAGATTAAATATATTTTAGCGGTAGCATCCGGCAAAGGTGGAGTTGGAAAATCAACAATTGCGGTAAATCTTGCATGTGCATTCAAAAAACTTGGATACAAAACGTGTTTGCTCGATGCTGATATTTACGGACCCTCAATACCAAAAATGATTGGAGTTCAAGAAAAGCCATTATCAGATGGTAAAAAAATTGAGACCATTGACCGATATGGGCTGTCAACTATGTCAATGGGTTATATGGTAAACGATGAAAATCCAATAATTTGGAGAGGCCTTATGGTAATGAAGGCAATCAATGAAATGATTGAGAAAGTTAATTGGGGCAAAGCTGATATAATGGTTATCGATCTTCCACCAGGCACAGGTGACGTTCAACTATCATTAATTCAAAAAATAAAAATTTCGGGAAGCTTAATTGTAACTACACCTCAAGACATCGCTTTAATTGATGTTGTAAGAGGATTAAAAATGTTTGAAAAAACTCAAGTTCCAATTCTAGGTATAATCGAAAATATGAGCTACTTCCTCGCTCCCGACACAGGAAAAGAATATAAACTTTATGGTGAAAGCAAAACAAAAGATATCTCAGAAAAATATGACTATGAAATTTTAGCAAATCTACCTCACGATCCATTATTGATGGATCAATGTGACAAGGGGCACCCTCTTACGGAATTAGTCCCCGATCACAAAGTGAGTCAGATATTTTTGGATTTGGCTGAAACTCTTATGAAAAAATTGAAGTTAGAACAATTGGCGAAAACTAATTAATATCAAATTTTTTCTGCAATTCGCTCCATTCTCTTTTTGATAAACCTTCTTCTTCATAAGATACTTTTTCACCCTTAAGAAGTTTTTTCATCAGCGTAATTTCTTTTGCAGAGAGTTCTGCGCCACCAATTCTATAATCTTCAAATGCCGCATAAGTTAGAGGTACCCACCTTTTTACAATATCCAACATGATATCTGCATATACGCGTATCTCATATTGTGCATGATCATCCGCTCTAAGAGCAAGAAAGTGAAGAAGGTTATTCAAATCTATTTTCCAATACCACTGAGTATACGTATTTAAGGTAAGATTCATTCGAGCTAACTCTCTTGCGATGCCCGATTTACTTTCATCAATAATATTTCCACCTGAATTTTCATTAAGTAAAGTTTCATAATTCGAATATGTTTGCTCAGCATCTTTTTTTAAGATTTGAATAACATTTGATGCTTCGTCATCTGTTAATGCATCGCCTCTTCCCTGATTGTTTATAGCTGATTGAGCTGCGAGATTTTCAGCAGACGGAATATAAAATTCTTTATCAAGAATTGAATATCTTGCAGAATATTCATTAACATTGGCTGTTCTATGCCGTATCCACTGCCGAGCAATAAAGATTGGAAGCTTAATATGAAATTTTATCTCACACATTTCAAATGGCGTGGAGTGCCGGTGTCTCATTAAATATTTAATTAACCCTTTATCGTTTGAAATTTTTTTAGTTCCTTTGCCGTATGAAACTCTCGCAGATTGAACAATCGAACTATCATCACCCATATAATCAATAACTCTGACAAAGCCATGATCAAGGACTTCAATGGGTTTATATAAAACAGCTTCTAATTCAGGGGCTGTAACTCGAGCAGTTTCTGATCTTTCGGATCGAAGTGCTTCTATTTCTGCTAATTGTTCTTTATTTACTGGCATTTTTTTGAATCAAATAATATTCACATAATATATTCAGAATACTGTCTTTAAAAAGTCTCAATATCAAACTATATTCAAAATGCTGGGGATATCCTAGCTATAGAGATAAACGACTTACGTAATACCCATTACGGACCCGGGGGCGGTACCCGGCACCTCCACCATAATTTAGGGGGTGATATAGGATCGACGAATGTTTAAAGGTAAGTTTTTCTTTCGGTATTGTTCCGCCGTTATCGGGCTAATTTTATAAATGCTAACAATAAAGTAGCACTCGCTGCTTAAGTTTACTTAAGCTAGCGCGGTTCGGGAGGCACCGGGCAACAGAAGCCTCCCACTTCACATATAAAATATTAAAAACTTTTTTTACCTATTTAAATTGATTTTAGTAAAAATTTTGGAAGATATTAAAAATATCCTGCACTGAATAAATTTCACTTCCACTATTTTTAAGATCTTTTAATAATCGTGGTTTGATTAAGTCGTGTTGAAACTCATCGACTCTTAAAGTTCCCGAGTCATCAAAATCATAATTTTTAAGAATTATTTCAGAAATGCTTGGTGCAATTGCAACGGCAATCATATTAGGAACACCAATAAAATCTCCGCTTATCTCTTGTTGATTTAAAAGAAAATAAGTGTAAAGTGCCAACGTCTTTAATGCTCGGGTTAATTCTGCAGAAGACAAATTTCCATCATTGGTGATATCAATGTAATTAAATAAACTTTTAATACATTTTTTTGAGTTAATGTTCGAACCGCTGCATGAGGTTGGTACTTCACTGGCTGAAAAATCAATTATTGTTTTAAAATTTTCATTAGTTAAATACCGAACTTCTTCGCATCTATAGTAGATACTTCCTTCATTATTTAAAAATTCTTTATTACTTTTATCCCAATCATCAGGGCTGCTTTTCTCAATTAGAGAGTTATTTTCAATTTTATAAAAATAGTAAACTTCATCTGTTATTTTATCTTCGGCAATCATGTAATCATGAAACTTTCCAACTTTACCAATGTCTAACTGATTGTAAGGATACTCAGATTCACTTAAATAGAGAAATGCATTTTCAAAAATTATATACGTATTAGATTCAAAATTGTCGTTAGTACAATTTGTACTCCACACTCCATGAAATTCTTTTGATACATTTTGATCGAATGTTAATTCTGCAACGGCTACATTTGGTAAGATTAAAATAAAAAATAAATATAATTTTTTCATGTTTTTATAATATGATTATTATTTAAAAAAAATATTAATAATATAACTTTTTATAGTGTATTTATGATTCCTTACTATTTAACTGCTGTATTGCTTCTTTTTGTTCTGTTAATGGCTTTTCATTTTGGTTTTGCTGTAGTTTAATTTGTCAATTGCATTGAAATTATCTAAATAAGTTACCATATGAATATTATGGTATTATAATACAAAGTTTATGATTCAAAAAATAAGACAAGAACAAGATAGTATTGGTATAATTAAAGTATCAAATAATAATTTGTGGGGTGCTCAAACTCAACGATCTTTGAAGAATTTCAAAATTGGTAATAACCTTATGCCGATTGAGATTATTCATGCATTAGTCACAATTAAAATGGCATGCGCTAAAGTAAATCAAAAACAAAAAACTTTGGCTCCTAAAATTGCAAAAGCGATAATCAATGCATCAAAAAATATTCTTACTGGAAAGTATAATGATCAATTCCCGCTTTCGGTTTGGCAGACTGGATCTGGAACTCAAACAAACATGAATGTAAATGAAGTCATCGCTAATCTTGCCAATAAAAAACTTACCGGGAAACTTGGAACGAATAGTCCAGTTCATCCGAACGATCATGTTAACAAAAGTCAATCAACCAATGACAGTTTTCCATCTGCAATTAATATTGCGGCCTCAAAAAAAGTTACAAATGAACTTATTCCGGCTCTAAATGAAATGGAGAAAATTTTAAGTAGTCAGTCTAAGAAATGGAAAAGTGTTATCAAAATTGGAAGAACACATTTGCAAGATGCAACTCCCTTATCACTTGGACAGGAGTTTTCAGGGTATCATGCACAAATTGATATGAATATCAAACGACTCAAAACAGCCCTGATAAATTTAAATTATTTGGCTCAAGGAGGAACAGCAGTAGGAACTGGGCTCAATACAAAAAAAGGGTTTGATAGGCATGTTGTAAATGAAATAAGTAAAATTAATAAAATCAAGTTTAAACCTGCGAGCAATAAATTCCAAGCTTTGGCCTCTCATGACTCTCTTGTCGAGCTATCAGGGGTATTAAATGTTACTGCAACAGATCTTTTCAAAATTGCAAATGACATAAGGCTTTTGGCTTCTGGACCAAGATCAGGTCTTGGAGAATTGAATTTACCTGAGAATGAACCTGGTTCATCTATAATGCCTGGTAAGGTAAATCCAACTCAAAGTGAAGCTTTAACAATGGCTTGTTTACAGGTAATGGGCAGTCATAATGTAATATCAATGGCAGGAACTCAAGGTCATTTTGAACTTAATGCTTTTAAACCAGTAATTGGCTTTAATATAATTAATGCAATCAATTTATTATCCTCGGGGGTTACAAACTTTTGTGAAAAGTGCCTCAAAGGAATTAAACCAAATTTAAGAAATATAAAAGAAGGAGTTGAAAACTCTTTAATGCTCGTAACTGCTCTTGCTCCTGAAATTGGATATGAGAAAGCGGCTGAGCTTGCAAAGCTTGCGCATAAAAAAAATATAACGCTTATTGAGGCAAATAAAATACTAAAATACATTGATGTGAGAAAGATAAAGTCTCTTCTTAATCCATCGAAAATGATTTCTACGTCTTAAAAAATTACATGGCCAACTCAAATAAGCGTACTGTCAATATTGATGGCCACATCACAAGTGTTTTTCTTGAGAATGAATTTTGGGAAGAAATAATTAAGATAAGTAAAAAAGAAAATACGTCACCAGATAGAATAATCTCAAAAATAGATAAAAATAAGAATACGTCCAATTTATCGAGCGCCATTAGACTATATGTCCTGAATCACTTAAAGGATCAATTATGACCGCAGTAAATTATTTAGAGAGTCTTAACCCTTTGCAATACGAGTCTGTTTGTAGTACTGAAGGTCCAAATTTAATTATTGCAGGTGCAGGTACTGGGAAAACTAAAGTTCTTACCACTCGAGTTGCTCATATCATTGATAATAACCTAGCATTCCCCTCTCAAATTCTATGTGTAACTTTTACAAATAAGGCTGCGAGAGAAATGTCTGAACGTGTACAAAAACTAGTTAGCCAAAATATGGAAAAAATGCCATGGATGGGAACATTCCATTCAATCGGAGCAAAGATAATTAGAAACCATGCAGAGGTAATAGGTCTTAAACAAAGTTTTACTATTCTCGATAAGGATGACCAACTTTCGCTAATTAAACAAATAATAAAGGCTGAAAACTTAGATCAATCCCAATTTTCACCAAAACTAATACAATCCAAAATTGATCATTGGAAAAACAAAGCCCTTAATCCAAATGAAATTAAATCTGAAACATTAGATAATTTAGTAGATGAGAAGAGTCTTTCTATATATCAAATTTATCAAGCAAGATTATTTGAAATAAATTGCCTAGATTTTGGTGACTTACTTCTACAATGCATCAATCTTTTTAAGGTATCAGATATTCACAAGCGTTATAGTAATAATTTTAAATATATTCATGTTGACGAATACCAAGATACTAATGCTGCACAATATAAATGGCTAAAACTTCTAGGTTCCCATCACAAAAATGTTTGTTGTGTTGGAGATGATGATCAATCAATCTACAGTTGGCGTGGAGCTGAAGTTGATAACATGCTTCGATTTGAAAAAGAATTTGAAAATGCAAAGATAATACGACTTAAACAAAATTATCGCTCAACAAATAATATACTTAAGTCTGCCTCATCATTAATTAGTTATAACGAATACAGGCTTGGTAAGGAGCTTGTTTCGGAACAAGGCGATGGGGAGCCTATTCATCTTCATTTAGTAAATTCAAGTAGGGATGAAGCCGATTTAGTTGCGCAGGATATAATGAAATACAGTGACGATAACCCTGACCTAAATAACATCTCAATACTAGTAAGGGCAGTATTTCAATCACGTGAAATTGAAGAGTCTTTAATAAAATACTCAATTCCCTATCGTATTGTAGGCGGCATTCGTTTCTATGAACGATCTGAAATTAAAGATGCAGTTTCATACCTCAGGTTGGTATATGAAAGTCAAGACGATGTTGCATTTGAAAGAGCTCTAACGGCTCCTAAAAGAGGCATAGGAGAAAAATCATTTAATCACATTTTATCTTACGCAAAACAAAAGCGTATCTCATTGTATCAAGCGTCAAAAAGTATGGTTGATACTGATGAGTTTACAAAAAAAATCTCTACAAGCTTAAAAGCATTTATTTCTGTCATCGATCGAGGAAAATCATCCATTGATAACATGCAGTTTTATGACATTTTAAAAATGCTACTCGATGAGTCTGGTTATATGAATATGCTTAAAAATGATAAAAATGTTTCTGCTCAGACAAAAATTGAAAATATTAAGGAATTAATTATTGCAATGGAAGATTATAACAATATCGAAGAGTTTTTAGAGCACGTATCGCTAGTCACAGCCATAGACGAAAATAATGAAGATAATAAGGTTAGCATTATGACTCTTCATGCTGCAAAAGGACTTGAATATGATTATGTATTTTTACCTGGATGGGAAGAGGGACTTTTTCCTCATCAAAAAACAATTGATGAAACTGGAAATAAAGGCATTGAGGAGGAACGAAGACTTGCTTATGTTGGCATAACGCGTGCTAAAAAAATAATTAATATCTCAACCTCAATGAGTCGTCGGTTTCAAAACAATTGGATGCCCTCATTGCAATCTCGATTTATTGAAGAGTTAGATCAAGAATTAATAAAGACTGTTAATCACGCTTCCAGTCATATGGATAGATTTCAAAATCAAGAATTTGATGAATTCAATCAAGATTTTGACTTTAAACCGAGAAAATTAGATTTTAAAAATAATCAATCTCCAAGTTATCGAACAGTTGTTGATCTTGAAATTGAAAATGTAAGAGATATTAATGATGACGTCATACTTAAAATAGGGCAAACAGTTGAACATAAAAAATTTGGCGTTGGTCAAATAAAAGATATTGATGGCACAAAGGCGGTTGTGGATTTTGATAAACATGGTACAAAAAAATTAATATCTGATTTTCTTAAACCATGTTGAATACCCCAAAAAAAATTGCAGCAATAAGAAAACTATTAATTAGAAGTAAAATTGATTATTACTTAATTTCGCACTCTGACGAATATCAGAATGAATTTTTACCAATTTATAGTAAACGACTAGAATGGATTAGTGACTTCACTGGATCAGCTGGAGATGTTATCATAGGTAAAAATGAAGCTTATTTATTTGTTGATGGGCGATATACCATCCAAGCGCAAAATGAGGTTAGTAAAAAACATTATAAAATATATAATTACAGTAAACTCACTCCATTAAATTTACTAAGATCAAAAAAGGCAAGAAATGTAGGATTTGAGGGAGATATTCAACCTTATTATAAAATTAAATCGTATGCAAAATCTCTAGGCAAAAAAACAAATTTGATACCACTAGAGAAAAATCTTATTGATCAAGTTTGGAAAAGTAGACCAAAGAAAATTAAATCAAAACCATTTGTGTTGGATAAAAAATTTGCAGGTGAAAATGCTAAAAACAAAGTAAATAAAATTATTAATTATTTAAAAAAATCTAAAATAGATTATTACGTTTTAACTGCATGTGACTCAATTTCTTGGGTATTTAATTTAAGATCAAAAGATATTGAATACACGCCCATATTTCTATCTCAGGCAATTATTCAACAAAATGGAAAATGTTATATTTTTTCTGATTGCACGAACAACCTAAAAACAAAATTAAACATTGATGTATCTTTTAAAAAGCAAAAAGATATTAATTCATTTATTAAAGAACATGGAATTAACAAATCATTCATATGTGATATCAATACAATTAGTTATAACTTAGCTAATACTATCAAAAATAAAGGAAAATTAATTCTTCAGGGTGATGTCATACAGCTCTTAAAATCGAAAAAAAATAAAACTGAACAAAAAGGAATGGTCAATTCACACATCAGAGACGGTGCATCACTTACAAAATTTATATATTGGATAAAAAACCAAGTACAAAATAAAACAATAACAGAATTAGATGCGATTAAATATTTAGATAATTTAAGAAGTGGAAATAAACATTTTTTTTCTCTTAGCTTTCCAACAATTGCTGGCACGGGTGCAAATGGCGCAATAGTTCACTATCGCGCAAATAAATCAACTAACAAAAAAATAAAAAAATCAGATTTATTATTAGTTGATTCTGGTGCTCAGTACTTTGACGGTACAACTGACGTAACAAGAACAATAAGTTTTAATAAGCCGCGAAAAGATCAAATAGAGATGTATACGAGGGTATTAAAAGGTCATATTGCAGTCGCGTGCAGTAAATTCAAGTTTGGAGAAAAAGGTAAAAAATTAGATAATCTTGCAAGAAAATATCTTAAAGAAATAAATTGTAATTTTGAACATGGGACTGGACATGGAGTTGGCTGTTTCTTAAATGTACACGAAAGTCCGCCGTCTATTTCACAATATTCTAAAATATCTTTTGAAGATGGTATGATTGTTTCAAATGAACCTGGTTTCTATAAAAAAAATGACTACGGTATAAGAATTGAGAGCCTTATCTTATCACAATTAAGAAAGGGCTATTTACATTTTAAAACATTAACCATGGCTCCACTTGATAGAAGCTTAATAAATACAAAAATGTTGAGTAAAAAAGAGATTGAGTGGATTGATAACTATCACTTAGATGTGAAACTTAATATATTGCGATTTATGAATAAACATGAGAAAAAATGGCTGATAAAGCAAACTTCTTCTTTATTAACCAGCTAAATTATTCCATTCTTTCTCATTCATAACCGTTACACCTAATTCCTTCGCTTTCTTTAGCTTGGAACCAGAATTTTCCCCTGATACTAAGATATCTGTGGATTTGCTTATTGATGAAACAACTTTTGCGCCCAGTTTCTCAGCTTTTGATTTTGCTTCGGCTCTAGACATTAATGACAGCGTTCCAGTAAAAATTATTTTCTTTCCTGTGATTTTTGATTTAACGATATCAGTTTTTTTAATAAACAATTCAACTTTGTTAATTAGTTTTAATATTTGTTTCTTATTAGATTTGATTGATGAATATTCGACAAAAGATTGAATGACTTTTGGACCTAGACCATCTGTATTTTCGAGAGCATTAACAATGTCATTTTCACTTTCAAAAAAATTTTTAAATTCTTCAATATTGGAAAAGGCAGACGATATTAACTTTGCATTTATTTGACCAACAAAACGGATTCCCAAAGAATATATAAATTTTGATAATTCAATTTTTTTCTTTTGATCAATTGCATTAATTAAATTATCGAACGAGAGTGTGCCCCAACCCTCGAAGTTAACAACAATAGCTCTTTTTGCTACTAAATCAAAAATATCAGCATAATCCCTAATTAGTCCCTTTTTGTAAAAAAGATTAATTTGCTTATCGCCCAAACCTTCAATATCTAGTGCACTTCTAGAAACAAAATGTTTCAATCTACCAACTTTTTGAGCGTCACAAATATAAGTACCTGAACACCTGACAACAACTTCATCTGGGTCAATTATTGTTGGTGATTTACATATTGGACAATATTTAGGTGGCTTAAAAAGTTTTGGTCTATTTTTTTTATTCTTGTTAACAACTTTAAGGATATGAGGAATTACATCTCCAGCTCTTTCAACAATTACAGAGTCACCTTCACGAATATCTTTTTTTTCTATTTCTTCAAAATTATGAAGTGTTGCATTTGAAACCAATACACCACCAATATTTATTGGTTTCAATCTTGCAACCGGTGTTAACGAGCCAGTTCTTCCAACTTGAATATCTATTTTTTTGATTTCAGTTTGAGCAGTTTCTGACGCAAACTTGTGTGCTATGGCCCATCGAGGTGATTTACCGACAATTCCCAACCTATTTTGAAAAGATAAATTATTTACTTTGTATACAAGTCCATCAATATCGTAGGGTATCTCTGCTCTTTTTTTGTTAATTTCACCATATATTGTCATTAACTCATTTAAATTTTGAACTTTTTTGAGAAATGGACTAATTGGAATTCCCCAGGACTTTAATTCAATTAATTGATCATAGTAATTTTTCTTTTCTCCATTAAATGAACCAAAACCGTGTGCAATAAATTTAAGAGGGCGCTTTGCAGTTTCTTTTGGGTCTAATTGTCTTAGACTGCCAGCTGCAGCATTTCTTGGGTTAGCAAAATTATTTTCTGTGTTAAGTTTTATAAAATCTTCTTTAGTGATAAATATTTCACCTCTAATTTCAATGGAGGTTGGTGGAGATTTTGTTTTTAAGAGTTTTGGGATATCCTTGATTGTAATTACATTATTTGTAATATTTTCTCCTGTCTGACCATCGCCTCTTGTTGCAGCTATAACAAGTTTGCCATTTTTATAAATCAAATTAACTGATAACCCGTCAATTTTAGGCTCTGTAGAAAATTCAAAATCAATAGTTTTTTTGTTGAGGAAATTAGATATTTTTTTTTGAAAATTTACTAAGTCATCTTCTGACATTGCATTATCAAGTGAAAGCATTCTTGTAGGGTGATTAAATTTTGAAAATAATTCAGAGGGCTTACCTCCAATTTCATCTAAAAGATCGGATTGCTTAGTTTCAACAGGAAATGATTTCTTAATTTTTTTATAATCATTGATTAGCCCATCATACTCTGCATCACTAATTTTAGGATTATCATCATTGTAGTAAAGATTATTATGATACTGAATGATTTTTACAAGTTCCTGAAACTTTTTTTTTGGAAATTTTTCCACTTTTAAAAGTTAACTTAAATCTTTGACAAGTTCATAGCTTTTTATATACCAATCACTGCTTGGAAAATTAAATCCAAGAGTTGAGGCATAGTTTTTTGCTTCTTCATGAAGTCCTAAAGATAAATATATTTCAACTAATCGGTGTAATGCCTCCTCTGTGTAGACTGACGTATCATATTCTCTTAGTATTTTGTTGTATCGATTAATAGCTGAAATCCATTGATGATTAAATTGATAATATCTAGCAATAACAATCTCCTTGGCAGCTAATCTATCATTTATGATATCAATCTTTTCGTATGCATCATCCGCAAATTCAGACTCAGGATATCTATTAACAACTTCATAGAAAGCTTGTTTTGATTTTGTAGTTAAGCTCTGATCTCTTTCTACATCTTTGATTTGCTCAAAATAATTAAGCGCTCTTAAATAATAAGCGTATGATATTTTTTTGCTACTTGGATATAAAGCAATAAATCTTTCTAGCGCATCAATGCTTTCCTCGTGCATTTGAGATTTAAAGTAACAAAAAGCAGTCATAAGTTGTGCTTGATTTGACCATTTTGAGTAAGGGTATTGTCTCTCAATATCTTCAAAAAGAATTGCTGCATCTACAAAATCTTTTTTTCTAACAAGTTCAATAGCATTAGAATATAAAATCTGCAGTTTCTCTCCTTCTGTTTCTGGAATCGCAAGTTTTGTACTTGTGCAACCAGCTAGTAAAAAACACACAAATACAGCAGCTAAAAGCAGTTTAATTTTATTCACAAGAAGGATTTTAACGAAAATTTTTTTAGATTAAAGGACTAATCTCAAGACTAAATAGCAACTGATACTTCTTCAATATAATCTATATTCTCCAATTTTAAATTATACGGTGCATGATCTTCAAAAATCCAGTTGGAGTCATCTGACATAATGGATTTCATTAGATCATGTGTTAGCCTGTGGCCACCCTTATAGATTTCAAATGATCCCTTTATGCTAGAGCCAAGCAAGAAAATATCACCTATGAAATCAAGAATTTTATGTTTCACAAATTCTTTTTCCTGTCTAAGTGGATTTTTATTCATAATTCCATGATCATCTAAAACAATTGCGTTATCAAATGATCCACCTGCTATAAGTCCTTTCTCTCGGAGATAATCAACTTCGTGTTTAAATCCAAAAGTTCTACAATTTGAGATTATTTTTTTGTAATCAATTTCTTGATCGAAATTAAAACTAAACTGTTGTGTCTTAATTGATTGATGATCATAATTGATTGTATAATCTATTTGAAATTCTTCAGACGGCTGGACTTTAATATAAGATTCATTATTTCTAGAGATAATTGGTCTTAAAATTCTGATAATTTTCTTCTTTGAACTTAAATATTTAACTCCTACACTTTCAATACCTCGAACATATTCATCTGCACTTCCATCTAGTATTGGCATTTCGTCAGTATCTAACTCTACAATTGCGTTATCAATTTTCATACCATGAAATGCGGACATAATATGTTCAATAGTTGACACACTAATATTATTTTTGTTTGCAATCTTTGTACACAAATCTGATTTTATTACGTTTTGATAATTTGCCTTAATTATTGTGTCACCATGAGATACTTTTAAATCATTTCTTTTAAACACAATGCCTGTATCTGCTGGCGCAGGGTTAACAGATATATTTGAATGTTTACCACTGTGAAGGGTAATACCGCTTAAATTAAAAGATTTATTTATGGTCATTTGCATACTTCTAATTTATACGATTTGAGAGTTTCGCTTTACAGACAAAGATTGTTACTATTTGTTACTTTTTGGAACTCTCTATAAATTACGAAAAAAATTGTAAAATATTGATAAAATTGATTTTTTTTTCGTATTTTTATTTGTATTTTCGCCCTCTAGAACATGGTTTGTTGCATATGAAAGTAATCCAAATGCTGAAACTAATGAGGGATTGTCAAGAAATGTTTTAGATCCGTTAATTTTTTTTGTGGATCCTAGACGAAATTGCCTCAAATTAAACTTTTGTTTCATTAATTTTTGAACAGTTAAAGACTTAGCGCCATAGCCAGTTAATACAATATTACTTGAAATTAATGAATTGAATCTTGATGTTTCAATTTTTCTATTAATTAAATCAACAAGTTCATTTGCTCTAGAAATGTAAATATCAAAGAACCGGTCTAATGTTTTATTATTTTTACGATCAAAATCAACAATGTCGAGTTGTTTTCTGATTTTTTCTGACTCATCTAAGGAGATGGACTTTATTTGTGAAATATCATTAGCAAAATGGAAAGTGCCAATTTTAATAAGATCATACCCGATAATTTGACCATCAAAAGTGTAAGACAAAATTGTTTTATTTTTTTGAATATCTATTGTTACTGCTCCATTATCAGATTCGTAATCATCTAATACAGCTAAACTACTAGAATAATGACTTGAAACCACTTGTTTTAGATTAATCTCTAATTCATTAAATAACGAATAAACTTTATTTAAATAATCTTTTGATACATTAATAATATGCCACTTTACCATTAATTTATCAGCCTTTTGGCCAATAGGTTCTGAGACACTTTTTTTATCATTTATTCTATAACTAATAGGAAAAGAATGAAGTGGCTCTTCATTTTGGGTATATAGTTCTTTAAAAGAATCTGAGCTAAAAAATTGTTTTATATTTTCCTCATTAATATTGCTATTACCAATATTAACCTCGAAGTTTAAATATTTAGATGATAAATTTTCTGAAATACTTACAAATATATCCTGTAATTTAACACCTGCTTCTTTTTCAGCTGATTTTATTGCATCACCGATATATTTTTTTATAATTTCACTATCAAGTGCTAATGGTTTAAGGCAATCCACAGGCATTTTTGATGTTCCTATGCCAATTAGTTGTAATATTTTACCTTTATTTATAATTTGCAGCTCTTGTGCAATTAAGCAAATGATTTTATCTGCTCTAATATCTACCGCACTTATAATATTCTGCTGCATTAAATTTCATCTACACCGTATTTTATTTCTCCATCTAATACTTTTAATGAAGCTCGACCATTAATTCTTAAATCTATTTCAATAACGTTACTTTCTAATATTTTTTCTTCTATGAATAAACTTTTAAGATTTATAAGTGATTTACCAACATTTTCATCTGGAAGTTTAATAATTAGATTATTATTGAGGCTTAGATTCCATCTTCTTTCTTCAACAAACTCAAGTGTTTTAATTTTTTTTATTAATGATGGAAAGTGAATATTTATTTTTTTAATCAAATCTTCTAAATTAAGATTAGATTGATTACCTCTCACAATTAATAAGTTATGATCGTAAGTATCTTGATTGACTTTTGTGATAAATGAACCGTCAACATCAATTAAATATGTATCTTGATCTGAAACGTAAACTGCAAAAGGGTCATTTTCTGTAATATTAATTTCTATTGTTGAAGGAAAAATTTTTTTAATGTTTACCTTTTTTACCCATTCTTGAGCTTCAATTACTTCTTTTAAACTTTGTAGCTTAATCAAATATAAATCTTTATTTTGTGCTATAACTAAATTTTTTATATCTTGTTTATCAGATTTATCGTCACCAATAATATTTATATTTTTTATTAGAAACTTATTTTTTAAGATTTGAGGATATTGAATACTTAAAAATAAAATAAGGCTAATTAGAAATACAAGTGATATTGAAGTATAATTTATTATTTTGATTAATTTACTTTGCATCTTCGATCATCCATTTAATTAAATCATCAAAATTAACTCCATGATATTTAGCAATTTCAGGCACAAGGGAAGTTGGAGTCATCCCAGGTTGCGTATTTAATTCTAAAATATAAAACTGTTTACTGGAGCTGTCTAAAATAAATTCTATTCTAGAAATCCCCTTGCAGCCAATTAAGTGGTGTGCTTTAAGTGCAAGTTTTTCTACTTCTTTAATTTGATCATCATTTAGTCGAGGGGGGATAATATGTTTTGTCTGACCTTTATCAAAATATTTTGATTCGTAATCATAAAATTCATTTTTGGGATCGATTTCTAAAGAGCCTGTTTTGTTATTTCCAAAAATTGCTACATTTATCTCAGGACCTTTAATAAATTGTTGTATAAGAACCTCTTTTCTAAACATATTTTCCTGAATGTAATTTTCTTTGTCTGACTCAGAGCGTATTATACCAACTCCAACACTTGAACCTTCACTCCTTGGCTTTAAGACAAAAGGGTATTCAAAAAAATTTTGCTTATTTATTTCATTAATTTTTATTAGATAAGTTTTAGGATGAAAAAAATTATTTTTATTAAATACCTCAGCTGATTTTATTTTATCCATTGCAATTTGTGATGCTTCTACCCCTGAGTGAGTATAAGGTATTTTAAATCTTTCAATTATTTTTTGCACCTCTCCATCTTCCCCCCAAGTTCCATGTAATCCATTAAATACTAAATCAGGTTTGTATTTATTTAAATCTACTGCAAGATTTATGCCTGCATCAATTTCTATTACATTATGACCTATGTTATTTAAAGACTCACTTATGGCTTTAGCAGTTATGATGCTTATTTCTCGCTCCGCAGATATTCCTCCATATAACAACATTATATTTAAAGAATTTTTCATCTATTTCCGAGAATCTTAATTTCCCACTCAAGATTTATTCCTGTGCTGGCCCTCACATTCCTTCGAACTTCTTCCCCAAAATCTTCAATATGATTTGCTGATATAAACTGAGTATTCACAATAAAATTTGCATGCTCCCTAGAAAATGAAATTCCATTTTTCTTGAAGATATCTTGATTTGACTTCTTTATGAGACTCCAAGCTTTTTCATTAGTTTGATTTTTAGGGTTTTTAAATGTACTGCCAGCAGTTCTTACTTTTTGAGGCTGAGATTTTTTTCTTTCTTCATCTATTTTTGTCATTTCATTTAATATTAATTTTTTTTCTTTTATTTTTTTTTTAAAGTACACCTCATAAATTAATAAATTATTTATTTTATTATTTTTTCTATAAGTAAACATATGTTCAGAATTCTTTAGCTCACATAATTTTCCATCAAAAGTGATACATTTAGCTTTCTTAAAAATATCTTTAGTTTCAAAACCATAACAACCTGCATTCATTGAAATAGCCCCACCAATTGAACCGGGTATTCCAAATAAAAATTCAAAACCACCAATGCTCTTATTTAAACAAAATTTTGCTAAAACCTTATCATGAGCAGCTGCACCTACTACTAATTCTTCTCCATTATCAACAATATTACTAAATGATTTCCCGAGCTTCATTACAACACCAGAAATACCTCCATCTCGTATAATTACATTTGAACCAAGTCCTAATATAGTTATATTCATCTCCTTTGGTCTATTTTCTAATAATAATTTTAAATCTGTTAAATCGTCGGGAACAAAAAATATTTCTGCATTTCCAGCAATTCCAAACCATGTATTCTTAGATAGATTGTGATTAAAGTTATATTTACCTTTAATATTTAGATCTGAATGCAGTTTATAAAATATTTTTTGTTGATTATTCATAAATATTTTTAATATCTCTAGAAAAATCCTTTGCCCATTCTGTGACAGTACCAGCACCTAAAAATAAGAATACAGTTTCAGATTTCTTAATACTTATAAACTGAAATAAATCTTCATTATTTGAATAATAACTGACTTTTACTTTTGAATTTTTAGTAATTTTTTCTGTTATTTTTCTTAAATCAAAATTAATTGGTTTTTTTTCACCGGCTGCATACACATCTGATATCATTACATGGTCACATTCGCAGAAACACTTTGCAAACTCGTTTTTTAAATTACTTAGTCTTGAATAACGATGAGGTTGAAAAATTACTACAATCTTATTATTTAACCAAGATTTTTTTAATCCTCTAATAACATTACTTATTTCTGTAGGATGATGAGCGTAGTCATCGATTATTTTTATATATTCGTTTTGCCACCTAACTGTTAGTCTTCTTTGAACACCCGAAAATTTTGATAGCGCCTTTTTTATGGCTAAAAAATTAAGATTTAAATTAGTTGCAACGGCAATTGCGGCTAGGGCATTATTAATATTGTATTCGCCATAAAGTGGTAATTGTATATTTTTTATTATTTTATTTTTATTTTTTATGATTGCATCAAAACAAACTCCTGTCCTTAGATATTTAATATTTTTTCCTTGTATGTCAGAAGGTATTTTGCAACCATAAGTGATAATATTAGTTGATGTATTTTTCTTAATTATTTTCCTTAGATTTTCGTCATCATTACACACAACGGCAACTCCATAAAAAGGAACTTGATTAATAAATTTCTCAAATTTTTTTCTAAGGTTCTGAAAGTTATTATAAAAGTCTAAATGCTCCTTATCGATATTGGTAACAACAGATATAGTGGATTGTAATTTAACGAATGTACCATCAGACTCATCAGCTTCTACTATCATCCATTCTCCATTTCCAAGTTTGGTATTTGTTCCGTAATCGTTAATAATCCCACCATTGATTACTGTTGGCTTCAGCTTCGACGCTCCTAGAATTGAAGATATAAGCGAAGTAGTTGTGGTTTTTCCGTGAGAACCAGAAATAGCGATTGTTTTTTTTAGTTTAACTAGCTGAGAGAGTATGTTAGCCCTCGATATAGAGGGTATTTTGTTTTTCAAAGCAAATTTTCGCTCTGTATTATTTTTACTTATTGCCGACGAATACACTAAAAGATCCACATTCTTCATATTGTTTATGCTGTGACCTATAAATGTTTTAATTTTACGTTGATTCAAACGAATAATATTTGCATTTAAATTTACATCACTACCTTGCACTTTATAGCCTAGTCCATGAAGTATCTCAGCAATTCCGCTCATACCTATTCCACCAATTCCAATAATATGAATTCTTTTATTTTTGCTTATTTTCATATTTTTGTTTCAATTTCATCAATAATCTTAAGTGATGGGTTATAAGTTATCAGAGATTTTAGTTGATTTGATATATTCAAATTTTTATGCTTATTTTTAATATAATTAAGTATATTAATTTCTAAATTCTTTGCGTTTGCATTTTTATCTTCTATTAATACAGAACAGTTTATTTCATTTAAAACTTGAGCATTATAGAATTGATGATTGTCTGACGCATAAGGAAAAGGAATTAGAATTGAAGGAATCCCATTATTAATAATTTCATTCACTGTCGATGACCCTGATCTTGATATAATTAAATTTGAATTGGCGATAAGGTTTATCATTTCAGAAAAGTAATTTTTAACTTTTGCAGTAATTTGGTGAGAGTTATAAAATTGTATAATGTCACTGACATCTTCTTTTCGACATTGATGATACACAATTATATTTTCCTTTATTTGTTTCTGTACCGAATTAATTGCCTCAGCCACATTAAATGATAAATTTTTTGCACCTTGGCTTCCTCCTAAAACACATATTGTATATTGATCAGTATCAATATTATGTAGGGTCTCATCTGAATATCTGATAGGTAGACCTACATGTAGAGATTTTTTGAATACATTATGATTTTGATCAATTGTCTTTTTAAAAGTAGTAAAAGTTTTTTTTGCAAAATTAGATAAAAATTTATTAGCCTTCCCAATCAAGGCATTACCCTCGTGAATGAAAACTGAAATTCCAATTATCCAACCCGCTGAAATTACTGGTATCGTAAAATATCCTCCAAATCCAATTAAGGCAGAAGGTTTCACTTGCAATAAAATCCAGAGAGATTTTACAAAGAGATATGGTAAATTTATTAAGTATGCAATTTGGGACTGGCTATTAATTAATTTTTTTAAAACAATAATCGACTCAGGTGGTCTATTTTTAAAAAAACGCATACCTTTGGTATCAGTAATTATAATGCATTGACTATCCTTAATTATATAGTCGTAAAGTACGTTCATTGGGATGCAATGACCGCCTGTTCCACCGCCAATTAGGATATATCTATTCATATTAATTATCTTTATTCTCTAATGTGGTTTTTTTTAGATAATAGAAGAATTAAACCGCAAGATATTGACATCCCTAATACTGATGAGCCTCCATAGCTTATAAATGGAAGAGTAATTCCAGTTGTTGGTATTAATCTAATATTCACTCCAATGTGTACAAGGGCTTGTAAACATATGTATATAATTAGTGTAAAAATACAAATTTGGATGAAATGGTCATTGTTACCATATATTTTTTTAAATCCTTGATAAGCGATTATGAAAAAAAGTGACAAAATTACTAGGCATCCAATGAGCCCATACTCTTCAGCAATTACAGAAAATATATAATCAGAATTAGCTTCAGGAATTTTGTTTTTAAGAAGACCATTTCCAGGCCCAACCCCTATTAAACCACCTTGTTTGATCGCTTGTAAAGATAACTCTGTTTGAGTTAAATCGTAATCTTCGGGAAAAAAAAAAGAATTAATTCTATTTTGGACATTAAAATTCATTAAATAAATTAAAATAGAAAATATAATACCTGAGACTATAAGACTTGAAAGTATAACAATGCTGAAACCACTCATAAAAACTGAAGAAAAATATATTACTGAAATTAAAAATAATTGACTAACATCAGGTTGCATAACTAATATAATTGAGATTGAACTAAAGATAATAAAACTTACTGTATAAGATGAATATTTATTTTTTTGGTATCGGTTATTTAAAATTATCCCAAGTATTACACAAAAAAAAGGTTTTAAGATTTCAATTGGCATTATTGAAATATTCAATAAATAAAGCCAACGTTTTGATCCCTTGATTTCAACACCGATAATTAATGTTACCAAGAGAGAGATAAATACAATTATAAATAAGTATGTTGAACCTGTTTTAACGTGATCAACATTGATAAATGATATTAATAAAAAAATGACATAACCTACGATTAAATATAAAGCCTGAATATTAAAATATGAAAATAAATTGTTATTTAAATATTTTGAAGTTCCTGGATTAATCGTTAAACTTATAAATAAACCAATTGTCATTAATATTGTGACGCTCAAAAAAATTGGTTTGTTAATTTGCTTTACCCAGTTTGTTATTATAGATTTTTCATTAATATCACTATTCATTGAAATACGTAGTTTTTACGATATTAGTAAAATGTTTTCCTCTCTCCTCAAAATTTTTATACTGATCAAATGACGCTGCTCCTGGACTAAAAAGAATTGCTTGATACTCATTAGAATCTAAAGATATTTCCAAGGCTATCTCAAAACTCTTTTTTAGATTTACTGCATATATGGTATTACATTTATCCTTAAAATAATTTTCAAATAATTTACCTTCTTTTCCAATTATAATTGCAGCAAGTACATTCTTGCTATTTTTATCTAATATATTGATTTTATTACTTTTTATCTCCCCACCACAGATTAAAATTATATTCTTATATTGAGATAAAGCGTAATTAAGTGAATCAAAATTTGTCGATTTAGAGTCATTGATTATTTGTCTATGAGCGTCATTGTAGATTACCTGCTGTCTGTAAGGCAATGGTTTATATGATTTGAGCGAAG